>NZ_JBHMIV010000031.1:0-60437 GCF_048060475.1 Nocardiopsis sp. LOL_012 | reverse complement strand
TTTATCAGCTGTTCCGTGTTCCCGCCAAACCCGGCGGTTCGTACGCAACACCCGAACGGGGTGAAAATCTCGTGTGGTCATTCACCGCTTCGAATATCACCCGTCAATGGAAGGTCATACTCCATCTCGGGGGAACAACCCCACCCTATTGGATACAGAACGATGCCCGTACCACTCAGGGGGAGAAGAAGGCTGTGATCGCGGTCCGGTTTCGAGTCGACCCAGAGGGCCGATCGCCGTCCCGCAGCGACTCTTTCGAGTATAGGCAGAGGAGGGGGCGACGTCAAACCCGGGCTGGGGAGCGGTACACACCGCTCCCCAGCCCGGGAAACAAGAGCCGGCTGTCAGCCGGTCAGCACCACACCGCCGACGTTGCGCTTGCCCTTGCGCAGCACCACGAAGCGGCCCTGGAGCACGTCGTCGGCCCCGATCCGGGCCTCCTGGTCGGTGACCTTGGTGTTGTTGACGTAGGCCCCGCCCTCCTTGATCGCACGGCGCGCGGCGGATTTGCTGTTGGCCAGACCGCTGAGCGCGAACAGGTCGGCGACGCCCGGGAGGTCCTCCAACCCCCCGCCGACCTCCACCTTGGGCACCTCCGCCAGGGCGGCGTCCAGGGTCGGTGCGTCCAGTTCGGCCAGGTCGGCGCGTCCGAAGAGCGCCAGACTCGCGTCGACCGCCTTGCGGCACTCCTCCACACCGTGGACGAGCGTGGTGAGCTCCTGCGCCAGGGCGCGCTGCGCGGCGCGCGCCTGCGGGCGCTCCTTGGTCTGGCGCTCCAGCTCCTCGATCTCGGCCCGGCCCATGAAGCTGAACGTCTTGAGGTAGCGGACGACGTCGCGGTCGTCGGCGTTGAACCAGAACTGGTAGAAGGCGTAGGGCGTGGTCAGCTCCGGGTCCAGCCACACACTGCCCGACTCGGTCTTGCCGAACTTGGTACCGTCCGCCTTCGTCAGCAGGTTCGTGGTCAGTGCGTGGGCCTGGCCGTGCGGCCGGTTGCCGTCCATCCGCCGGATCAGGTCCAGTCCGGCCGTGATGTTCCCCCACTGGTCCGAGCCCCCGGTCTGCAGCGTGCAGCCGTAGCGCCGGTAGAGCTGGACGAAGTCGTAGGACTGGAGGAGGACGTAGCTGAACTCGGTGTAGCTCATCCCCTCACCGTCGAGCCGGCTCCGGACCGTCTCCCTGGCGAGCATCTGGTTGACGCTGAAGTGCTTGCCGACGTCGCGCAGCAGTTCGATGGCGTTGATCCCGCCGAGCCAGTCGCCGTTGTCGGCGAGGATCGCGTCGGTCGGCTGCGGCCGATCCCCCTCGGGTGTGAAGCGCAGGAAGGACGACAACTGCCCGGCCAGGACGCCCACCCAGCCCCGGACCGTCTCCACCGAGTTCATCTGCCGCTCGGCCGTGGGCTTGGGGTCGCCGATGAGGCCGGTTCCGCCACCGACGAGGGCGATGGGCCGGTGCCCGGCCCGCTGGAAGCGGGCCAGGGTCAGGATCTGGGTGAGGTGGCCCACGTGCAGGCTCCCCGCGGTCGGGTCGAAGCCGCAATACAGGGTGACCGGACCATCGGCGAGCGCCTTGCGGAGTACGTCAAGGTCGGTCGTCTGCGCGAGCAGGCCGCGCCACTGGAGTTCGTCGATGATGTCGGTCACGTGTACAGCTCTCTGTCGCTCAGGCGGGCCCTGGGCCCGATCCGCCTCGAATGGGGGCCGGGGCCTTCCGACGGCCTCCCGGTGTCCCGGCACCACGCTATCGGCTCCGGGGCGCCACCGGTCCTGCCGGGGACCCTGCGGCCGCCGCCACGCACAACGCCCCGGACCGCTCTGAACAGTCCCGGAGCCCCGTGCCTTGACCACGAAAGCTAATGAGATTAGCTTTATGGCTAAAGACATAAGCCTGATGTGGAGGAGCCCCCGTGCACCACCTGCAGCGCCCCGAGGGACGCATCGCCTACGACCTCTACGGCCCCACCGACCGGAACCGCCCGCTCATCGTCTGCGTCACCGGCATGTTCGACCACCGCGCCTCGTTCCGCTTCGTCGGCGAGGCTCTGGCCGAGGCCGGGCACCGGGTGGCCGTCATGGACCTGCGCGGCCACGGCGACAGCGACACGACCTTCACCGAACACACCAACCGCGCCGCCGCCACCGACGCCATCGCCCTGGCCGAGGAGCTGGGCGGCGAGAACGTCCTGATGGTCGGCAACTCCCTCGGCGGCGCCGCGGTGACCATCGCCGCCATGGAGCGCCCCGACCTCGTCGCGGGGATCGCCCTCCTCTGCCCCTTCCTGCGTCACAACATCAGCCCGCTGCTCCGCCTGGGCTTCCAGATCTTGCTGCTGCGCCCCTGGGGCCCCGGCGTCCTGGCCTACTACTACGACAAACTGCACGTGGGCCGCACCCCCGAAGGGCATACGGAGCAGAAGCGGCGCGTCAGGGACATGCTGCGGCCCGCCGACCGCTTCCGCTCGATCGCCGCCACGGTCCTGGCCCCCAGCGAACAGGTCCTGGCTGCCCCCGGGCTCCGTGCCGCGGCCACGGTGGTCGTGGGCGAGCAGGACCCCGACTGGCCGGACCCGGCCGCCGAGGCCGAGTGGGTCGCCTCGGTGGTCGGCGGCACCGTCGAGACGGTTCCCGACTGCGGCCACTACCCGCAGTCCCAGCAGCCGGACGCCGTCGTCTCCGCCGTCCTCCGGCTGGCCGAGAGGGCGAAGGCCGGTGCCTAGGGCCGGACTCACCAGGCGCATGGTGGCGGAGGAGGCCGCGCGGATCGCCGACGAGCGGGGGCTCGACTCCCTGTCGCTCTCGGCGGTCGCCCAGCGCTTCGGCGTCGCCGTCCCCAGCCTGTACAAGCACGTGGACGGCCTGGCCGGACTGCACCGGGAGGTGGCTCTGCTCGCTGCCGCCGAATTCGGGGACCGGATCCGTGCCGCCGCCACCGGCCGGGCCGGGCCCGACGCTCTGCGCTCCGTCGCCGACGCCTACCGCGGCTACGCGCACGACCACCCCGGAAGGTACGCGGTCCTGCAGAAGGCACCGGGCTCCGACGACCCCGAGGCGCAGAAGGTCTTCTACGCCCCCGTCGAGGTGCTCGCCGCGGTCCTACGCGGTTTCGGCGTCGGGGACGACCGGGCCGTCCACGCCGTCCGGGTGCTGCGCAGCGCCCTGCACGGATTCGTCGACCTGGAGGCACGCGGGGGCTTCGGCCTCCCGGACGACACGGAGGAGACCTACCGCATCCTCCTCGACGGACTCGTCCGGGCGTTCCAGGACCCGGCCGGGAACGCGCTCCGGTAGGGACGGACGGCCCGTGGAGCACCCGTGCCGGCCCCGCCGCGGCGGGGCCGAACCGCTCCGGACCGTCCTCGGGGGAACACGGAGGGGAGGCCGGAGCGGGGAACACCCCCACTTCGAGGACTCGGTGTGCGACCAGGGGCGACGATGCCGGACCATGGACACGGCAACAGCGACCGAGCCCCTGCACGGGGGTGCCCCGTCCACGGGGCGGACCGGATTGGAATCCCTCATGCCCGATCGACCCACCGCAGGCCGGGTCCTGGCCGGACTGGCCGGAGTCCTCCTCCTGACCAGCGGGTGCAGCGACTTGTCCCCCTCCGACCTGTCCGACGTGATCGACCTCGACGTGTCACAGGCCCCCACCGACTCCCAGGGGGGCGGATCGGGCTCCTCGGACCCCGGCAGCGCCCTGGCCCTTCTGGACGAACTTCGCGTTGAGGAGGCCGACCCGCCCGGCTACGACCGGTCGCTGTTCCCGCACTGGGAATCGGGGCTGTGGTCGGAGGAGGCGCAGGACGACTGCACCGCCCGCCAGGTCGTCCTGCTGCGCGACGGCGAGAACGTGGAGGTGGACGAGGACTGCCAACCGGTGTCGGGCACCTGGTACAGCGAGTACGACGGAGAGACCTTCACCGAGGCCGGGGACCTGGACATCGACCACATGGTCCCGCTGGCCGAGGCCTGGCGCTCCGGTGCCGACACCTGGACCACGGAGGAGCGCGAGCGCTTCGCCAACGACCTCGACACGTCTCCCCAACTGTGGGCGGTCAGCGCCTCCAGCAACCGGTCGAAGAGCGACGAGGACCCCGGCGAGTGGCTTCCCCCGCTGGAGTCCTTCCACTGCGAGTACGCGGCGGCGTGGATCGAGGTCAAGCACACCTGGGACCTGGCCGTGAACTCCGCCGAGGAGGCGGCCCTGCGCGAGGTGCTCTCCGGCTGCTGACCGGGGCGCAGGTCCGGGCCGCCCGTGCACGGCGGCCCGGACCTCGGGCGTCAGACGGGGTCGGCCGGGGTGACCCCGCGCGCGGTCTTCAGGAGTTCCTCCTGCCCCAGGAGCCCGAAGGCGTCCCGCACCTCCACGGCCACACCGGGGCCGGAGCTCCAGAACGCCTCGGCCTCCCCCTTCAGGGCGCGGGTCCCCCGGTTGTCGAACTCCGTGAGGTCCCAGGACTCGGTCGGGCGCTCGTGGTACTCGGCGAGGAAGTCGCGGAGGGAATCCAGGCCCGTGAGCCGGTCCCCCCGCATCACCAGGACCTGGAGCACGACCCGGGCCCCGCCCCCCTCCAGTGGTCGCTCCCAGACACGGGTGGAGAAGGCCACGTCCCCCCACGTGTAGTCGAAGTCCTCCGCCGAGGTCCGTTCATCGACCTGTGCGGGCAGGTATGTCACGGCGAAACCGTCCACCTCTCCCCCTCCCGGGTCACCGGCGGCCGGGGCCGCCGAGGCCATGAGTATGAGCGCGGCCACGGCACCGAGTACCGCAGCGATCCGTCGGGCAACGGGCATGGTCACCTCCGGCAGGGGCGCGGGACCGTCCCCCGACCCCCGTCACCCTCCATGGTGGGCCGACCCGCCGCCCCGTACCAGAGTGCGCCCCAGGCTGTGGACAACGTGGCCCCGACATGCCGCACAGGGCATGCCGGGGCCCGAGCATAGCGCCGGACCGCCTCAGTTGGGGCTCGGCGACCCGCCCAGCGGGTCCGGGGGGGCCTGGGGCCGCGAAACCCGGTGTGCCCCGCTCACCGGCGCCGTGTGCGAGGGGGTCCGGTCCCCCTCCGGTCCGGTCCCCCGGTCCGCTTCGTCGGCGACGGTGCCGGGGGGCCCGGGAACCGTGACCGGGACCCCCTGGTCCTGGGGTTCGGAACGGCCGGGTGCGGGGGCCGGGTTCTCCGCCGGTTCCAGCAGGGTGTTCGGCAACAGGGTGGTGGCCCGGGTGCCTCCGTAGGGGGAGGGCCGCAGCCAGACACGGACCCCGTGGCGCTCAGCCAGGCGGGCCACCACGAACAGGCCCAGGCGTGGATCGTCCGGAAGCGCCATGACGTCGAACTCGGGCGGCTGGTTGAGGGTCCGTTCGGCGGAGGCGTACCCGTGCTCGGACATCCCCAGGCCGCGGTCCTCGACCTCCACGACCAGGCCCTCCGGCACCGGTGTGCAACTGACGTCCACCGGTGTGCCCGCCGGGGAGAACTGGGTGGCGTTCTCCACCAGCTCCGCCAGCAGGTGGACGATGTCGGAGACCACCTGGCCCCGCATGAGGACGCGGGGCGCGGAGGTCAGCCGGACCCGTTCGTAGTCCTCCGTCTCCGCGATGGCGGCGCGCAGGACGTCCACGAGCGGGCTGGGCTGGCGCCACAGGCGGGCCGACTGGCCGCCGCCGAGGATGATGAGGTTGTCGGCGTAGCGCCGGGCACGGGTGACGAGGTGGTCGAGGAGGAACAGGCGGCGCAGCGCGTCCGGGTCCTGCTCCCTGTACTCGATCTCGTCCAGCAGCCGCAACTGGCGCTGGACCAGTGCCTGGTTGCGGAACGCGATCCCGAGGAAGGCGCGGTTGGCGCCGCGGCGGATCTCGGCCTGGCGGACGGCCGCGCCCACCGCGGCGAGCTGTGCGCTGTCCAGAGCCTCCGCGACCTGGCCGATCTCGTCGTCTCCGCGCTCGTCCATGGGGGGCAGCTCCTCATGGACCTCGACCCGTCGGCCGCGCTGTGCCCGGTCGATGATCTCGGGGAGGTCGGCGTCGCGGTCGAGGATCTGTTCGCGCAGGCGCGCGAGGCGGTCTGTGAGGCGGCGCGAGGAACGGCCGACGACGGCGATGGCGGCGGCCCCCGCACCGAGGGTGACCACGGCCGCGGCCACCCCGAGGGAGACGCGCAGCAGTGCCGCGCTCCAGGCGAGGTCGACGGTCCGATCGGTCTGGGCCCGCGCGAGTCCGTCCAGCGCGGCGAGGGAGACCGCTGAGGAGGAGTCCCAGTCCGCACCGGTGGCGCCGACGCCGGTGCTCCACACCACGGCCGGGTCCTCCTCGGGTGCCCCGGCCCCCGTCACGGCGCCCTCGGGCACGGCGTCCGCGTTCGGGGAGCGTGTGACCACCCGGCGGCTGGTCTCCTCGGCGCGGAGCCAGGCGTCCGCGGCACGCAGGTCCCGGTAGCGCTCCCTGATCCCGGGATGCATGTCGGGCGCGGCCGCGTCCAGTGTGTGCCGGTAGGAGGCGGTGACGTAGGTGAAGTGGGCGGTCTCCGCGTAGGTCATCCTGCCCGCGGCGATGACTCCGGCCAGGAGCGCGTCGGCGGTGGCGTAGTCCGACTCGGCGTCCAGCAGTTCCCGGGTCAGGACCGCGTCGGTCAGGTTCTCGCCGCCGTCGGTGGTGTGGACGAGCGCCACGGTGGCCGAACGGACGGCGTCGAGCACGGCCCCGTAGCCCAGCAGCGCCTCCTCACGGCCCGTGGTCCCCTGGTCCACGCCCGCGCGCAGACCGGACACCGTGTCCGGACCGTCCAGCAGGGCCTGGGACCTGCGTTCGACCTCGTTGTCGCCGTCGGCCGAACGTGCGGCGTCGACGGCCGCGGCCAGCGCGGTGTCCGTACGCTCCCGCTGCTCGTCCAGGGCCGAGCGGGCCTCGGAGGTCCCTGATCCGCTCTCCTGGAGGCCCAGGTGCACGAGTGACAGCCGGCGCTCGGCGTGCAGTGCGTCGAACGCGCTCGAATAGGCCTGTGCCCCCTCGCGCGCCTGGGTGACCTGTCCCATCAGCCGCACCGCCTGGGTCGTTCCGACGGCGGCCACCACGAGCCAGAGTGCGAGGAAGCACAGGCTCGGGATCAGCACGATGCGGGTGAGCTGCGCGCGAATCGTGGACACGCGGTCTCTGGTTCTACGCATGGACCCCCTCCAGCCTGTGTAACCGCCCGATCACGTGCGGTCGCATGCGAGGCTACCGGAGATTCCTTGCCCTGTGCTGTCAAACAATCACGATTAGTTATCCTTTGGTGCAGGACAGGATCGTCGGACCCGTGCTGCAATGGGAGCGGCCTCGTCGCCACCGCAGCGGCGCGGGAGGTCGACCGCGTCCCGGGACGCGCCTGGGAGGCCACCCGTCACGGATGGCCTCTCGTGGATCGCCGGCGGCCGGCCTCAGGACTCCGGGCGGTGCCGGGAGCCCACGGGGGCGGGCAGCTCCTCGACCGTGGGCGGCTGCTCGACCCCCAGCGAGTTGAGGATCTCCGCGTAGCGCAGGGCGGCGATCTTGCCCAGGAGGCCGTCGGCGCCCAGCGGCTCGCCCAAGCGGGCACCGAACCGCTCGGCCATCCGCTCCATGCGCTCCCGGGGCAGTTCCGGGCCCAGGGCGCTGGGGGCGATGACCGGGCGGCGGCTGCCGCCGTCGTGCAACTGCGCGATGACCTGCTCCACCGACGCCTCGCGGTCCAGGTCGGCCGGAAGCACGGTCAGACCGAGCCGGGCCGCGAGCAGGACCGCGCTCACACCGGCGGCACTGGCCGCGCCCTCGCCGCCGACGGCGCCCACGACGACACCGTCCGCCATGGTCTCGCTGGGCGCCACGACGCTGATCAGGCGCATGCGGTCGGCTCGGACGAGCCCGGCCTCCGCCAGGCGCAGGTGCAGGACCTCCGCCAGCATCGGGTGCGGCCCGAGCCCCTCGGCGATGCGCACGTTGGCGCCGCTGGCCTCGACGGCCGAGGAGACCGCCGTGGAGACGGCCGTGTGCGGCGCCGTGACCAGGGGAACCACGACACCGCTGAGAGGGGCGCCGTTGTGTTCGTCCAGGCCGCTGAGGGCCTCGGCGAGCGTCTGCTCACCGCCCTCGGTGTGCCCGTAGCGGATCGTGACCTCGGGCCGGTAGGCGCGCACCAGGTCGGCCATCCGGCCGCCGATCGACTCGCCCCTGGCGTCCCTGGCCTGTTCGGCCGTCCCGGGAACCGCCATGACCAGGGCGGGCGTGCCGAACCAGTTGTCGAAGGACAACGGGTTGCGGTGGCGACCGGAACGACGCTTGGGGAGTTCGCGTGGAGGAAGTCGGTCTGAGTTTCGCATACCAGGATTCAGATCGGAGGCGGATGGGGCGATCAGGGCAGATGACAAGGAAGTTCACTGCCGCGACATTGTAGCGTTCAACACCGCAACGCGGGCGCGCCTCCCGAAGGTATACCGCGGTCCGGGCCGGGCTGCGGGTCGCCGTGGGCCGCCCCTCATCCGTTCGGAGAGGGATCGCGCAGCCGGATCACGTACGAGACCAGGTCGACCAAGACCTTCTTGCACGACTCGCACACCCGTGCGTCGGCCGTGAGCACCGGTACCCGCGCGGAGACGTCCAGCGCCTCACGGACCTCCTCCTCACGGTAGTCGTCCGCGCCGTCGAAGCGGTTCACCGCCACCACGAACGGAACCCCGCGCCTCTCGAAGAAGTCCACCGCGTGGAAACAGGTGTCCAGGCGTCGGGTGTCGGCGAGCACGACCGCACCCAGGGCGCCGTCGGCCAACTCGTCCCACATGAACCAGAACCTCTCCTGCCCCGGGGTCCCGAACAGGTACAGGACCACGTCGGAGGCCACGCTGATCCGGCCGAAGTCCAGGGCGACCGTGGTGGTGTCCTTGCCCTCCACCCCGCGGGTGTCGTCCACACCGTGGCCGGCCTCGGTCATGACCTCCTCGGTACGCAGGGGCTCGATCTCACTGACCGATCCGACCAGCGTCGTCTTGCCCGCTCCGAACCCGCCGGCGACGAGGATCTTGACCGACCGCGGGATCGCCTCCCGCTCGGCCGCCACGGCCTCAGAGTCTGCGGATGCCATCGAGTACCGCCTGGAGTACCTTCTTCTCGGGAAGCCGGGCCACGGCGTCGGAGGCCCGGGTGCGCACGTCCCCCTCGGCGAGCATGTCGCCCAGGAGCACCCTGACCACGGTCAGCGGGATGTCGAGCCGTGCCGAGATCTCCGCCACCGAGATCGGACGGTGGCACAGTCTGAGGATCTCCCCCCGCTCCGGCTCCAGGGACCGCACCGCCCGGCCGTGCTCGGCCACCACGATGGTGATCATGTCCAGCCACGGGCCGCTGTCGCGGGGCCGCGTGCGTCCCCCGGTCAGTGTGTAGGGGCGGACCAGGAAGCCCCCCGGTGTCTCGGTCTCGCGTACCCCCGGCGTCGGCCCCTCGGACGTGGGATGTCCCGGAGGGGCGACCGGATGGCGTCGGCCCGGCATGTTCACGAACCCGCGCCCCCCGTGGTGGTGAGCCGCCCCGAGCCGCGCGGAGCGGCCGTGAGGAACTCGCCCACTCTCTTGACTCTCAGGTTCATCTCGTAGGCGACCAGCCCGACGTCCGCGGTCTCGTCGGCCAGCACCGCCAGGCACGCCCCCTCGCCCGCCGCGGTCACGAAGAGGTAGGAGCGCTCCATCTCGACCACGGTCTGGCGGACGGCACCCCCTCCGAAGTACCGTCCCGTTCCCCGCGCCAGGCTCTGGAAGGCCGATGCCAGCGCCGACAGGTGCTCCGCGTCCTCGCCGGTCAGCAGACGCGACCGCCCGATCAGCAGGCCGTCGGCCGAGAGCACGATCGCATGGTCGGTCCCGACGACACGGTCCACCAGATCGTCCAGCAGCCAGTCCAGGTTGTCCACGGCGTTGCCCTTGCCCACCATCTCAGTCGTTCTCTCCCATGTGATCGTCTGCGTTGGCGTCGATCCGGTCGGCGTGCCCACTCGTGCCGGTGTCCTCGGACCGACCTCGCCGCGTACCCGCGCTGAAGGCGTCCATCATCCGGCGCGCCTCCTCCGGGCTGCGGTCCGTCGACTGCTCAGGGCCCTCCCGCTCCTCCTTGAGCCGGGGGACGAGACTGGCCTGGCGCCTGCGTTTGGGCAGCGGGGGCCGCCGGTGCCCGGCACCGCGGACCGGCTGGGAGGGGGCGGCTGAGTCGGCCTCCTCGGCCAGGTCGGGTACCTGGCGCAGCACCGGCGGCCCGACGGAGCCGGGTGGGGCGGCCTCCTCTCCGCCCTGGTGCCGGGGGACCGGCCTGAGCACGGGGCGGCGGTCGCCGGAGGTCCCGGACGGGTCCGGGCCGTGCCCGGCGTACGCGCTCGCACGGGCCGGGCCCCCGATCCGGTCGGGGGCCGCCGCCGACGGGGCGGCGAGCAGGCCGGAGGGGATGAGCACCACCGCGCGGATGCCGCCGTGGGGAGCGGGACGCAGTTCGACGCCGATGCCGTGCTTGTGGGCCAGGCGGGCGACGACGAACAGGCCCAGCCGCGCGTCGGTGCCCGGCCCCATCACGTCGAACTCCGGTGCCGCGCTCAGCGTCGTGTTCACCCTGGCCAGGACTTCGTCGGTCATCCCGGGCCCCTGGTCCTCGACCTCGACGACGACCCCCTTGGGGACGGTCTCGGTGGCGACGGTGACCTCGGTGTGCGGTGGAGAGTACGCTGTGGCGTTCTCCACCAGCTCGGCGAGCATGTGGATGACGTCGGCCACCACCGCGCCGGACAGCGACAGCTCCGGCACCGACGTCAGGCGGACCCTGGCGTATTCCTCGGTCTCGGAGACCGCACCGCGCAGGATGTCCATGAGGGAGACCGGGTGACGCCAGCGGCGTCCGGGCTGGGCCCCGCCGAGGATGATGAGGTTCTCCGCGTGGCGGCGCCCCCGCGTGGCCAGGTGGTCGAGCTGGAAGAGGCTCTCCAGCAGGTCGGGGTCCTCCTCCTCCCGCTCCACCCGGTCCAACAACTGGATCTGGCGCTGGACGAGCGCCTGGTTGCGGTGGGCGATACCGAGGAAGACCCGGTTGGCACCCGCCCGGAGGTCCGCCTGCCTGACGGCGGCGCCCACCGCGGCGCGCTGGGCGAGGTCGAAGGCGTCGGCGACCCGGCCGATCTCGTCGTCGCCGTGGTCGAGCCGCTTGACGTCGGTGTCGAGGTCGACACCGTCACCCGTCTCCAGCCGCCGCACGATACGGGGCAGGTCGTTGCGGGCCGCGCCCAGGATGTCCGAACGCAGCTTGGCGAGCCTGTCGGTGAGACGGGTCGCCGCTCGGGTGGCCACCCCGTAGGCGAGGGCGCCGGCGAGCAGCGCGACCAGGCCGGAGCCGATCACCAGGGGGAGGCGCCACGCACCGGAGGACTCCCCGGCGGAGACCGCGGAGGCGGCGCGCTCGGCGACGGCCTCCTCCAGGTCGGCGGCGACCCGGTCGGCCGCCGACCGCCATCCGTCGGTGGCGGCGGGGCCGGCCTCCTGGAGGGCGAGGCGGTCGGCCAGGTCCATGGCCTCCTGCCAGGCCGGGCTCTCGGCGACCGGGGCCGCGCCCGCGGGACCCGACGCCGCCTCGGACGACGGCGGCACGTCGGTCTCCACCCTGTGGCGGGTGTCCGCCAGCAGGGCGGCGATCCGGGCGCGCTCGCTGGGAGCGAGCGTCGTTCCCATCGATGCGCTGACCAGGGCGTCCGCGTGGCTGAAGCTCTCCAGGGCCCACAGCAGACCGGTGGCCGCGGCGGCGTCGGTGGCCGCGGGCCCGGAGTCGAGGCGGCGCGTGGCACTCCCGTAGAGGCGGATACCGCTGTGGAGCGCCTCGGTGTAGGCGTCGACGACGGCGGGTTCCGCGCCACCGCCGAGGCCGTCCTCCCGCGCCCGCTCGACCCCCTCCAGGGCGTCGAGGAAGTCACCGGCCGGCCCGTCCGGGTCACCGTTCAGAGCACGGACCCGCTCCAAGGCCAGGTCCGTCTCCTCGACGGCACCCGCGAGGAGCCCGCGATCTCCCCCGCTCGGAGCGGCGAGGTGCTCGGCGACGAGGCGGCGCTCCGTCTGGAGCCGCGACAGGGCCTCGGCGAGTTCGATGCCGTCGCGCCCGTCGCCGACCGCGGCCCGCAGGGAGACCGCCTGGCCGAGCACGGCCGCGCCCATCACGGCGAACAGGGCCAGGAACGTCAGGCCGGGTACCAGCACCATTCTGTTGAGCTGAGCCCTGATCCCGCGACCGGTCCTCCCCGGCTGTCCCATCGCACTCCCTCCATGGACTGGTCACGGGCACCTCAGGCACACGCGACCCCTGGTGTGCGGGGAGTAAAGAGAAGGCCACGTTTGGTGTCCGTAGGTTCAGGACGCTACCGCACTCGGGAAGCCGGTACCGGTGGAACGGGGAAACTCGGAGGGTGCTCCTGCACGCCGTATCGAGGCCGGGCGGGTGGGACTCGGGACGTGAGGACGGTGGGCGGGGCCGGGTCCATGACCCGACCCCGCCCACCGGGGAGGAACTGTCAGGCGAGCCAGCCGCCGCGGTGCTCGGCGGCGCCCGCGCGCAGCCGCTCAAGTTGCTCGGCGACCCGGACCGGGGCGGTGCCGCCCTTGCCCGAGCGGGAGGCGAGCGAGCCCGGCACGGTGAGCACCTCGCGGACCTTCGGCGTCAGGTACTCGGAGACGGCCGCGAAGTCGTCGTCGGACAGGTCGGGCAGGTCGATCCCGCGCTCCTCGCACACCCGCACGCACGCCCCCGCGATCTCGTGCGCCTCCCGGAAGGGCACCCGCTCGCGGACGAGCCACTCGGCGATGTCCGTGGCCAGGGAGAAGCCCTGCGGGGCGAGCCCGGCCATCCGGTCGGTGTGGAAGACCAGCGTGGCGACCATGCCGGTCATGGCGGGCAGCAGCAGGTGGAGGCTGTCGACGGCGTCGAAGACCGGCTCCTTGTCCTCCTGGAGGTCCCGGTTGTAGGCCAGCGGAAGCCCCTTGAGGGTGGTGAGCAGGCCGGTGAGGTCCCCCACCAGCCGTCCCGCCTTGCCGCGTGCCAGCTCCGCCACGTCCGGGTTCTTCTTCTGCGGCATGATCGACGAACCGGTGGAGAAGGCGTCGTCGAGGGTGACGAAGGAGAACTCCTTGGTCGCCCAGAGGATGACCTCCTCCGACAGGCGCGACAGGTCCACGCCGATCATGGCGGTGACGAAAGCGAACTCGGCCACGACGTCGCGCGCGGCGGTGCCGTCGATGGAGTTCTCCACCGAACCGGGGAAGCCCAGCTCGGCGCCGACGGCCTCCGGGTCCAGTCCGAGGGAGGAGCCCGCGAGCGCGCCCGAGCCGTAGGCGGACACGGCGGCGCGGCGGTCCCAGTCGCGCAGGCGCTCGACGTCGCGCAGCAGCGGCCAGGCGTGCGCCATCAACTGGTGGCCGAGCAGGACCGGCTGGGCGTGCTGGAGGTGGGTGCGGCCGGGCATCGCGGCGTCGGGGTGGGCGGCGGCCTGGTCGGCCAGGGCCCCCACCAGCGCCAGGACCTCCTCGGCGATGGAGCGGGCCTCCTCGCGCAGGTACATGCGCACCAGGGTGGCGATCTGGTCGTTGCGCGAGCGCCCGGCCCGCAGCCGTCCGCCCAGGTCGGGTCCGACCCGTTCCAGCAGGCCGCGCTCCAATGCGGTGTGCACGTCCTCGTCCTCGAAGACGGGGGTGAACGCGCCGGAGGCGACATCGGCCTCCAGCCGGTCCAGGCCCTCGACCATGCGGTCCAGTTCGTCCGCGGTGAGCAGTCCGGCCCGGTGCAGGGCACGGGCGTGCGCCCGCGACCCCGCGATGTCGTGGCGGGCCAGCCGCCAGTCGAAGTGGGTGCTCAGCGACAGCCTGGCCAGCGCCTGGTCGGGGCCGCCCTCGAAACGGCCGCCCCAGAGGCGCAGGGCCCCGGAACCTCCGTCGCCTGGCTGCTCGCTGCCGGGCCGGTCGGCCATGGTGGTCTCCTTCGGTGGAACGTGGACAGGGAACGTACGGGGGGCGGGCGCCGCACGGGGCCGCGCGGCGGGTCCGGGCCGGACCCGGTTCAGGGCCGGCGGTCGGACATGCGCAGCAGCGCCGACGCCAGTTCCTCGCCGCCCTGGGGGTCGCGGGAGATCACCAGGATGGTGTCGTCCCCTGCGATGGTGCCCAGGATCGCGTGGAAGTCGGTGTGGTCGATGGCCGAGGCCAGGTACTGCGCCGCACCGGGCGGGGTACGGATGACGACCATGTTGGCGGAGGCCTCGGCCGAGACCAGCAGGTCCTCGGCCAGCCGGGTGAGCCGGGCCCCGGATGCCTCGGCCAGGTCCAGGGTGTCGGGGCGGGTGCGCTGGAGGCGCTCCCCGCCCTCGCCCGGCAGCACGTAGGCCAGGTGGCCGTCGGCCGTGCGGAGCTTGACGGCGCCGAGTTCGTCGAGGTCGCGCGAGAGGGTCGCCTGGGTGACCTGGACCCCCGTCTCGGCCAGCCGCTTGGCCAGTTCCCCCTGGGAGCGCACGTCCTCGCGGGTGAGGACCTCGGCGATGCGGGCGTGTCTGGCCGCCTTGGTCATCGGCGCGGTGGCGCCGACGTCCTTGGTCATCGGCGATCGGCCTCCAGGAGGAAGGCCAGGAGCGCCTTCTGCGCGTGGCGGCGGTTCTCCGCCTCGTCCCACACGACGCTGCGGGGGCCCTCGATCACCTCGGCGGAGATCTCCTTGCCCCGGTAGGCGGGCAGGCAGTGCAGGACGATCGACTCGGGGTGCGCGACGGCGAGCAGGCCGGTGTCGACGATGTAGGGGCGGAAGGGGGCCTCGCGGGCTGCGGCGTCGCTCTCGTGTCCCATGGACACCCAGGTGTCGGTGGCCAGGACGTCGGCCCCGTCGGCGGCCTCGCGGGGGTCGGTGGTGACCGACACCGAGCCGCCCGTGCTCCGGGCGATGCCGGCGGCGCGGGAGAGCACGGCGGGGTCGGGGTGGAAGCCCTCGGGCGCCCCGATCCGCACGTGGAGTCCGGCGGTGGCCCCGCCCAGCAGGTAGGAGTGGGCCATGTTGTTGGCCCCGTCCCCGAGGTAGGCGAGGGTGAGCCCGGCCAGGGCGCCCTTGTGCTCGCGGATGGTCTGGAGGTCGGCGAGGATCTGGCAGGGGTGGAACTCGTCGGTGAGGGAGTTGACCACCGGCACCGAGATGCCACGGGCCAGGGTCTCCAGGTCGGCCTGGGCGAAGGTCCGCCAGACGATGGCGGCGACCTGGCGTTCCAGGACGCGGGCGGTGTCCGCCAGGGGTTCGCCGCGGCCCATCTGGGTGCCGCCGGACTCCAGGACCAGCGGCATGCCGCCCAGGTCGGCGACGCCGACCGCGAAGGACAGCCGGGTCCGGGTGGAGGGCTTGTCGAAGAGGAGCGCCACGGTGCGCGGTCCTTCGAGCGGCCGGTGGCCGTAGGGGTCCTTCTTCATCCGGTCGGCGAGGTCGAGCACCCGCGCCTGCTCGTCCGGGGTGAGGTCGTCGTCGCGGAGGAAGTGCCGGGTCATGACTGATTCTCCTTCGTGGCGGCGGCCTCGGCGGCGTCCAGGACGGTCGGCAGGGCCTCGATGAACACACCGATCTGCTCAGGGGTGATGACCAGGGGCGGGGCGAGGCGGATGGTGCCGGGGGCCACGGCGTTGACGAGGAAGCCCCGGGCTGCGGCCTGCTCCTGCACGTGGGCGGCGTGGGGGCCGGTGAGGACGAGGGCCCGCCACAGGCCGCTGCCGCGCTGACCGGCCAGGAGGGGGTGGTCGACGGCGTCGAGCTGTTCGGCGAGCAGGTCGCCCATGACGGCGGTGTGGGCGAGCAGGCCCTCGCTCTCGATGGTGTCGAGGACGGCCAGGGACGCGGCGCACGCCACGGGGTTGCCGCCGAAGGTGGAGCCGTGGTCGCCCTTGCCGAAGGCGTCGGCGTAGCGGCCGAAGCCGACGCAGGCGCCGATGGGCAGCCCGCCGCCCAGCCCCTTGGCGAGGGTGAGCACGTCGGGGCGCACGTCCTCGGCCTGGTGGGCGAACCAGCGGCCGGTGCGGCCGATGCCGCTCTGGATCTCGTCGAGGACGAAGGCGGCCCCGGTCTCGTCGCACAGGGAGCGCACGGCCGCGAGGTAGCCCTCGGGTGCGGGGACGACGCCGGCCTCGCCCTGGGTGGGTTCGGTGAACACGGCGACGCAGGTCTCGTCGACCGCCTCGGTGAGGGCGTCGATGTCACCGTGGGGGACGAAGCGCACGTCCATGCCGTAGGGGCCGAAGGGTTCGCGGATGGACTCCTTGCCGGTGAGGGCGAGGGCGCCGAAGGTGCGGCCGTGGAACCCGGCGGTGGCGGCGACGAAGGTCCGGCGGTCCGGGCCGGCGGCGCGTTTGACCAGTTTGAGGGCGGCCTCGTTGGCCTCGGTCCCGGAGTTGGCGAAGAAGACCTTGGCGTCGCCGCCGACCAGGCCGACGAGGCGTTCGGCGAGCTGGACGGCGCGTTCGTTGACGAACAGGTTGCTGGTGTGGGCGAGTGTGGCCGCCTGGTGGGCGACGGCCTTGACCAGCGCGGGGTGGCCGTGGCCGAGGGTGGAGACGGCGATCCCCGCGATGAGGTCGAGGTACTGGCGGCCGTCGGCGTCGTAGACCTCGCAGCCGCGGCCGAGGGTGAGGGCGAGGGGCGGGACGCCGTAGTTGGGCATGAGCGCGGCGGCGAAGCGCTCGCGCAGGTCGGCACCGCTGGTCATGTGGCCTCTCCCGGGTGGTGGGTGGTGTCGGCGGGGGTGGTGCGCCGGGGCCGCGGGCGGCGGTTCCCGGCGAGGAGGGCGGCTTCGAGTTCCTCGTCGGCGACCATGGTGCCCACACCCTGGTCGGTGAAGACCTCCAGCAGCAGCGAGTGCGGGATCCGCCCGTCGATGATGTGCGCCTGGGGGACCCCGCCCTCGACGGCGTGCAGGCACGCCTCCATCTTGGGCAGCATGCCCGAGGACAGGTTCGGGAGCAGGGCGCGCAGTTCGTCGGTGTTGAGGCGGCTGATGAGCTCGGTGTTGTGGGGGTAGTCGGCGAACAGGCCCTCGACGTCGGTGAGCATGATGAGCTTGCTGGCGCCCAGGGCGACGGCCAGGGCGGAGGCCGCGGTGTCGGCGTTGACGTTGTAGACGCCGCCGTCGTCGGCCCGCGCCACGCTGGAGACCACGGGGATCCGGCCGTCGTCGATGAGCGCGCTGAGGGCGCCGGGGTTCACGCCGCTCACGTCGCCCACCCGGCCGATGTCGACGGTCTCGCCCTCGACCGTGGTGACGGTCTTGCGGTCGGCGGTGATGAGGTCGGCGTCCTCGCCGGAGAGCCCGACGGCGAAGGGGCCGTGGCGGTTGACCAGTCCGACGATCTCGCGGTTGACCTGGCCGGTGAGGACCATGCGGACGATGTCCATGGCCTCGTCGGTGGTCACGCGCAGGCCCGCGGTGAAGGTGGACTCCACCCCGGCCTTGTCGAGCTGGGCGCTGATCTGGGGTCCGCCGCCGTGCACGACGACGGGGCACAGGCCCGCGTAGCGGAGGAAGACCACGGATTCGACGAAGCGCTCGCGCAGTTCCTCGCTGACCATGGCGTTGCCGCCGTACTTGATCACGACGGTGCGGCCGTGGAAGCGCGAGAGCCAGGGCAGGGCCTCGATGAGGTGGGCGGCCTTGTCGATGGCGCGCGCCCGCTCGCCCGCGGGCGCTCCGGACGAGGGGTCGGGTGCGGGTGCTCTGGAGATCAAGGCCGTCCTCCGTGGTCGGTGGTCGGGGTGTCGGTGCGGATCTGGACGGCCAGGGCCGCGCACACCTCGGCGAGCAGCGCGGAGAGGGCCTCGGGGGCGGGGCGGACGCCGGTGGCGCCGCTGGCCATCAGCAGCACCGCGTCGTTGGTGGAGTCCAGGGTGCCGAAGGCGGCGGCGGCCGGGGCCACCAGGGACTGGCACTGGTCGGCGGTCAGGTCGGCGTCGGTGGTGAGGACGCACTGGACGGACCCCACGGAGGCGTCGGGGCCCTTGGCCATGGCTCCGACGGTGTAGCCGTCGCCGCGCCTGAAGACGATCTTGGCGACGGTGTCGTCGGTGCGGATGGCGTCGGCGGCGGACAGTCCGCCGCTGCGGCCCGCCTCGGTGAGCGCCGAGGCTATGCCGCCGTTGAGCGGGTCGACGGGGGGGCGGACGCCGGCGGGGCCGCTGGAGCAGACCGCGATCTCGGCCGCGGAGTCCTCCAGGAGGCGCGCGGTGTGTTCGGCGACGGCGTGGACGTCCTGGAAGCCGTGGGGTCCGGTGCCGGAGTAGGAGCCGCCGGTGGTGAGGACGGCGGCGCGCAGGCGCCCGCCGGAGACGGCCTGTGCGGTCCACAGGACCGGGGCGGACCGGTCGGCCTCACCGGTGAACACGCCGCCGGCGGCCCGGGAGGGTCCGTCGTTGACGACCACGGCCACGTCGCGGGCTCCGTCCTCGCCGAGCCCGGCGGCGACACCCGCCGCGCGGAACCCGCGGGGTGCGGTGACACTCACGTTGTGCCCTTTCTGGCTACGGGGCGACCGCGGCGAGCGGCAGGCCGGTGGCCTCGGGCAGGCCGAGGGCGAGGTTGGTGCTCTGGAGGGCGCCGCCGGCGGTCCCCTTGGTGAGGTTGTCCAGGGCCGCGACGGCGACCATGCGTCCGGCGTCGGGGTCGACGGTGACTTGGACCAGCGTGGTGTTGGCGCCCAGCGTCATGGCGGTGCTGGGCCAGGTGCCCTCGGGCAGGAGATCGGTGAAGGGCTCGTCGGCGTAGGCCGTCTCGTAGGCGGCGCGGATCCGCGCGGCGGTGGCGCCGGGGCGCAGGGGCGCGGTGCAGGTGGCGAGGATGCCCCGGGGCAGGGGTGCCAGGACCGGGGTGAAGGAGAGCCGGACCCGTTCGCCGGTGACGGCGGTGAGGTTCTGGACGATCTCGGGGTTGTGCCGGTGGGTGCCGCCGACGCCGTAGGGGCTGAGCGCGCCCATGATCTCGCTGCCGACGAGGTGGGGCTTGGGCGCCTTGCCCGCGCCCGAGGTCCCGGTGACGGAGACGACGGTGGCGTCGGGCTCGACGAGCTGCTCGGCCAGGCCCGGGAAGAGGGCGAGGGTGGCGATGGTGACGTGGCAGCCGGGCACGGCGACGCGGCGGGCCCCGGCGAGCTTGGCGCGCTGCCCGGGCAGTTCGGGGAGGCCGTAGGGCCAGGTGCCGGCGTGCGGGGTGCCGTAGAACCGCTCCCAGGCGGCGGGGTCGTTGAGCCGGAAGTCGGCGCCGCAGTCGACGACGAGGACGTCGTCGCCGAGCTGCTGGGCGAGGTCGGCGGACTGGCCGTGCGGCAGGGCGAGGTAGACGACGTCGTGGCCGCTCAGCTCCTCCACCGTGGTGGGGGCCAGGACGCGGTCGGCGAGCGGGCGCAGGTGCGGCTGGTGCTGGATGAGCGGGGTTCCGGCGTTGCTCCCGGCGGTGACGGCGCCGATCTCGGCCTCCGGGTGGCCGAGCAGCAGGCGCAGCAGTTCGCCTCCCGCGTAACCGCTCGCCCCGGCGATGGCCGCGCTGAATCCCATGGTGCTCCCCCAATCGAACCTGACTGAACCACCATGCAGTCTTGTGCAAATTTATGCAAGCCGATACGCGGGGTGCCGCGTCGGCGGCACGCGGTACCCGCCCGGGGCCGTCCCGAGTTCTCGGGAGTGACCTACCCCCTCCCACCTGGCCAGACTCTGCTCCAGAAGCGCGCTTCGCTTCCCGATCGCCTGACACGGAAACGGAGCACAGGACATGGAACCGGACGAGTAACACCGCCGGGGCCGTGCCCCTCGGGGCACGGCCGCACCGCCATTACACCTTTTTGGGTTGATATGAACCCATATTCGAGACTCGTTCCCTGCGTGCACGGAAAAGACCATCACGGAACCGATCGGAAACCCCGCGAAGATCGCTCGGGTGACTTCTCATGATTGGCCAGAATCTGTCACTATTTGCGCCGACCTTCTTGCTACGCTTCCGGATCGAATGCCCGACCCCGCCCGGGCCGCTTCGCCGTGCCGACTCCGCCGAGCCAGGGGGTCAGCCGCACCGGCACAGCGCACGCACCCCGCCCTGCCCATGCGGAACAGGCCATCCCGGGAAAAAGGGATTGATCGACCGATAGGGCCTCTATCAGAGCCATAGACGCCACAACGAACACACGGGGGATGACGACACCCCGCACGCCCATGCCATGGCGGCAGATATATGCACACAAAAGGAAACAAGATGTCAATCTCTGGCATTCTCCTCATCGCATTCATCATCTTCATTCCGATCGCGGCCGTCCTCAGTTCACGCTACGAGAAAAGCGTGCACCCGGTGAAGCTGACCGGCCCCATGACGAACCCGGCCGAGTGGCTGCCCGAGGCCCTGCACAAGGCGGCGCGCGGCGGCCTCGTCAGTTGGAGCCCGCGTATCGAGGCCGAGCGGGACGCCGAGGGCGAACTCGTGAGCCTGCACTGCGAGCTCCGCAGCAGCGAAGGCGACACGATCCTCGTCGACGTCCCCGCCTTCCCCGCCGGGGACTACACCGACGACCCGGTGGTGGCCACGGTCGCCATCGGCACCTACACCGTCGCCTCGAGCCGGGGCGCCCGCTGGTTCGGTATGCCCGCCTCCCACGTCACCGGCCGCTGGCGGCGGGTGCGCCGCGTACTCAAGCGCCACGCCCGCCGCAGCGCGCAGTCCGTCTAACCCCGAGCACAGAGAACCGGAAACGATCACCATGACGGCACCCCCTGAGGACGACACCGCGTCCGTGGACTTCTACGCCCTGTTCGAGGTCGCCCCCGACGCCGACGCCTCCGCCCTGCGCACGGCCATCGACGCCTTCGTCCTCAAGTGGCAGAAGCACGTCGGTTCGCGCAAGAAGGAGCTCAAGCGCCGCGCCGAGGACAACCTGGAACTGGCCGCCAAGGGGAAGGGGATCCTCCTCGACCCGACACTGCGCGCCGCCTACGACCAGCGCCGCGCGAACAGGCCCGCAACCAGCGCAGCCGCGCCGGACACGGACGGCACTCCGGGGCGGCAGAGCCTGGAGCGGGCCACGGACGCCTATCTCAACGACGACTACAAGGCGGCCCGGTTCTTCGCCAGCCGCTCTGTCGAGCAGAATCCCGACCTGGCCGACGCGTGGTTCATCCTCTTCTCCGCCTGCCACATCCTGGGCGACACGGACGGGGCGGAGATCGCTGGGACCACCGCAGCACGCCTGAATCCGGAGAACGCCCTCGTGCTGAGGACCGTCGGCGGCTTCCTCGTCGATCAGGGCCAACCGGGTCGGGGGCTGGCGATGATGGAGCGCGGCGCCGAACTCGACGAGGGCTCCGACTGCGGCCTGGCCCTCGCCGAGCGGCAGGCCCGCCTCGGTCTGTTGAACGAGGCCGGCAACACACTCAAAGCACTGCACCGGCGCTTCCCCGACGACACCGAGGTCAAGGACCAGCTCGTGCTGACCCTGGTGTTCCAGGCGAAGAGCGTGCCCCGGGTGCGGTCCCGGAGCCGCTATCTCATCACGGCGGAGGACGAGGTCACACGCATGGGCGACCTCGCCAAGGAGGCCCGTCGGCTCCAGCCGAAGAGCATGAAGGTCCGCAAGATCCTGGTCGAACTCGAGTCGACCGTGGCGGAGGCCGAGCGGTCCCGATTCACGTTCCGCCTGTTCGGGAGCGGCGGCCTCTCCGCGTTCGTGTGGTGCGTCGCCCCTCCGTGCCTCATCGTGGGCTTCGCGCTGATGGCCAACGGCTCTGTCTTTGGCGCCTTCCTCTTCGTCTTGTCCATCGCCCTCTTCATCACCATCGGCGTGCGCTGCTACTCCCAGAACTGGGAGATCAACGACCGGATCAAGTACGAGCAGCTCTCCTACTTCGAGACCACCGACCGCATCCTCGACCGGGACTTCTGACGCGCCCCTGCTCCCCGCACACAGCCACACAGCCACACCGAACAGGAAGGACACCCTCCAGCCGTGACCGGAAACGGACGCACCGTCGGCATCGACCTGGGCACCACCAACACCGTGGTGGCCGTCATGGACGAGACCGGCCGCCCCGAGGTCCTGCGCAACAGCGACGGGGCCAACACCACACCCTCCGCCGTCTACCTCTCCGGCGGTGAAGCCGTCGTGGGCACCCCCGCCCGGCACCAGCGCCTGGTCTCCGACACCGACGTCGTCGAGCGGATCAAGCCCCACATGGGCGAGGCCGACTGGAAGCACCAGAGCAGCGACGGCCAGGGCTACACCGCCGAACAGCTCTCCGCGTTCATCGTGCGCAAGGTCTGCGAGGACGCCGCCCTGGCCCTGGGCGCACCGGTGGAGTCCGCGGTGATCACCGTGCCCGCCTACTTCGACGAGGCCCGCCGCCAGGCCACCCGGGACGCGGGCACGATCGCGGGGGTGACCGTGGCGCGGGTCATCAGCGAACCCACCGCAGCCGCGCTCGCCTACGGCCTGCGCGACGGCGACGCCGGCAACGTCCTCGTCTACGACCTGGGCGGCGGCACGTTCGACGTCACGGTCCTGCGCATCCAGGGCGGCGACTTCGACGTCGTCGCCACCACCGGCGACGCCCAGCTCGGCGGCGCCGACTTCGACGACCGCCTGGAGACCTGGGCCAACGGCCGGATCGTGGCACAGGGCGGCACCGACATCGACGACAGCACCGACCCGGGCGCGCGGGGGCGGCTGCGCGAGCAGTGCGAGAACGCCAAGCACCGGCTGAGCACGACCGAGAGCGCCTCGGTCTTCACCGAGGTCGGGGAGCTGAAGATCACCCGCGCCGAGTTCAACGGGCTCATCGAGGACCTGCTCGAACGCACCCGCACCCTGACCCAGGACGCGCTGCGCACCGCCGGGGACAAGGCCGGGATCACCGCCGCGAACCTGGACGAGGTCCTGCTCGTGGGCGGGTCCACCCGCATACCGGCGGTCAAGGACCTGGTCACCGAGATCACCGGCCTGGCCCCCAACCAACGCCTGCACCCCGACGAGGCGGTGGCCCTGGGCGCGGCGGTCCAGGCCGAGCTGATCGACGCCGAGCGCTCCGACCGGGACTCCGCGGTCGGCCACCGCACCGTCAGCGACGTCACGGCGCACGGTCTGGGCGTCATCTCCCTCGACGGGGTGACCGAACGCGAGGTCAACAGCGTGATCATCCCGGCCCACAGCAAGATCCCCGCCCAGCACGAGCAGACGTTCTACTCCGTGGTGGAGGACCAGGAGATCGTGATGCTCAAGGTGACGGTGGGCGACGACACCGACCCCGATTTGGTGGAGATCATCACCAAGGACGAGCGGGGCGTGAAGCTGCGGATGCCGTCCGCGCCCTTCCCCAAGGAGTCGCCGCTGCGGGTCACCCTCTCCTACGACATCGACGCGATCGTGCACGTGGAGGTGACCGACGAGCGCAACGGCCGCTCCCTGGGCGACATCGAGATCGAACGCGCCAACAACCTCTCCTCGGACCAGGTGGACGCCCTCAAGGCCGACATGGAGGGGCGGATCGTCCGATGAGCGAGCACCCCGAGGTCCCGGAACAGGACACACGGCCGCCGCAGGCCGAGATCACCGACCGGTTGGACCAGCTCACCGACCTCTTCGTCCGGCGCCTGAAGGAGGACCGGCAGAAGAAGGAGCTCATCGAGGACCTGAAGGACCGGCTGCGCGCGGCCGAGGACGGAGCGGCCCTGGACCGGATCGCCCCGTTCGTGACGGGCACCGTCCGCGTCGTGGATCGCATCGACGCCCACCTCTACGAACACCACCAGTACCGGCAGGGCGCCGAGGAGCCCCCGTACCTGGAGTTCATGCGGTCGGTGCGTGAGGAGCTGCTCACCCTGCTGGCACTGCACGAGGTGACGCAGGTCGACGTCCGGGGCCCCTTCGACCCCGCCGTGCACGAGGTCGTGGAGGTGCGCGGCGAGAGCGGCCGGAACGGCGGGATCCGGATTCTGGGACTGGCGCGGCGCGGTTTCCGCCACCCCTCGCGGCTGGTGCGCCCCGCGCAGGTCGTCGCCGAGGAGACCGCGCCCGAGGCGGAGCAGGCCCGGGAGGGCGGTCACCGGTGAGTGCGGGCACGGTGGCGCGGCTGCCGCCCCTGTTCCCCCTGTCGGACGAGGACCCGAAGTCGGTGGGCGGCCACGTCCTGCTGGGGCGGATCGGCAGCGGCGGCATGGGGGTGGTGTTCCTGTCCCGCACGGACCGGGGCGCGCTGCTGGCGGTCAAGGTGGTCAGCGCCTCCTACGCCCAGGACCCGGACTTCCGGGCCCGGTTCGCCCGGGAGGTGGCCCTGGCACAGCGGGTCAGGGCCGCCTGCACCCCGGCGGTGCGCTCCGTCGGCCTGGGCGACGCGCGACCGTGGATGGCGATGGAGTACGTACCCGGCCCCACCCTGTCGGCGCACGTGCGCGCCTCGGGGGCCCTGTCGGGGGCCAGGCTGCTGTCCTTCGCCCTGGGTATGGCCGAGGCGCTGACGGCGATCCACCGGGCCGGGGTGGTCCACCGCGACCTCAAACCGGGCAACGTGGTCCTGAGCCACCGGGGGCCGAGCGTGCTGGACTTCGGGATCGCCCGGGCGCTGGACGTGGCACCCCGGACCAAGGGGGTGCACGGCACCCCGGGGTACGTGGCCCCCGAGCGGCTGCGGGGCCACCAGGGGCCGCCGGTGGACGTGTTCGCCTGGGGCGCGGTGACGGCCTTCGCCGCGACCGGCCTCCCCCCGTTCGGGACCGGTGAGAGCGCGGCGCGCCTGCACCGGGCGGAGCGGGGGCAGGCGTACCTGGGCGGCCTGGGGCCTCCGCTGCTGCCGCTGGTGCGTGCCGCGCTCTCCCCCGACTTCGGTGCACGGCCCACCGCCGGGGAGCTGTTCGAGGCCCTGGCCGGGGTGTTGGACGAGGACACCGCGACCACCGGTGAGAGCGAGCGGGAGCGCACACACCGGATCCTGGAACAGACCTGGCCCGGGGAGCAGACACCGTCCTCTCCCGCGCCAGCCCGGCCCGTCCGCGCCGCGCCCGCGTCCGGAAAGGGTCCCCGAACGCGACCGGCCGGACGTCCGGGCGGGCGTCCGAGCAGGCCCCGCGCCCGTAAGGACGGGGTGGTCTTCGCCGGGCGGGTGTACACCGATCCGGTGCGGCTCGTGCACACACTGGCCGCGCACCACCACCGGGCCGGGCCCTGGCTGCGGGGCGACGGCGGCCGGGCGCTGCTCCGCTGGCCCCCGCTGCGGGAGAACGTCCCGGTCAGAACGGTGCTGGGCGAGGTCTGCCGGGGGGAGGCCGATCCGCAGTGGGTGCTCACCGCGCTGTCGGTGCACCTGTGTCCGCAGCAGAGCCCGCTGTACCGGGGCGTGGCCGTGGACGCCGACGGCCTGGCCGCCCTGGCACGGGCCGGACGGCGCGGCGCCGACCGCCCGGTGCTGGCCGAGGCCTTCGAGCGGGGCGTGGTCTCCCTGGCGGCCCCGACCGGTGACACGCGGACGCGGCTGCTGGCCGACCGGGTGCCCGGGCTGGCCGAGAAGGCGTTGGAGCTGGTCCGGTCGGTCCACGGGGGCACCGGCCGCGACCATGAGCTGCGGGTGTGGGAACTGGCGGTCCTGGTGGTCCTCGGTGAGGACCCGCCGCCGGAGGACGGTCCGCGCCCGCGGTGGCGGCCCGGGGTCACGCGCCTGTGGCTCCGGGCCGCCACGGATCCGGCCGCGCGTATCGCTCTGGAGGTGTGCGCTCCGGGGCTGCGACCGGCACCGCGTCCGGGCTCGGGACGGCTTCGGCTGAGCCTGTCCGGCCGTACCTGGCGCCAGACCCTGGTCGCTTCGGCGCTGATGCCGGTGCTGCCCCTGCTGGCGCTGTCGGTGGGGATGGCGGTGCGCCCCTTCTCGGTCACCTACCGGCAGGAGGAGGCGGCCGAGACCGGGATGCGCCTGGCCGGGGAGGCCACCGAACGCGCGGGCGATCTGTACCTGCCGGTGCTGGCCCTGTCGGTGGTGCTGGCCCTGGTCCGTCCCGGGCGCCTGCGCCTGTGGATGGTGGCGCTGTCCTGCCTGGTCGCCGTGGCGGCGCTGCCGTTCGTGCCCGTCCCCGGGTGGTGGGCACCGGACGCGTTCCGCGACGCGCTCACCCTGTTCGGCCAGAGCTGGGGCCTGTGGGTGCAGTGGGGCGGACTGCTCATGGGCGGCGCCTGCGCCGCACTGGTGGCGGTGCTCGTCCGAGCCGCCGCGCCCGGTCCGTTCGTCGAGAAGACTCCCCTGGCCCGTCCGGGTGCAGGGGTCCACCAGAGGAGAAGGAGGAAACTGTGAAGTGTGAGAAGTGCCCCCGCAACCTGCACGACTGCCAGGGTTGCGACGGCGGCAAGAACAGCTCGGGCCTGTTCGGCAGGACCACCTGTTCCAAGTGCCGTAGCACCGGTCTCGTCTGCCCTGTCCACGAGGGCCACTGGAAGAGGTAGCCCACCGCCGCGCTGCGGCCCCGCACCGGGGCCGCGGCGCCCCCACCGAGGAGAGACGTTGGACGACACACCGTTGGGCTCCGTGCGCGTCACCGCACCGGACGGGGACGAGCGTGCGCTGGGGCCGGGATCCTGCCTGGTCTTCGGCCGCAGCCGCCACGCCGATCTCGTGGTGGACGGCGGTCCGGGCCTGTCCCGCCTGTGCGGACAGGGTCGAGGCCGCGGGTGACGGCGCGCGCATCAGCAATCTCAGCCGCAGCCACAGCCTGGTCGCGGTGGTGCGCGGACAGGTGACCACGCTGCCGCCGCTGGACGAGGGGGGCGGCGGGGTCCTGGTGGTGTCCGACGGGGAGGCGCTGGTGGGTTCGCCCTTCATGCACGGGCGCGGGCACATGGTCCGGGTGTCGGTCGCCGCCGGTGCCGGACGCACCGGTCCGGCCGGTCTGCCCGAGGTGGCGGAGGACACCGAGACCGGTTCCGAACTGGAGGTGGACCCCCGCACCAAGGAGTTCGTCACCGCCCTCATGCTGTGCAGGGGCTGGCTGCTGAACCCGTCGCGGACCGAGGCGCTGCCCACGTCGGAGGCGGTCGCCCGGATGGCGCTGGCCGCCACCCACACCTGGGACCAGCTGACCCTCATCGAGAGGGGGCGCACCGACGTGCTGGTCCGGGTGACCCGGCGGGTCGAGGAGCACCTGCGCCACCTCAAGTCCAAGGTACGGGCGGTCCTGCCGCCGGGCACCCGGGTGACGCGGGAGTCGCTGGCCCACCACCTGGTGACGCTCCAGGCACTGACCCCCGCCCACCTGGACCTGTTGGAGGACGAGGACTGGCTCGACGCCCAGGCGGAGCTGTGGTGGGACGCCTGAGCGGTCAGTCCCACCCGAGCCCGTAGGCGAACCCGGGGCGCAGCCCGGTGAACTCGATCCGGTAGGCGCCGGGGCCCACGGGGCCGAGGGGGTCGCCGGGCAGGTCCTCGACGGCGCCGTTGGGCATTCCCGGAACCGTCCAGACCCGGGCGGGCCGGTCCCGGTCGAAGGAGAGGTCCAGGCTGAAGCGGCCGCAGTGGCGCAGGGGGCGGAACACGTAGCGCGGGCGCAGCGGCTGCCCGGGGGGAACGCCGACCCGGAGTGCGAAGACGTGGCGCTGGCCCAGATCCAGGGGGGAGGCGAAGCGGACGCGGTGGCGGAAGTAGGTGTCGGTCACGCGCTGGACGGACACGGACTCCGCTCCGTGCAGCGGGACGAGGTCCACGCCGTGCGGGCTGTCGGGGCTGGTGCCGTGCCTGGGGAACCGTGCCGAGACGGTGACCTCCGCGAGGCCGTCCACGGCGGCGACGATCTCGCGTTCCTCGACAGCACTGGCGGTTCCGGCGCCGAGCGAGAGGCGGGTGCGCAGGGCGGCCAGCCGCCAGTCGGGGGGAGCGAGCCGCTCGGGGGCGGAGCCTCCGGGCTCCGGGAGGTCCGCGACCCGGTCGATCGCCTGGTCCAGGCGTCTGCGGGCGGTGCGGGGCGAGACGTGGAGCTCCTGGGCGACCCACTCCAGCCTCTGCTCCAGGACGGGGCCGCGGGCGTCGGGGTGCACGCCCATCCCGGCGAGGAAGGCCAGGCACAGGTCGTCGGGCAGGTCCCGGGGCAGGCGGTTGAGCGCCGCGGTGACCAGGTCGCGGACCTCGGCGTCGGTCTCGGCTCCGGTCAGGCCGACGAGCCGGCGCAGGGCCGGGCCCAGCTGGTCGGCGAGGCGGTCCGTGTCCAGGCCCCGCCGGGCCCGCAACCGTCTGAGCTCCTGCGCCAACCCGTCCACACGCGCTCCCGGGGTGATGTCCGCGACCGTTGTTCGCTCCCGCAGCCGGATTGTCTCACGTGGAGCGGCGGCGCAGCGGCGGATCGCTCTTCTTCCGCCCCCGGGCTCAGCGGCCGGAGAGGCGCTCGGCGAGCCCGGCCAGGCGGGAGGTGCGGGTGCGCTCCTCGGCGGACTCGCGCCGGTCGGCGGTGCGGTACAGGCCGTGGACGACCCGGGTGCGCACGCGGCGCGGTCCCGTGCCCTCGCCATCACCTCGGTGCCCCACCCAGGGCAGCCGGGTCAGGTCGGTCTCCCGGCCCAGGAGGAGGTCGCGCAGGGTCCGCCCGGCCAGGTTGCCGGCGCTCATCCCGCTGTCGGAGTACCCTCCGGCCCAGGCCAGTCCGCTCTCCCGGTCCAGGCACACGGTCGGGCACTGGTCGCCCGGCAGGCCGATCATCCCGGACCAGGCGTGCTCGACGGGCACGTCCGCCGCGTCGGGGAACATGCGGGTGAGCGCGTGCCAGAGTTCGGCGATGGCCTGGGGGCGGGTCGTACCGTCGCCGTCGCGGCCCGGGCCGACCCTGTGGGGGGCGTCCCGCCCCCCGATGACGATCCGGTCGTCGGAGGTGCGCTGGGCGTAGACGGAGGCGTGCGCGGTGTCGCCCAGGATCTCGCGCCCCTCCCAGCCGATCCGCTCCCACACGCGGGCTGGGACGGGTTCGGTGGCGATCATCGACACGGGCGCCGTCGGCCACTGCCGTCCCGGCCCGCGCAGGCCCGGGGTGAAGCCCTCGGTGGCGCGGACGACGCGGTCGGCGTAGACGGTGCCGTGGTCGGTGACGGCGGCGGGCCGGGACACGCCTTCGCGGGCGCGGATCTCGGTCACCGCGGTGCCCTCGAAGAGGTCGACCCCCAGTTCCTCCACGGCGCGGGCCAGGCCGGTGACCAGTTTGGCGGGCTGGACGCGGGCGGCGTGCGGGCAGTAGGCGGAGGCGACGGCGCCGTCGACGAGGAGCCGGGGCCCGTCGTCGGGCTCCAGCATGTGGATGTCGTCCGGCCAGTACCCCCACTCCTGGAGGTAGGCGATCTCCTCCGTCAGGCGCTCGCGCTGGGCGGCGTTGGTGGCCACCAGGCGCATGCCGCCCTTGACGGTGTCGGCGTCGATCCCCTCCGCCTCGGCGACGGCGAGGACCTCGTCGACGGTGTCCATCATCGCGCGCTGCAGGGCGACGGTGGCCGCCTTGCCGTGTGCGCGCGCGTAGTGTTCGCGGGAGCCGGTGAACTCGGCGGAGAGCCGTCCCCCGCTGCGGCCCGAGGCGCCGTAGCCCGCGAACTCGCGTTCGAGGACGACGATCCTGAGGTCGGGCTGCTCCTTCTTGAGGTAGTAGGCGGTCCACAGCCCGGTGAAGCCGGCGCCGACCACGCAGACGTCGTAGTCGGCGTCGCCGGGGAGGGGGTCCCGGTACTTGGGCAGCCCGGTCCCGCGGAACCAGAAAGAGACGGCGCCGTTGGCGAACCGCTGTGAGCGAGGGATCGTCCTCATGCGCGCGGCTGTGGAAAGCGGTCTCATTCATTCCCCCCGGAACCTCTTCTCCCACGGTCCAACCCGCGTGGGACCATGGGAACTCACGCCAACCTACACGGGAACGGGGACCGGTGGGTCGCCTTCACCGTGTTCGGGGGCGGTGCCGCGCGGAAGGGGCGTCACTCGGCAGCGCTGTCGCGGAGCGTGCGCATGAGGGCGGCCAGATTCCAGACGCCGTCCGCGCCGAGGGCGGCGAGGAGGTGTTCGCGCAGCCGCCGCACGTGCTTGTCCCGCACGGCGTCGATGAAGGCCAGCCCCTGCCCGGTGAGGGTCGCGTACACCACGCGGCGGTCGGTGTCGCAGGCGGCCCGTTCCAGGTAGCCCTCGCGTTCGAGGCGGTCGGCGAGCTTGGTGAAGCCGCCTGTGCTGAGGCTGACCTCGCGGGCGAGGCGGCTCATGGGGAGGCGGTGGCCGGGGGTGCGCTGCAAGCGGATGAGGACCTCGAACCAGGGGCCGGCCATGTCCCTGCCGTCGGGGGTGATGCCGCGCAGCAGCTTGGGTTCCAGGAGGTTGACCGCCTCGTGGACCAGCCCCCACGCGGTGATGAGGTCGTCGTCGGTCGGTTCGGCTTGTGAGAGTGCGTCCGTCGCCTGCGCGGCCATGTCCCGTCCCCGTCCTGGATGGGTGCGACGCCCAGGCGCCTCACCCACAAGAAGTATCTTCCTAGAAAAGATTACTCGACGGCCGACAGGGCACTCGCGCGGCTATGGCTTCGACCGTGTCCCTGCCCTCTTCGCAGAGCACAGGGACACGGCCGGCTAGTGGCGTGCGGCCACCGCGTCCAGCGCCGCGGACAGCGTGGAGGACAGGTGGTCGATCTGCTCCCACGTGATGGTGATCGGCGGCGAGACGAGCAGCGCGCGGGGCACCGGACGCAGGATGACCCCGCGGGCACGGGCCTCGGCGAACACCTCGGCGGTGGTGATCCCCCGTTCGGTCAGCGCCTCCTCGGTGAGTTCGACGGCGCCCATGACCCCCACTCCCGAACGCACCTCGGCGACCAGCGGATGGTCGGCCAGGGGGCGCAGGGCGCTGTCCAGGTGCCGTTCCACCTCCAGGGACACCGTGAACAGGTCCTCGCGCTCCAGGATGTCCAGGTTGGCCATGGCACCGGCGGCACAGGCGGGGTGCCCGGCGTAGGTGGTGCCGTGGATGAACGGGTTGCCCGCCTCGTTCCAGAAGGGGGCGGCCACCGTCCCGCTGACCACCACGCCGCCCAGCGGCATGTACCCGCTGGAGACGCCCTTGGCGAAGACGATCATGTCCGGGTTGACACCGAAGCGCTCGATGCCGAACCAGTTGCCCATACGGGCGAAACCGCAGATGACGCTGTCCACGATGAACAGCACACCGTACTTGCGACAGACCTGCGCGACCTCGGTGAAGTAGCCCTCGGGCGGAAGGAACACGCCGCCCGCGCCGATGACCGGCTCGGCGAAGAAGGCCGCCACACGCTCCGGGCCCACCCGCAGGATCTCGGCCTCCAGAGCGGCCGCCGAGTCGTAGGGCACCACCGAGGTCTGCTCGATGAGCGGACCGAACCCGGTGCGGAACCGGTCCATACCGATGATGCTCGTACCGAAGCCGTGCAGTCCGTGGTAACCGCCGGTACGGCTGATCAGGTGGGTGCGCTCGGGCTGGCCGAGCACCCCCCAGTAGCGCCGGGCCAGCTTGGCCGCGGTGTCGATCGACTCACCGCCCCCGCAGGTGAGGATCACCCTCGGGTCGTGGACGGGCGCGTGCGCCGCCAGACGCTCGCTGAGCTCCTGGGCCGGGCGGTTGGTGAAGTCCCCGTAGACCGTGTAGGCGTCCAGGGTCATGAGCTGCCGGTGGACCGCGTCGGCGATCTCGGGCCGACCGTGCCCGACGTTGCTGTACCAGAGGCTGGACGTACCGTCCAGGTACCGGTCACCGGCGGCGTCCCAGAGCCATACGCCCTCGGCACGTTCGACGACGAACTCCGGACCACTGGCGACGGTGTTCATATCGCAGAAGGTGTGCCAGAGGCGGCTGGGCTGCCCGTGTTCCTTCTGGACCGGTACGGACGAGACAACCGTTTGGGTCATATGGCGACCTCCGAGCCGTGTCATGCGCATGAGCGCAGCGGAAAACTCAGGTTGAATCCGACCCCCACCCGGGCGCCCAGGTTGTGTCAGGTGCTTGCAGGCTAAGTTCTCCACCCGCCACGGGGCAAGAGACAGAACGAGCCTTCATGCCCGGAAACCTAAACTTCATGCGGACCGACTCGGGCCTTGGCGGCCGAAACCCCTTCTGTACAGGCAGAACGGACCGAAAATCAGTGGAAAATAAGTTCTTCCGATCAGCGGTTTCGCAACACACCGCCCCCTGGAGAGGGCGTAAGCCATCCCACCGACACACGGGCGGCCCCCTCCCCGCGCCCGGGGAGGGGGCCGCCCGCGGCCGCGGACCGTCAGGCGCGCTGGACCGCGCCCGTGCGCTCGGCCGCGCTCGCCACGGCCGCCTCACGCGCGGCACCGGTCTCCTCGGCGGTCAGCGTCCGGTCGTGGGCGCGGAAGCGCAGGGTGAAGGCGACGGACTTGCGCCCCGGGCCCGCCTGCTCCCCCGTGTAGACGTCGAACAGCCGGATGCTCTCCAGGAGCTCTCCCGCGCCCTCGGCCAGGGCCGCGCTCACCGCGCCGACAGGTACGGCCTCGTCGACGATCAGGGCCACGTCCTGGGTGGCCACCGGGTAGGTGGACACGCGCGGTGCGGTGACCGCGCCGCGAGCGCGCTCGATCCGGTCGAGTTCGACCTCGACGGCGGCCGTGCGCTCGGGAAGCGCGAACGCCTTCACCGTGCGCGGGTGCAGTTCACCGGCGTGTCCGACGAGCAGGCGCTCGCCGCCGGAGCGCACGTACAGCGCGGCGCAGCGGCCGGGGTGCCACGGCGCGTGCTCGTCGGCCTCCACCTCCAGCTCGACCCCGGCCACCCGGGCGATGTCGCGGGCGGCCTGGATCGCGTCGGCCCACAGGGCCTCCCGGCCCGGACCCCACCAGCCCCGACGCTCGGCCGCCCCGGCCAGAACCGCGCCCACCCGGCGCGGCTGGTCGGGCAGCGCCGCATCGATCAGGGCGAGCTCCTCGGCGCTGGGTCCGCGGTCCACGGGCAGCAGGGGCGCGCGGGTCGCTCCGGGCTTGGGCCGGTAGACCAGGCCCGCCTCGAAGAGCGCGACGTCGGGGAAGCCGCGACCCACGTTGCGTGCCAGGGTCTTGAGCAGGCCCGGCAGGAGCGTGGTGCGCAGCAGCGGCTCCTCCTCGTTGAGGGGGTTGGCCAGGCGCATGCTGACGCGGCGGGCGTCGTCGGCCGCCAACTGGAGGCCGTCGAGGTCGTGCTCGCCGACGAAGGGGTAGCACAGCACCTCGTTGTAGCCGGTGGCGGCCAGGGTCCGGCCCACGGCGCGGCGCAGGCGCTGGTCCGCGGTGAGGCCGCGGCCGGAGGGGACCACCGGCGGGATCGAGGGGATGTTCTCGTACCCCTCCAGGCGGATGACCTCCTCGGCCAGGTCGTTGGGGTCGGTCAGGTCGGGGCGCCAGGTGGGCGGGACGACGGCCAGGGCGTCGCCGTCGGCCGCCACCTCGCAGCCCATGGTGCGCAGCCACCGCTCGGCGGTCCCCGCGGGATAGTCCGTTCCGGCGACGGCGCTCGCGTGGTCGGCCGGGATCCGGATCGGCTCGCGCACCGCCGAGTGGTCGACGTGGGTGTAGGCGGCCTCGACCGAGGCACCGCCCAGTTCGGCGAGCAGGCCGACCGCGCGGGTGGCCGCGGCGAGCTGCACCGCGGAGTCGACGCCGCGCTCGAAGCGGCGGGAGGACTCCGAGGAGAGCTGGTGGCGGCGTGAGGTCCGGGCGATGCGCATGGCCTCGAAGTGGGCCGCCTCCACCAGGACCTCGGTGCTGGCCAGCGAGATCTCCGTGGTCAGGCCGCCCATGACGCCGGCGATGTTGACCGGGCCCGAGTCGTCGGCGATGACGATGTCGTCGGGGTCCAGGGTGCGCTTGACGTGGTCCAGGGTCTCCAGCTTCTCCCCCCGGGCGGCGGCGCGCACCTGGAGGGTCCCGGTGATGGTGGACCGGTCCCAGGCGTGCAGCGGCTGCCCGAGTTCGAGCATCACGTAGTTGGTGACGTCGACGGCCAGGGAGATGGGGCGCACGCCGCTCTGGTGCAGGCGGCGCTTCATCCACAGCGGGGTGGGGGCCTCGGGGTCGAAGCCGCTGACGCCGCGCAGGACGTAGCGTCCGCACAGCCGTGCGTCGACGGTGGCGGGGCAGCCCTCGCCTGCGGGTTCGGGGACGTCGATGTCGGCGGGGTCGCGCAGGTCCGCCCCGTACAGCGCGGCGGCGTCACGCGCCACCCCGCGCAGGGAGAGGGCGTAGCCGCGGTCGGGGGTGACGGCGATGTCGAGGACGTCCTCGCGCAGGCCGAGCGGGCCGATCGCGTCCGCGCCGACCTCGCCGAAGCCCTCGGGCAGGACGACGATGCCCTCGTGGTCCTCCCACAATCCCAGTTCCGTGGCGGAGCAGATCATGCCCGCCGACGTCTTGCCGTAGGTCTTGCGGGCGCCGATCCGGAACCCGCCGGGCAGATGCGCGCCGGGCAGGCACACCACGACGAGGTCGCCCTCGGAGAAGTTGCGGGCGCCGCAGACGATCTCCTGGGGCTCGCCGGTGCCGTTGGCCGCCCCGACGTCCACCCGGCAGAAGCGGATGGGCTTCTTGAAGCCGGTGAGCTCCTCGATCGCCAGGATCCGACCGTAGACGACGGGGCCGGTGATGTCGGAGCCGAGTTCGTCGACGGTCTCGACCTCCAGTCCGGCCAGGGTGAGCCGGGCGGCGAGGTCGCGGGCGGTGACGTCGGACGGCAGGTCGACGTACTCCCGCAGCCAGGTCATGGGGACGCGCATCAGCTCTCACTCCCGAACGCCGAGGTGAAGCGGATGTCGCCCTCGACCATGTCGTGCATGTCGCGCACCCCGTGCGCGAACATCAGTGTCCGTTCGATTCCCAGGCCGAAGGCCCAGCCGCTGTAGACCTCGGGGTTCACCCCGGCGGCGGTGAGCACGCGCGGGTTGACCACACCGCAGCCGCCGATCTCGATCCAGCCCTCGCTGGAGCAGGTACGGCACGGCGCGTCCGGGTCGCCCACGGACGCGCCCCGGCACGCGAAGCACTCCATGTCCACCTCGGCGGAGGGCTCGGTGAAGGGGAAGTAGGAGGCGCGGAACCGGGTGCGCAGGCCCTCGCCGAACATGGCGCCCACGAAGGCGTCGATGGCGCCGCGCAGGTGGGCCAGGGTGATGCCCTTGTCCACGGCCAGGCCCTCCAACTGGTGGAAGACGGGGCTGTGGGTGGCGTCGAGTTCGTCGGTGCGGAACGTCGTGCCGGGCGCGACCACGTAGACCGGGAGCTGGCGTTCGAGCAGGGCGCGCACCTGTACGGGGGAGGTGTGGGTGCGCATGACCAGGCCGGACTCACCGCCGTCGGGGCTCTCGACGAAGAAGGTGTCCTGCATGGTGCGGGCCGGGTGGTCGGGCAGGAAGTTGAGGGCGTCGAAGTTGAACCACTCGGCCTCGATCTCGGGGCCCTCGGCGATGTCAAAGCCCATGCCCACGAAGATGTCGGCCATGCGTTCGGCGATGGCGGTCAGGGGGTGGCGGGCCCCGATCGGCGCGCGGTCCCAGGGCAGGGTGACGTCGACCCGCTCCTCGACGAGGACGCGCTCGTCGCGTTCGGCCTCCAGGACCGCCTGGCGGGCCTTGAGCGCCTGGCCGACGTCGCGGCGGGCACCGCCCACGCGCTTGCCGGCGTCGGCCTTGGCGGCCGGGGGCAGGGCGCCGATCTCCCGGTTGGCCAGTGCCAGCGGGGACCGGTCCGAGGCGTGCGCGAGGCGGACCTCCTTGAGTTCGTCGAGGTCGCCGGCGGCGGCGATGGCGGCCAGCGCCTCCTCGCGCATACGGGCGACCTCGTCGGGGTGCAGGGGGGTCACCTCGACCGGGTCGAAGGAATTGTTCGGTGCAGACATGGTTGGTTGCCTCGCCGCCGCGACGGGGCACGGCGGAAGTCACGGTCCGCCCCGGGGGCGGACGAAGCCGACAGGAACACAGGCGGGTTTCGGGCGGGCCGGGGCGACGAGGCCCGCGTGCGGGGCCCCGGACACGCTGCGAGCCCGCCGGGGCCGAAGGTCTGAGGGTTCAGACGAACTCGGGGGTCCCGGCGGGCATGGTAAATCGGAACTCGGCGCCGCCGGTGGGGGCGCGCCCGACGGTGATCGTGCCGCCGTGGGCCTCGACGAGGCCCTTGACGATGAACAGCCCGAGGCCGGTCCCGCTCCGGCGCTTGCTGCGCCAGAACTGGCGGAAGACGCGCGGAATGGTCTCGGGCGCTATGCCCTGGCCCTCGTCGCGCACCGACACCGCTGTCCCTCCCTCACACGGCTCGATCACGATACTGACAGTACCAGCGCCGTGCTGTACCCCGTTTTCCACGAGGTTGGCCAGGATCTGTTCGAGCTTGTCGGAGTCGAGCCACATCTGGGGCAGTTCGCCGTGAACCTCCAGGCGGAAGCGGTCCTCAGCGTCACCGGCCGCCACCCGGCCCGCGACGACCCTGCGCGCGGCCTCGGGGAGGTCGACGACCTGGCGGCGGATCTCCAGCCGTCCGGACTCTATGCGGGAGACGTCGAGCAGTTCGTTGATGAGGCGGGTGACCCGGTCGGCGTCGTTGTTGACCGTCTCCAGCATGAACAGCTTCTGGGTGTCGCTGAGCCGGTCCCACTTGGCAAGCAGTGTCGAGGTGAAGCCCTTGACGCTGGTCAGGGGCGAGCGCAGTTCGTGGGCCACCTCGGAGATGAGGTCGGTGCTCCTGCGGTCGACGCGGGTCGCGGCGTCCCTGAGGGTGATGACGAGCCGGACCAGGTCGCCGCCGGGCCTGGCCCGCACGTAGCGCGCGGCCACGAGGATCTCGCGTTCGCCGGGCAACAAGAGCGCCCGTTCGGGCTGGCGGACGCGGTTGCGGTCGCCGCCGTAGGGTGCGCTCGCCTGCCACCAGTCGTGGCCGTCGGGGCCGGTGAGGGGCAGGGTGGAGCGGTAGTCGCGCCCCAGGGCCGCCTGGGCGGGGACACCCGTCAGGTAGGCCGCCTGGGCGTTGAACAGGACGATGCGGCCTCGCGCGTCGGCGACGACCACCCCGTCCGGGAGGTCGTCGGCGTGCAGGGGGCCCCTGCCGGACCCGCCGTAGACGCCCTCGGCGTCCCACAGCGCGGTGGAGCCGCGGCCGTCCGTCCTCGCGAAATGAGCGCCCGAATCGTGCGTATTCTCCGTTTCAGGGGGAATGCCGGTATCAGGATCGGTGCCCTGCCCCGGTCCTTCTGAGGCATGCCCGCACCCATCGCCCGTGCCCTCCGCCGGTTGCTCCGCCTGCCGGCCGCTGCCCACGCCTCTTCCCCGCTCCCTTGAAGATCCACGACCGCAGACTTGCGGGCCGAGGACCGCTGACCAGTCGTGTCCGCCCCTCATCGGTGCACCACCGCAGGTGGTCTACCCTGCTGGTACGCCTGGTGAACCCGCGGGGCCGCCCGAGGCGCGCACGGGTGTGTGGGCGCCTCCCGAACGTCCCACGGCCCTGGCACGGGGGCCCGTCGGACGGCAGGCGCGGCTCGCCCCCACCGTCAAGCATGCCCGGAGGCGACGGATCGGCACAGGGCCCGACCCGGGATACGGGTGGGCGCACGGCAGGATACGCGGAATCCACATGAGGAACCCGCAGTCGGGCACGACCCTATCGGTCCCGCCGCTCGTGCACGTGCAATCACGCGTTCTCCAGCGGTCACCGATCCGGACCGGCACGCGGCGGAGAGGCTCAGACCCGTGAACGGCGCTGCTGGCGGGCGGTCGTGTACAGGCACACCGCGGCCGCCGTGGCCAGATTCAGGCTTTCGGCCCCGCCGTAGATGGGGACGCTGACCGCTCCGTCGGTGAGGCGGACCGTCTCCTCCGGCAGGCCCCAGGCCTCGTTGCCGAAGACCCAGCCGACCGGCCCGTCGAGGTCCCCGCCGTCGGCGGCGGTGTGCAGGTCGCGGGGGCCGCCGCCGTCGGCGGCCCACACGGCGGCCCCGCGTTCGCGCAGGAAGTCCACGGCCCGGCCCACCGGGACGCCGACGACCACCGGCAGGTGGAAGAGGCTTCCGGCGGAGGCGCGCACGCACTTGCCGTTGTAGGGGTCGACGGAGGCGTCGGTGAAGACGACGGCGTCGGCACCGGCCGCGTCGGCGGTACGCAGGACCGTGCCGGCGTTGCCCGGGTCGCGCACGTGCGAGAGCACGGCCACCAGGCGGACGTCGCCGACCTGTTCGAGGGGGACGTCGACGAAGGCGCAGACCGCGATGATCCCCTGGGGGGTCACGGTCTGCGCCAGCTCCGACATGACGTCGAGGCTGACCGTGTGGGTGGGGACGCCCAGCGCGCGGGCGGCGTCCCCCAAGTCGATGTGGCGCCGCATGGCCTCCGCCGTGGCGTAGACCTCGACCACACCCGGGGCGGCCCCCTCACGGGGCCGCCCAGCGCCGTCGGTGGCGGCGAGGGCCTCCCTCACCGCCTGCGGCCCCTCCGCGAGGAAGCGCCGCTCCCGCTGGCGGAAGGTGCGTTTGGCGAGCCGCCGAACCCCCTTGATCCTGGGTGAGCGGATACTCGTGAACTCGTGGCCCGCCATCGCGCAGTCCCGGCGTCAGGCCGCGTTGGCAGCGGGGAGGGCCTGCTTGGCCTTCTCCACCAGGGCGGCGAACGCGGCCTCGTCGTTGACCGCCAGCTCGGCGAGCATACGGCGGTCGACCTCGATACCGGCCAGCTTCAGGCCCTGCATGAGACGGTTGTAGGTCAGGCCGTTGGCGCGGGAGGCGGCGTTGATGCGCTGGATCCACAGACGACGGAACTGCCCCTTGCGGTCCTTGCGGTCCCGGTAGGAGTAGGTCATCGAGTGGAGCATCTGCTCCTTGGCCTTGCGGTACAGGCGCGAACGCTGACCGCGGTAACCGCTGGCGCGGTCGAGGACGACCTTGCGCTTCTTCTTGGCGTTGAGAGCCCGCTTCACGCGTGCCACTGTGACTCCCTCGTTCGTGTGTTCCGGCGCGCGCGGCGCGCCGACCGGCCCGGCTCAGGCGAGCCCGGCGGCCGCGATGGCTTGGGGTGGTTCTCCTGCGGCCGTCACCGCTGGGGCACGCACGGCGTGCGACACGGGCGGCGGCGGGAGAAGGGGGCGGCTACTTGCCGAGGAGCTTCTTGATGCTCTTGGTGTCCGCGGGGGAGAGCACCGCCTCGTTGCTCAGCTTGCGCTTGCGCTTGGAGGTCTTGTGCTCAAGGATGTGGTTCTTGTTGGCACGGCGGCGCATGATCTTGCCGGAACCGGTGACCTTGAAGCGGTCCTTGGCTCCACTGTGGGACTTGTTCTTCGGCATGTCGCCGTCGTCTCCTACTCCGTCTGCGCACCACCCTCGGGCGGTGCGATCGTTGCTCTGGCGTTCCCGGCACACCGCTCGCGCGGTGCTTGCCGGGCCTTCGCGCACAGCCCTGCCCACCACCCGGTTCCCGTTCCCACGGCGACCGGGCGGTGGGGGACCTCCCCTGGCGCCGCTACGCCTGCTCGCGCTGTCGGCGGCGGGGCTTGTCCCCTGCCGCGGCACGGGCCTCGGCCTTGTGCTCGGACCGCCGCTTGTGCGGGCCGATCACCATGACCATGTTGCGGCCGTCCTGCTTGGGCTGGGACTCGACCATGCCAAGATCCTGGACGTCCTCGGCCAGACGCGCCAGCAGCCTGCGGCCGAGTTCGGGCCGGGACTGCTCGCGCCCGCGGAACATGATCGTCACCTTGACCTTGTCCCCGCCCTTGAGGAACCGAACGACGTGACCCTTCTTGGTCTCGTAGTCGTGCGGGTCGATCTTCGGGCGGAGCTTGATCTCCTTGATGATCGTGTTCGACTGGTTCTTGCGCGACTCGCGCGCCTTCACCGCGGACTCGTACTTGAACTTGCCGTAGTCCATCAGCTTGGCGACCGGAGGGCGAGCGGTCGGCGCGACCTCGACGAGGTCGAGGTCGGACTCCTGCGCCAGACGCAGTGCGTCCTGCACGGAGACGATTCCGACCTGCTCACCGTTGGGTCCGACGAGACGGACCTCGGGCACCCGGATGCGGTCATTGATGCGGGGCTCGGCGCTGATGAGACCCCTCCCTAGCTTTCTCGGATTACCTGGGACCGGCCGCCCGCCAGGCGGAGGACGGCCTCTCGGTCCGGGGGCCGAGTCCGTCGGACCCCGGACCGCGTCGGGGTCCGCCGAAAAGCGAAAACCCCGCCAGCGTGTGCAAGCGGGGCGATCCGACCGAGCCGTGCGGACGAGGGGCGCTGCGCGCCGGAGTGCGCGAGGGCACTCGACGGACAGGACGCGGCGCTCGTTCGCCGTGGACCTGGACCCGCGCGAGCCGCGCCCGGCGGGTGGGAGGATCATCTCCGCTTGCGGACCCGGTGCGAAGACCGGATCAAGTCGATACGCCTCTCACTCTACCATTACGCGCGGGCCGATCGGTCACCGCGCGGGGACCCGCGCCCGGCGGGCCAGTTCGGCCTCCCCCGCGGCGCGCACCGCACCCACCGCCTCGGCGGGAACGTCCTCGGCCCCGGTCATCATCCGGACCTGGGCAACCGCCTGGTGCAGCAGCATCGGGAAGCCGCCGACCACGCGCCCGCCCCGGCCAGCCACCGCGTCTGCGGCCGCAGTGGGCCAGGGCGCGTAGACGACGTCGAAGAGGTCCGCACGGGAGGCGGCCAGCGGCCCGGTGTGGGCGTCGGCCGCCCCGGAGGGCAGCGAGGACACGACGAGGTCCGTGTCCAGGTGCTCGCCGAGGGCCGAGAGCGGCTCGATCCGCACCGGGTGGCCAAGCCGGTCCGCCGCCTCGGCGACCACACCGGCGCGCGCGGTGTCGCGGGCCAGCACGGTGACCGGCGCGGTGGTGCCCATCCGGACCAGCGCGGCCAGCGCGGAGGCCGCCGTGGCACCCGCGCCGAGGATGACCGCCTCGCGCGGCGCGCCGATCCCGGCCTCGGTGAGGGCCTCGGCGATCCCCTCCACGTCGGTGTTGTCGGCGTGCCACCCGCCGCCCCGGCGGACCAGGGTGTTGGCCCCGCCCACGGCCCGGGCCAGCTCGGTGGAGGTGTCGGCCAGCTCCAGTGTCCTGCGCTTCAAGGGCATGGTCAGGGAGAGCCCCGCCCACTCGGGCCCCAGCCCGGCCACGAAGGCGGCGAGACGGTGCTCGCCGCACTCGTGCATCCCGTAGGACCAGCCCTCCAGCCCCATCGCCGCGTAGGCGGCGTTGTGCAGGACCGGTGAGAGCGAGTGGGCCACCGGAGAGCCCAGGACCGCGGCGCGCACCGGCGCCCCCTTTCCCTACCAGTTGTCCCTGTTCTCGGCGACCATCGCGTTGTGGTCGTCCAAGTTGCTGGTGAACCCGGTCTCTCCGGTCTCGGGGTTGATGAGCGCGAAATAGAGGTAGTCCACATCGGCCGGGGCCAGGGCGGCCTCCATGGCGGACCTGCCGGGCGCGACGTAGGGACCGACCGGCAGCCCGGTCTGGCCGTAGGTGCCGTAGTCGCCCGGGTCGTTCTCACACTCGGTCTTCTGCTCGGGGGTCAACGCGAGGCCGTGGGTGCCGAGCTGGTAGAAGCAACTACTGTCCATCTGGAGCGGCATACCGAGCTCCAGACGGTTGTGCACCACCGCGGAGATGTTGGGCATGTCCTCCTCGCGGCCGGTCTCGGCCTGGACGATTGAGGCGATCGTCACCATCTCGTTGGCGGTGTAGCCGAGTCCTTCGGCCTTCCCCTCGATGTCCACGTCCGCCGCCACCTGGTTGAACTGGTTGACCATGGTGCGCAGGATCTGGTTGGCGCTCGTACCGGCGGCGAACTGGTAGGTCTCGGGGAACAGGTAGCCCTCCGGGCCGGCGGTGGCGTACTCGGGCAGCCCCAGCGCGTCGGTGTCGGCGTAGGCGGCCTCGAAGTCCTCCTCGCTCAGGCCCGTCTGCTCGGCGAGCCGCACGAACATGTCCTCGGCCCGCAGGCCCTCCGGGATCGTGATCCGGCCGCCCAACTGGCTGTTGGGGTCGAGCAGGATCGCCACGGCGCTCTCCCCGCTCATGCTCTGGGCCAGGGAGTAGGTGCCGGGGACGACCCCGCTCCCCGCGGCGTCGAGCGCGTTGAGGAACGCCCGCTCACTGGCCACCACCCCGGCGTCCACCAGGGCCTCGGCGACCGAGGAGCCGCTCTGGCCCTCCTCGACCGTGAAGACGACCTCTCCGGTGCCCTCGCCCTCGAAGTCCTCGGGGAAGAGGTAGCCCATCGCGAGGTAGCCGCCGCCACCGATCACGACGATCAGGGCGAGGACCAGCAGGATCCGCATGCCGCCCCCCTTGCGCTTTCCGCCCCGGCCCCCGCCGGAGCGCTTGGCCCGCTGCGCCTGCTTCAACTGCTTGCGCTTGCTGCGGCTGCCGTAGTAGGCGTCAGCGATGTCGTCGAGGGCGGGCTCCTCGTAGTCGTCGTAGCCCTCCTCGAACTCCTCCGGCTCGGGCTCGCGCCGGCCGCGTCTGCGCCGACCGCCCCGGCGGCCGGAGGGAGCCTCGTCGGGGGCGGAGCGCCGCCTCCGACCGCCGCCGCGACGGCGCGGGGGCTCCTCCTCGGCAGGGGCGGACTCGTAGCCGTCCTCGTAGTCGTCGTAGCCCTCCTCGGGCTCCGGTTCCGGTTCCGGCTCCGGGGCGGGAGCCGCGGAGTACCCGGGCAGGGGCAGCGAACCGGTGTCGGAGCTGAGACCGCCCCGCTCCGGGGGCTCCTCGTCGACGGGGCCGCGCCTGCGGCGACCGCCGCGTCGGCCCTGGGGCTCCTCGGGCCCCGGCGGGGCCTGCCGCTCGTCCTGCTGCGGGCGGGCCCGCCTGCGGCCGCCGCCGCGGGGGGCGCGGTCGGGGTCGACCACGGAGAACGCTCCGGTGTCGGCCGACCTGTTGACCCCGGGGAAGGAGGCCGAGTCGAAGATCCCGCTGTCCTCGGGGACGTCGGAGAGGAAGCCGCCCTCCTCGTCCGGGCTGCGCCTGGCGCGCTTGCGGCGGCCGCCGCGTCGGCCCGAGGGCTCCTCGGCCCGCTGGTCGGGCTCCTCCTCGGGGCGTGCGCGACGGGCGCGGCGCGGCGGCTCCTCGGGGGCGTCCACGGGCCCGGCGTCCTCCTCGGGGCGGGCACGACGGGCGCGGCGCGGCGGCTCCTCCGGCGGAGGGGGCTGCGTGCGCGGGGCGGCGGGCGGGGCGGCCTGCCCGCCCATGTTCGCCAGGGCGTTCAGCGCGTCCTGTGTGGGATCGGGGGCCGCGCCCCCCGGGTGCCGGGGGCGCCCGCCGCCCGAGCGCGCGGCCCTGCCGCCCCTGAGGGCGTCGGCGGCACCACCGCGGCGCTGCGGCTCGGCCGGGGGCTCGGGCCTGCGGCGGCGTCCGCCCTGGGCGCCGGGACCGGGGTAGCCACCGCCGGGCTCGTCCCGGGGGTCCGGTTCGGGGCGGGCGCGGCGCCCACGCGAGGGCGTGGGGCCGCTGAGCGGGTCGTAGTCGTATCCGCTCCCACGTCCGCGGTAGGGATCGCCGGAGTAGTCATCCCTGTCGTTCATGATTCTCCCTGGCTGGAGCGGACGATCTCGCCCGGGGGGTGGCTTGTTGACCGTTCCTGGTCCAAGGTGCTCTGCAAGAGCACGGTGGCGGCCGCCTGGTCGATCACGGACCGGCGGGCCCGCCCGCCCCGGGCGCCCTTCTTGCCGAAGGAGGCTCCCGAGAGCAACTGCGCCTGGGCCGCGACGGTGGTGAGCCGTTCGTCGACCAGGCGGACGGGGACGGGCGCGAGGATCCGGGCCAGGGCGGTGGCGAACGCGCGCGCCGAGCGCGCGGCCGGGCCCTCCTCGCCGGAGAGCGAGGCGGGGTAGCCCACGATGACTTCCCGTGCCTGGCGTTCGACGACCAGTTGGGCGATGCGGTGGGTGTCGCCCCTGCCCCGTCGGACGGTCTCCACAGGGCTGGCGAGCATACCGCTCGGATCACTGACGGCGACCCCGATGCGCGCGTCACCGGGATCGATCGCCAAGCGCACACCGTGTCTCAAGGCCGTCTCTCCCCTGGACGGGGGACGGCGCTTTGGCGGGCCGCACCGGTGACGGCGCGGCACCGCGGTGGGAAAATCCTCAGCACGGTGGTCCTGTTCGTCGGCTGGATCGCGGGAATCTCCGCTTGGTCAGCCACCTGATCGGCTGTGACGCGCCACAGTATGCCCGATTCGGTGACTGTGTGCAGCTTGGCAGGTGATCGCCGGTCCCGCCACGGGCCGCCGGACCGGCATCGACCGCCCTGCTCGGGCGGCGGTCCGGGAAACTCACGTTGTCTGTCCGAGTGTAAGCCACCGACGTGGGATGTCCGGGCGTTCTGTTTCCTGCGGGAGTGTACCGCTACGTCCGTGCCCCGGGGTGGCGCCGCCCGAACCAGGGCCCGGGGCGGGTGCGGGACCGTCCGTTCCGCGCCCGCCCCGGGTCCGCCGTCCTCAGGAGGCCGCGACGCGCGCCTCGACGGCGCGCAGGGCCTCGTCCACCTTGCCCGGGTCGCTGCCGCCGCCCTGGGCGATGTCGGGCTTGCCGCCGCCACCGCCGCCGAGCGCGCGGGCCGCGATGCCGACCAGCTCACCGGCCTTGATCCCGGCCTTCTGCGCGGCCTTGTTCACCGCGATCACCACGACCGGGCGGCCCTTGGGCACCGAGGTCAGGGCGACGACGGCCGGCCCGTCCTCGCCGAGGCGGCCGCGCACGTCCGTCACGAGCCTGCGCAGGTCGTCCGGGGCGGCACCGTCGGGTGCCGGGGCGGCGACCACGAGGGCGGAGCCGTGGCGGCGCGCGCCGTCGGCGAGGGGGCCCGCGGCCTGGAGCACCTGCTCCGCGCGCAGCTTCTCGATCTCCTTCTCCGCGGCCTTGAGTCGGGCGACCATCGTCTCGACCCGCTCGGGCAGCTCCTCGCGCGGCGTCTTCAACTGCTCGGAGAGCTGGCCGACCAGGGCCGACTCCTTGGACAGACGGCGGAAGGCGTCGACGCCGACGGCGGCCTCGACCCGGCGCACGCCCGACCCGACGGAGGACTCGCCCAGGAGCTTGACGATGCCGAGCCTGCCGGTGGAGCCCACGTGGGTGCCGCCGCACAGCTCGACGGAGTAGTCGCTCATCTCGACCACGCGGACGCGGTCGCCGTACTTCTCGCCGAACATGGCCAGGGCGCCCATGCTCAGCGCCTCGTCCAGGCTCTTCTCCTCGGTCCGCACCTGGATGTCGCCGGACAGGACGTGGTTGACCTCCTCCTCGACCTCGGCGAGACGGCCCGCGCCCAGTTGTTCGTCGGCGGTGAAGTCGAAGCGCAGGTGGCCGGGGCGGTTCTCCGAGCCGGCCTGGCCCGCCGACGGGCCGAGCGCGTTGCGCAGGGCCGAGTGGATGAGGTGGGTGGCCGAATGGGAGCGCTCGATCGCCTGGCGGCGGCCGGTGTCGATCTCCGCGTGCACGGTGTCGTCCAGGACGACCTCGCCGGAGCGGACGGTGCCGCGGTGCACGAACAGGCCGGGCAGGGGCTTCTGCACGTCCTCGACGTCGACGACGCCGCGCCCGTCGGCGGTGAGCGTCCCGGTGTCGGCGAGCTGGCCGCCGCTCTCGGCGTAGAAGGGGGTGCGGTCCAAGACGATCTCGACCGCGTCCCCGGCGCGCGCCACCGGGGCGGAGGCGCCGTCGACGACGATGCCGCGCACGCGCGCCTCGCCCTCGGCGTCGGTGTAGCCGAGGAAGTCGGTCGCCCCGGCACCCTCCAGAATCCGCGCGTACAGGGAGACGTCGGCGTTGCCGAGCTTCTTGGCCTTGGCGTCGGCCTTGGCGGTCTCGCGCTGGCGCTGCATGAGTTCGCGGAAGGCGCCCTCGTCCACGGTCAGCCCCTGCTCGGCGGCCATCTCCAGAGTGAGGTCGATGGGGAAGCCGTAGGTGTCGTGGAGCTGGAAGGCGTCGGATCCGGAGAAGACGGTGCCGCCCTCGGCACGGGTGCGCTCGGCCGCCTTGCCGAACAGGGCGGTGCCCGCGCGCAGGGTGTCGGCGAAGTTGCGCTCCTCGGCGTCGATGACGCCGTGGACGACCCCGGCCTTGTCCACCAGGTCGGGGTAGATGTCCTTCATCGCGTCGATACTGACGTCGGTCAGCTCGTGCAGGAAGAGGGTGTCGCTGTCGCCCGAGAGCAGGCGGAGGTTGCGCACGGACCGGCGCAGGATGCGGCGCAGGACGTACCCGGCCTTCTCGTTGCCGGGCTTGACGCCGTCAGAGACGAGCATGACGGCGCTGCGCACGTGGTCGGCGACCACGCGGAGCATGACGTCGTGGCCGCGGTCCACGCCGTAGCGCGTGCCGGTGAGCTCGGCGGCCCGGTGCAGGATCCGGCCCATGATGTCGGTCTCGTAGATGTTGTCGACACCCTGGAGGACGGTGGCCAGACGCTCCAGGCCCATGCCGGTGTCGATGTTCTTCTTGGGCAGTTCGCCGAGGATCGGGAAGCCGCCCTTGCCGCTGCCCTCGCCCCGCTCGTACTGCATGAAGACGAGGTTCCAGATCTCGATGTAGCGGTTGTCGTCCGCCTCTGGTCCGCCCTCGGCGCCGTAGGCCGGGCCGCGGTCGTAGAAGATCTCCGAGCAGGGGCCGCAGGGGCCGGGCACGCCCATGGACCAGTAGTTGTCGGCCATGCCCATGCGCTGGATTCGCTCGGGGCGCACGCCCACCTTGTCGCGCCAGATCGCGGCGGCCTCGTCGTCGTCGAGGTAGACGGTCACCCACAGCTTCTCCGGGTCGATGCCGAACCCGCCGTCGGCGACCGGTGTGGTGAGCAGCTCCCACGCCAGCGGGATCGCCCGCTCCTTGAAGTAGTCGCCGAAGGAGAAGTTGCCGAGCATCTGGAAGAAGGTGGCGTGCCGGGAGGTCTTGCCGACCTCCTCGATGTCGATGGTGCGGATGCACTTCTGGACGCTGGTGGCGGTGGGGTACTCGGGTGTGCGCTGGCCGAGGAAGTACGGCTTGAACGGGACCATGCCTGCGGGCACCAGGAGCAGGGTGGGGTCCTCGGCGATCAGGCTTGCCGAGGGGACGACGGTGTGTCCGTTCTTCTCGAAGAAACCGAGGAAGCGGCGCGCGATCTCTGCCGTCTCCATTGATGCCCTCCCGTGCTTGGCCGCGCCGCCCGCGGCGGCACGGGGTCCCCGGCCGGGACCGTGTTGTGGGCGCGCTCACGGGTCGGCACGCGATGAAGGTGGCCGCGCCCGCGCGGCGCGCGTGGTCGTGCGGTGGCCGCCGGGCCCGCTCTGGTGACGACGGCGGCGGCCGTCTCGTTGTTCCCAGGCTATCGCCGCCGGGCACCGCGCGGGTCCGCTCCGTGCCCTACCGCTGCGGCAGGCGGCCCGGCCCGTACCCCGGCGGGAGCGGGTGGCCCCCGGCAGGTGTCGGGGGCCTGTCGTAGTACCGGCCGGTGGCCGGGAGGGCGGCGAGGATGGCGCAGGCGAGGGTGAAGAAGAACGGGTACCTGCCGAGCGGGGGCGCCTCCCCGCTCGCGTCCGCGACGAGGGGCATGTTCCAGAGCAGGAGCACCAGGGCCAGGATGTGGAAGGCGAGGACGGACCACCGGACGGCCGGGTGGCGCCGTCCGGCCACGAGGGCGAGTACGAGGGAGGTCACACCGTAGACGCCGGTGGCCAGGGGGAACACGAAGTTGGAGGGTACCCCTTCCTCGATCGCCATGAAGCCGAAGAGGACGGTGATCGGCAGGGCGGCCGTGGCTCCGATGAACATGAGGACGCGCAGGGTGAGTGCGGTGCCGGGCATCCTTCCGGCGGCGGGCCCTAGGCGGCGGCCGACGCGTGGGGCGGCGGGTGTCCGAACGGCGTGGGCGCCGGGGACAGCATCCGTGGAGGGGCCGGTCGGCCGAGGGGCGGCTGGTTCGGGGGGTTCGGGTCCACTGGGGGCCTTTCCGCGACAAGGGAATCGAACACCCGGGCACTACACAGTGCCCATGAAAAGACACGAAAAGTCCTGTTCGGGGATGCGAAGGGGCCGGCACCGCCGTCGGCCCCGCCTCGGCCGCTAGTAGCCCGCAGGGTAGAGAGGCACGGACGGCCGGGTGTAGAAGGCGCGCGCCGGTTCCAGGACCATGAACACGATCATGCCGATCGTGAACAGCAGCGGGACGACCGATCCCAGGCCGCCGGAGCCCACGAACGCCAGCAGGGTCAGCGCGGCCAGGGCCTGGAAGACCACCACCGACCACAGGACCACGGGGCTGCTGCGGCCCATGAACGAGGCGAGCACGAGGGAGAGCACGCCGTAGACGAACGGGATCGCGCCGAGGACACCGAAGACCAGCGCGCCCTCTCCGGCGGTGAGCACCAGGCCCTGTTCCCGGAAGGCGTCCGTGGCGCCCCGGCTGAACTCGCCCTCGCCCGTGAGCGACGCGGCCAGGGCCCAGAACAGGAGGGCCGCGAGCACCCCGCACGCGCCGCCGATGAACATCAGGACGCGGACGGTGACGACCGTTCCCGGCATCCGGTCCGGGACCGGCTGGTAGGGGGCGTATCCCCGGTGGAAGGCACCGGCGGGCGGTGGGCCGTAGCCCTGCGGCGGGTGCGGGCCCGAGGGCGGCGGGCCGTACGGGTAGGGGCCGCCCGGAGGCTGCTGCGGGTTCATCGTGGCTCCTCGGCGGTGCGGGGATGGTCTGCCCAACCTATGAGGACAACCCCCTCGTGGACAATGGGACGCCCAATCATGGCCAAGGCGACAACCGCGTCCTTGGGCGCATCACCCAAGGACGGGGATGCGGAGATCACCGCGGACTAATCGGGTTCGCGGCGCCCGCTGGGAAGGGCGCGCCCCCTCTTGGGCGCGTAGCGCTCCGCCAGCTCGGCCTCCCGGGCGCGGACCTCGTCGGCCAGGTCCTCGTTGAACTCGCGCAGGGCGCCCCGGTACTCGCTGACGCGGCCCTCCACCCGCGCGGCCAGCCCTCCGGGGGCGAGGGCGCGGCGGGCGCGGTTGACCCGGTGGACGGCGTACCCGCCCAGGGCGGCGCCGGCGGCGAGGTAGAACAGCTTGCCGATCACCGGCGTTCCCTCCGCCTGCGGCCGCGCACCAGCGCCAGGGTCCGGCGTTGCCCCATGACCCGCCGGACCCCGTAGGTGAGCGAGGCCGCCTTCACCAGCGGCCCGGTGACCACCGAACGCGTGAGCGCCGTCACCGTGGAGACGTCCTCGGAGGTGGACCGCACGTTGGCGGTGATCTCCTCGACGCGCTCCAGCGAGGTGTTGGTGCGCTCGACGGTGGAGGCGACGTCCTCCAGCAGCGGCGGGGTCCGTTCACCCACTTCCGAGACCACCTTGGTGGCCGCGTTGATGAGCGAGATGAGTTTGACGAGCGCCACGCACATGAACGTGGCCAGCACCGCCCAGACCACCGCGGCGACGAGCGCGGCGACCTCTCCTGCGGTAAGCATGCGGGCTCCGTGGGCAGATCGAGGGTGGCTTCGAGGGTGTGCACCGGTCGGGAGACTTCCGGGTTTCGGCTGACCCTATCGCGTTCGGCGGCCCTCCGAGCGGGGGCGGCGCGTCGCCCGGCCCCATGAGCGGATCACGGGTTGGTCACCATGGAGTCGATTCTCGCCCCGAAGGGATCGACGCCGCTCCTCCGGTTCGCGAGAATCACTATCAAGTGGGATCTTCACTACGATGTCTGGACACTCCGCAGTCCCCGCCCCCAGAAGCACCGACAGGACCCGCATGAGCCCTCGGCCTCCCAAAGAGATCTCCGTACTGGTACCACCGGACCTGGCTCCTCTATACCCGGACGACCCGGAAAGGGTCGGACCCTATCTGGTCCTCGGCCGCCTGGGTCAGGGGGCCACAGGCACCGTCTACGCCGCCGTGGACCCGTCCGCGACCGGCGACCGGCTGGTCGCCGTCAAGCTGCTCATCGCTCCCGAACTGGAGTCGCCCGAGGTCTTCCCGGAACTGGAGCGGCGGCTGCGCGCCCTGTCGGGCGTGGACCCCGAGCACGTGGTCGTACCGGTGTCCTTCGACAGCGACGCCAACCCGCCGTGGCTGGCCATGCCCTATGTCGGCGGGCAGCGCCTGTCGCACTACATCACCAAGCGCAACGGTCTGGGCAGGGGCAAGCTCATCGCCCTGGCCACCGGTCTGGCCGAGGGGCTGTCCGCGCTGCACGCGCGCGGGGTCTCCCACGGGTCCCTGCGCCCCAGCGACGTGGTGGTCGAGTCGCACGGACCGCACATCATGGAGTGCGCGGTCACGGCCTCACCCGAGCGCATGCGCGGCTCGGGGGCCACCTGGCTGAGCCCCGAGCGCCACCGCGGCGGTCCGGCCAGCCCGGCCTCGGACGTGTTCGCCTGGGGGGCCATCGTGGCCTTCGCCGGAACGGGGCGGCTGCCCTTCGGCACCGGGGAGCCCGACGAGATCGCCACACGCGTCTCCCGGGGGCTCTTCGACCTCGACGGGCTGGACCCGGAACTGCGCCCGGTGGTGTCCCGCGCACTGGACCCGGACCCGAACCGCCGGCCGAGCCTGCCGGAGGTGATCGGCGCGGTCATCGCCGCCTGGCAGGCGGGCGGCGACGGCGGCCTGGAGGAGTCCCCCGACCGTGCCGAGCTGATCGGCCTGCTCAAGCGCGAGTGGGACGCCGCCGAGCCCCCCGCACGCGTACCCGAGGTGGTCCGTCTGGAGGGCCACCTGTCGAGGAGCCGTCCCACCCGGGCCCTGTTCATGTCCGGAGCGCTGCTGCTCGCCCTCACCCTGGTCGGGGGCGGCGTGTGGGCCCTGTCGCAACTGCTCGGCGGGGAGGAGGATGCCCCTGCCGGGGACGTCGCCGACGAGGTGTCCGAGCCCCCGGTCGAGGAGTCCCCGAGTGAGGAGGCCCCGCTGACCGTGATCGCCCGGTTCGACCCGGCCGAGCAGGAGTCCCCCGCGGAGGGCCCGTGGGTGTACACCCCCGTGGGCCGCGACGACGAGCCCGTCCGGGGCCAGGGCATCCCCACCCACGCCGAGTGGGCCGAGCAGTGGGAGGCGTCGGGTACCCCGCAGGAGGCCGTCATCGCGGAGGACGCCGAGGTGCTGTGCGCGAAGTTCTGCGCCGCCCCCGACCACATCTTCCTGGACGTGGAGGGCCGGGGCACGTGGGAGCTGACCGGTGCCGACTTCATCGACTACCTCTCGTGGGGCCCCGTGATGATCGTGGAGGTCACCTTCAGCGAGCAGCAGGAGGACGGCGGCCCCCGCGAGATCGTGGAGATCACGGAGCTGTTCACGGACTGACCCCGCGCAGGACCTCCTTGATCCGCCTCAGGACCTCGCCGAACCGGCGTTCGGCTCCGTGGCTGGTGGGGCGGTAGTACTCCCGCCCCTCCAGCCCGGCGGGGGCGTACCTCTGGGGGGCGACCCCGCCGGGGAAGTCGTGCGCGTACAGGTAGCCCTCGCCGTGGCCCAGGTCTGCGGCGCCCTTGTAGTGGGCGTCGCGCAGGTGTGCGGGGACCGATCCCGCCCCGCCCGCGCGCACGTCGGCCACGGCCGCGTCGATGGCGCTGATCACGGCGTTGGACTTGGGGGCCAGACTGATGTGGACGACCGCCTGGGCGAGGTTGATGCGCGCCTCGGGCATGCCGATGAGCTGCACCGCCTGGGCGGCGGCGACGGCCGTCTGCAGGGCGGTGGGGTCGGCCATGCCCACGTCCTCGCTGGCGTGCACCACGATGCGGCGGGCGATGAACCGGGGGTCCTCCCCCGCCTCGATCATCCTGGCCAGGTAGTGCAGGGCGGCGTCGGGGTCGCTCCCGCGCATGCTCTTGACGAACGCGCTGACGACGTCGTAGTGCTGGTCGCCCGAACGGTCGTAGCGGACCGCGTGCCGGTCGACGGCGCGTTCGACGTGGGCGGCGGTGACGGTCACGGGTTCGGGCCCGGGCGGCCCCGCCACGAGGGCGGCGGCCTCCAGATAGGTCAGTGAGCGGCGGCCGTCGCCCCCGGACAGGCGGACCAGGTGGTTGGTGGCCCCGCCGTCGAGGGTGTACCGGCCGGCCAGACCCCGTTCGTCGGTCAGCGCCCGCTCCAGCAGGGCGCGCACGTCCGACTCCTCCAGCGACTCCAGGGACAGCAGCAGCGAGCGCGACAGCAGCGGGCTCACAACGGAGAAGAAGGGGTTCTCGGTGGTGGCCCCGATGAAGCTGACCCAGCGGTTCTCCACGGCCGGGAGCAGGGCGTCCTGCTGGGTCCTGCTGAACCGGTGCACCTCGTCGACGAACAGCAGTGTCCGGGTGCCGTGCATGCCCATACGGCGCCGCGCCTCGTCGATGACGGCGCGTACGTCCTTCACCCCCGCGCTGACTGCGGACAGTTCGACGAAGCGGCGGCGGGTGACGCGGCTGACCACGGTGGCCAGGGTGGTCTTGCCGGTGCCCGGCGGGCCCCATAGGAACACTGACATGGGGGCGTCGTCCTCGACCAGGCGGCGCAGCGGGCTGCCCTCGCCCAGGAGGTGGCGCTGGCCCACGACCTCGTCCAGTGTGCGGGGGCGCATGCGTACGGCCAGCGGTTCCTGCCCCTTGGCGGCCTCGGCCCCGGCGTCGTCGAAGAGTGTGTCGGACACCCGTCCAGGGTAGGGCCGCCCCGTGTCCCCTCGGTCCCGCCGGTTCAGGCCGCGGGGCCGACGGCCGTGTCGTCGTCGAGCATGCGGGTGATGAGCAGGGCGATGTCGTCGCCCCGTCCCGCGGGGGCCGCCTCCGCCAGGATGTCGGCCGTCTCCTCGGGGTCCTCCCCGTGTTCGGCCAGCGCTTCGCCGACCCGTGCCAGGCCGTCCGGCATGGGCGTGCGCGCGCTCTCCACGAGGCCGTCGGAGCACATCAGCAGGGTCGCGCCCGGGGCGAGGCCACGGGTGCTGACGGGGTAGTGGCTGTCGGGCAGGACCCCCAGCGGCGGTCCGGTCTCGGGCTCCCACAGTGTGTAGTCGCCCTTGGTGGCGATGACGACCGGGGGCTGGCCCGCCCAGGCGGCGTGCATGATGCCGGTCGAGCGGTCCAGGACCAGGTATCCGCAGGTGGCGAAGACGATCTCGCCGGTCTCGGTGAGCAGGCGGTTGGTCTCGGCCAGGACCGCTCCGGGGTCGGCCTGGTTGGTGGCGTAGGCCCGCAGGGCCACCCGGATCTGGCCCATGGCGGCGGCGGCCTCCACTCCGTGGCCCTGGACGTCGCCGACGAGGAGCCCGACCCGGTTGCCGGGGAGTTCGACGACGTCGTAGAAGTCGCCGCATATGCGCCAGTCGGCCCGGGAGGGCAGGTACTTGGTGGCGATGACCAGGTCCGGGAAGGTGGGGACCTGGCGCGGCAGCATGCGGCGCTGGACGGCGTCGGCGAGTTCGAGTTCGGCCTGCTGTGCCTTGATGCGCTGCAGCGCTTGGCCCGCGAGCCCGGCGAAGGTGAGCATGAGGGCACGCTCGTCGCGGGTGGCGTGGTGGGGCCGGTCCCAGGTCATCTGCCAGGCTCCGAGGGCCTCTCTGCCGTCGCCGAAGATCGGGACGACCGCCCAGGCCTGGCCGCGTGTACCGTCCATGTACCACTCGGCGTCGGGGAAGCGGCTGGCGAGTTCGGCCCGGCTCTCGAAGAAGCGGGGCAGGCGGTCCTGGATGACCGCGGCCGCGGGCAGGTCGGTGCCCTCGGCCCGGAGGCCGTCGAAGGAGGCGTCCCGGTCGCGCGCTCGGGCCGAGGTGTGGAGGAGGCCGTCCTGGACGTAGAGCGCGGTGGCACCGATACCGCCGAAGACCGGCGGGAACTCCTCGCTCAGCAGGTCCATGACGTCGTCCGCGGCTGTGGCGGAGACGAGTTTGGCCGACAGTTCGGTGACGAGGCGGCCGTGCTCGGCCTCGGTGCGGCGGCGGTGGGCCAGGCGGCGGACCAGTTGGACGTGTTCGGTGACGTCGTCGACGATCCCGACGAACCGGTCGGGCCTGCCCGGGACGTAGCGGGCGCGTACGTGTACGGAGCGCTCGTCGCCGAGCAGGTCGAAGACGCGGAAGCGCTGTTCGTAGTCGCGGCCGCCCTGGGCGACCGCCACGGCGGCGGCGACGCGGGCGGCGTCGTCGGGGTGCACCCGTTCCAGGATGTGCTCCACCTGGCGCTCCTCGCCGAACAGGAGGGCGCCGAAGGGGGTGGGGCCGAACAGTTCGCTCATCCGGCCGGTGTCCGCGTCCAGGGTCCAGAGCACGGAGTCGGAGTTGTCCGTGCGCAGTTCACCGACCGCACGCAGGTCCGCCTCCTCGACGGACAGGACGTGCAGGAGCACGACCACGGCGCCGTCGGGGACGGGGGCCCGGCGCAGTTCCGCTTCCACGGGGAGGGGGCGGGAGGCGGCGGGCGCCAGGCGCAGGCGCAGGCGGTCACCGTGGTGCCCGGCCAGGACCCGGCCGTGCGCACGGGAGGCCTCCGACGCGTCGTCGGCCTCCAGGAGGTCGAACCACACCCGCCCGGTGGGGTCGGCACCCACCAGTTCGGTGAAGGCCAGATTGGCGTGCAGGACCGAGCCGTCGCTCCGGGTGAGAGCCATCGGTTCGGGGGCGTGGGAGAACGCCGTCACGAGCGCGTTCTCGGAGCCGTCGCCTGCGGCGCGTTTTCCGTTCACGTATGACTCAGCCTCGTATCGTCTCGGATGTCACACCCGCGCCCGGGAACGGACGTCTCCGGACGGTGTCCAGGCGCGCTGCGGGGGTGTGGCCTTGGATATGCGTGTCCGGCCGGGGATCGGCCACAGGGTCACGGTGCACCTGGTCGGCCGGTGCGGGGGTAGGCGGGGAATACCGCCCCGGATGCGATTTCAGCCACCCCGGACGGCGGATCGTTACGCCGGCGTGACGTTTCGGCGCACAATGCACTCCGTCGCCGTTCCCGAACACGAAGGCGGGGACCACCAATACAGCGCGACCTTTGCGGGAAGGCATGAACCGCGGTTCGTCAGGGGTGATTCGCCCCAACCGTAGGGTATGACGCCCTCCACCGCATCCGCGACAGACCCTCGTGACCGCATTCGGCCTTGAGGGATCTGCATTGCAGTGCAATATCCGGAGAATCACCCAATGACCGAATAGGGACCTCTAAAAGTCCCATCATCACAAGAGGGCAGCCCGAAAATTCGATGTTTTCAGGACCGGAACACGACGCGGGGCCGTGGCACACTGGTGCCACGGCCCCGCCTGCGGGGAGCCCGCTCCCCGTCTACGGTCCATCCCCGCGTCCACGGGGTCCGGGGTCCGTTCCGACTACTTCTTCCGGGCCTCGGGCGGCAGGACGGTGCGGATGTGCACGTCGCGCAACTGCTGGTCCGAGACCTCCGAGGGCGCGCCCATCATCAGGTCCTGGGCGTTCTGGTTGAGCGGGAACGCGATGGTCTCGCGGATGTTGGGCTCGTCGGCCAGGAGCATGACGATCCGGTCGATGCCGGGCGCGATACCGCCGTGCGGCGGCGCACCGAACTTCAGCGCCCTAAGCATGCCGCCGAACTCGGCCTCCACCGCCGCCTTGTCGTATCCGGCCAGGTCGAAGGCGCGGTACATGATCTCGGGCGAGTGGTTCCGGATCGCGCCCGAGGACAGTTCCACACCGTTGCAGACGATGTCGTACTGCCAGGCGAGGATGTCCAGCGGGTCCTGCGTCTCCAGCGCCTCCATCCCGCCCTGCGGCATGGAGAACGGGTTGTGGCTGAAGGCGACGTCCCCCTGCTCGTTGATCTCGAACATCGGGAAGTCGACGATCCAGCAGAAGCGGTAGGCCTTCTCCTCGAAGTGGCCCGCCCTTCGGCCAGCCTCGACCCGCACGGGGGCCATGATGCGGTTGATCTCCGCCTCGTCCTCGCTCGCGCAGAAGAACAGACCGTGGCCGGGGCCCGCGCCCAGCGCCTCCAGGAGTTCGTCGGACACCTCGGTGACGAACTTGGCGATGGGGCCGCTGAGCTCACCGCTCTCCCCGACCTTGAGCCAGGCCAGGCCCTTGGCGCCCTGCTCGACCGCGTAGTCGCCGATCCCGTCGAAGAACTTGCGGGGCTGGCCGCCGACCCCGGGCACCGCCAGCGCGCGCACCCTCTTGCCCGCGAAGGCGCGGAAGTCGGTCTTGTCGAAGATCGCGGTGACGTCCACCATCTTCATGGGCACGCGCAGGTCGGGCTTGTCGGTGCCGTACCACTGGAGTGCGTCGCGGTAGGCGATGCGCGGGTAGGGGGAGGTGATCTCCCACCCATGCGAGAACTCCCGGAAGACGTCGGTCATCACCTTCTCGATGACCTCGAAGACGTCCTCCTGCTCGACGAAGCTCATCTCCACGTCGAGCTGGTAGAACTCACCGGGCGAGCGGTCGGCGCGGCTGTCCTCGTCGCGGAAGCAGGGGGCGATCTGGAAGTAGCGGTCGAACCCCGAGACCATCAGGAGCTGCTTGAACTGCTGCGGCGCCTGGGGCAGGGCGAAGAAGCGCCCCGGGTGCAACCGCGAGGGCACCAGGAAGTCGCGGGCGCCCTCCGGGCTGGAGCTGGTGAGGACGGGCGTCTGGAACTCGTTGAAGCCCAGGTCCGTCATCCTCTGGCGGATGGAGGCCACCACCTGCGAGCGGAGCATGACGTTGCGGTGCATGCGCTCGCGGCGCAGGTCGAGGAAGCGGTAGGCCAGGCGGCGCTCCTCCGAGGTGTTGTCCTCGGGGAAGACCGTGAGCGGCAGCTCCTCGGTGCTCCCGAGGACCTCCAGCTCCGAGGCCTGGAGCTCGATCCCGCCGGTGGGCAGGCCGGGGTTGACGTTGTCGCCGCTGCGCGCCGCGACCTCGCCGGTGACCCGGATCACCGTCTCCTTGGGCAGTCGGCTGAGCTGCTCGAACACCGGGGACTCGGGGCGCGCCATGAGCTGGGTCACGCCGTAGTGGTCGCGCAGGTCGACGAAGAGCAGACCACCGAGATCACGGCGGTTGTGCACCCAGCCCGCGAGGCGCACCTGCTGCCCGACGTGCCCCTCGCGGAGCTGACCACACGTATGAGTCCTGTAACGATGCATTGAGTACCAAGTCCACTAAATACACGGCTGAGCGGGGGCGCCGGGCACCCCCGGAAGCGGGCCCGGCCGGGGGCACGGCACGCCCTTCGAACATCTGGAATCCTACCGCCAACACCGCGGCCGGACCCCACGGTTCCCCCGGTCCGCTCCGCAGCGGGCCCGCCCTGTTCAGGAGGAGAGGCCCCGCAGGTAGGGGTTGGTGGCCCGCTCGCGTCCGACGGTGGTCGCGGGGCCGTGGCCGGGCAGGATCTGGGTGTCGTCACCGCGCCCGAGGACAGCCGAGGCGAGGCTGGCGCCCATCGCGTCGGGGTCCCCACCGGGGAAGTCGGTGCGGCCGATGGAACCGGCGAACACGAGGTCCCCGGCCAGCAGGACCGGCGGCTGGTCGCCGCGGGCGGGCAAGTGGTAGACGACCGAACCCGGGGTGTGGCCGGGGGTGTGCTCCACCGTGAACTCCAGACCGGCGAGGGCGAGGACATCGCCGTCGGACACTTCGGCCAGGTGCTCCGGCTCGCTGAACGGGCCCGGACCGAGCAGGGCGGAGAGCTGCACCGCGAACCCCGGGGAGACGCCCGCGGCGGGCTCGGTGAGCAGGCCGCGGTCCGCGGCGTGCAGGTGCACCGGCACGCCCCGCCCGTCGGCCACCTCCGCCGCCGACCACACGTGGTCGAAGTGCCCGTGGGTGAGCAGTACGGCCCCAGGGGTGAGGCCGTACTCGGACAGCACCTTGTCGACCTGTCCGGCGGCCTCCTGGCCGGGGTCGACGATGACGCAGTCGCCGTCGGCGGCGGGCGCGAGCACGTAGCAGTTCGCGGCTAGGGGGCCGCTGGGAAGGGCGACGATGAGCACGCGGTCGTCTCCTGTGGTCGGGTTCGGGTGGCGGACCGGTGGGGGCCGTTCCAGCACGATACCCAGGCCGGGACGGGCACGGCACCGCCGGGACCGGGCGGAAAGCGGCCGGATCCGTTACGGGAGAGGGTCTTTGGTCACCATTCGATCACCGCACTGGTCGGGCCTCTTTGCCAAACCGCGCGGTAATGCCATATTGGTCACCGGTGCCGTGTGCGCCGCGTCCGCCGACCTGCGCCTTTCCGCGGCGGGTCCCGGCCCGGCCGGCACACGGGGACGCCACCGCGGAAGCGATGATCTGCGAAGAACGCGAACCACGGCGTGGCGCGTGCGCACCGGTTCGCACTGAATACGGTGTATTCCATCACCAGGCGTACAGCGCCGCGACGCCCCGAACCCGACCACGGCCGGGCTCATGACAGCAGGAGGACACGGTGACCACGGACCCTTGGGGCCGCGTAGACGACGACGGCACGGTCTACGTGCGCACGAGCGAAGGCGAGCGGGTCGTCGGATCGTGGCAGGCGGGGGAGCCGGAGGAGGCTCTGGCCTTCTTCCGCCAGAAGTACGACGCGCTGGTCACCCAGGTGGAGCTGCTGGAGAAGCGGCTCCGCAGCACGGACCTGTCCGGCGGCGCCGCGATGTCCAGCATCTCCAAGCTGCGCTCACAGGTCGAGGAGGCCAACGCCGTCGGCGACCTGGACGCGCTGTCCCGACGCCTGGACGCGCTCTCCGGGCGCGCCGAGGAGCGCAAGGTCGAACAGAAGCAGGCCCAGGAGCAGGCCCGCGGACAGGCCCGCGAGATCAAGGAGCGCATCGTCGCCGAGGCCGAACGGGTCGCGGTCGAGACGACGCACTGGAAGACCGGCGGCGAGCGGATGCTCCAGCTCATCGAGGAGTGGAAGAAGGCCCCCAGGGCCGACCGGCCCACCGAGCAGGCGCTGTGGAAGCGGATGTCGGCGGCGCGCAACTCCTTCTCCAAGCGGCGCAAGGCCTACTTCGCCGGCCTGGACCAGCAGCGCGAGGAGGTGCGGGCCGAGAAGGAGCGCATCGTCGCCGAGGCCGAGGCGCTCTCCTCCTCCGAGGAGTGGGGCCCCACCGCTCGGGCCTACCGCGACCTGATGCAGCGGTGGAAGAGCAGCGGACGGGCCGACCGGGCCAGCGAGGACCGGCTGTGGGCGCGTTTCAAGGCGGCCCAGGACCGGTTCTTCGACGCCCGCAACGCGGTCTTCGCTGAGCGCGACGCCGAACTGCGGGTCAACGCCGACGCCAAGGAGCGGATCCTGGCCGAGGCCGAGGCGGAGATCTCCGCGATCTCCGACCCGCGCCGGGCCCGCTCGCGGCTACGCGACTTCCAGGAGGCCTGGGAGGAGGCCGGAGAGCTGCCGCGCGACGTGCGTGACCAGTTGGAGGGCTCCTTCCGGCGCATCGAGGAGAACGTGCGCCGCGCCGAGGACGCCGAGTGGGAGCGGACCAGCCCCGAGGCCCGGGCCCGCGCCCAGGCGACGGTGGACCAGCTTTCGTCGGCGATCGGCTCACTGGAGGCCAAGCTGGAGAAGGCCCGTGAGCGCGGCGACGCCCGCCGGATCAGGGAGCACGAGGACGCCCTGGCGGCCCGCCGCTCCTGGCTGGCCGAGGCGGAGAAGGCGCTGAGCGAGCTGAGCTGACGGTACTCCGCCGGATGGTCCGCCCCTGCTCCGTGGAAGCCGCTAGCGGCGCGTGTGCAGGTGGTAGACGACCGCTCCGGGTTCGGCGGCCGGCTCCGGGGGCTCTTCGGCGGAGCCACCGGGGCCGCTCTCCCCGGGCCCCTCAGGGCCCGGCCCCCGGCTGCGGCGGCGCCGGAGGAGGAGGCCCGCGGTGGCGGCCGCGGCGAGTACGGCTCCCCCCGCGCCGCCGGCCGCCCACACCAGGGGGAACGGTGTGCGGACCGTGTGCCGGGTGGAGGAGCAGGCAGCCAGGGCCGCCTCGGGGGCGGGCCTCAGGCAGACCGTGGCGGCGGACCGCCCGTCGTCGGGGACGGCGACGACCTCGCCCGTGACCTCGATGGCGGCCCGCTCCCCCGGGCCGAGCGGAACGGCCCACTCCACGCGGTCCCCCTCCACAGCGGGGTCGGACGAGGCGGAGACGAAGCCGACCTCCGGTGGCAGGAACTGGACCGCCCGCGCCTCGGGCAGGTCCCGGCCGCCGGAGTTGCGCATCCGGATCGTGTACGCGACCCGGTCACCCTCCTCCAGCGGCTCTGCCGTGTCGGCCGCCACGACCACGTGCAGCGTCCCGGCGCCGGGGACGACCTCCCCCCGGTCCTCCCCCTGCGCGGCCGCGTCCGGAGGGGCCGCGAGCACGGCGGACAGGAACGCCAGCCCCACGGCGGACAGTGCCGTGCGCACGGCCATGGCAGACCCCCTCCGACAACCCGGATCATTACTTTGGGTACAGGATATGAACCCCGGAGTGATGTTTCCAGTGCCGGGAGGCCCGCACGACGTGAACTGCTCCCCGGAAGTCGGACCGGTAGTTGAGAGGCTAGGCCACGAGGGCCTGAGCC
>NZ_JBHMIV010000030.1:0-62682 GCF_048060475.1 Nocardiopsis sp. LOL_012 | reverse complement strand
TCTGGGGCGGGCCTACCGGGACCGGTCGCGGGGCGCGGTGCCGGACTGGGAGCCGCTGGAGATCCAGTACGCCGACTACGCGCTCTGGCAGCGCGGCCTCCTGGACGACGACGCCGACGGCACCCCCCTCGACGTCCAGACCGAGTTCTGGCGGAAGGCCCTGGAGGGCGCCCCCGAGGCGCTGGACCTGCCCGCCGACCGGCCCCGGCCCGCCGCCGCCTCCTACCGCGGAGAGGTCCTCACCTTCGACGTCCCCGCGGACGTCCACCGCAGGCTCGCCGAGGTCGCCGCCGACCACGACGCCACCCTGTTCATGGCGGTCCAGGCCGCCCTGGCGGTCCTGCTGGACCGGATGGGCGCCGGCTCCGACGTCCCGCTCGGCACCCCCGTCGCCGGACGCGCGGACACGGCACTGGAGGACCTGGTGGGGTTCTTCGTCAACACCCTGGTCCTGCGCACCGACACCTCCGGCAACCCCGGGTTCGGCGCGCTCCTGGAACGGGTGAAGGAGGCCGACCTGGCCGCCTTCGCCCACCAGGACCTGCCCTTCGAGCGGCTCGTGGAGGCGGTCAACCCCGCCCGCTCCACCGCGCACCACCCGCTCTTCCAGGTCATGCTCACCCTCCAGAACGACACCCAGGCCTCCCTGGGGCTGCCCGGACTCGACGTGGCGGAGGAGCCCTTCGCCACCGGCATGGCCAAGTTCGACCTCACCTTCGTCCTCAGGGAGCGCCGCGGCCCCGACGGCGCCCCCGCCGGGCTCGACGGAGGTCTGGAGTACGCCACCGACCTGTTCGACGCCGAGAGCGCCGCCCTGCTGGCGGCCCGGCTCTGCCGCCTGCTCGACGCCGCCTCGGCCGACCCCGCCACCGGGGTGCGCGACCTGCCGGTCCTGACGGAGGAGGAGTACGCGCACGCCGTGGAGGAGTACAACGGCACCGCCGTCACCGGACCTCCCCGCGCCCTGGTCCACGAACTCTTCGAGGACCGCGTGAACGAGACCCCCGACGCGGTCGCCCTGGTCAGCGGCGACGAGAGCCTCACCTGCGCCGAACTGGACACGCGCGCCAACCGGCTCGCCCACCACCTGATCGCCCTCGGCGTGGAGCCCGAGTCCGCGGTGGCCGTGCTCATGGACCGCTCCGTCCACCAGATGGTGGCCACCCTCGCGGTCGTCAAGTGCGGGGCCGCCTACGTACCGCTGGCCGCCTCCTTCCCCGCCTCCCGGGTGCGGACCATCATGGCCGAGACGGGCGCCCGGGCCCTGCTCACCGACAGCGGAGCGCGCGACGGCGACGTCGTCACCGCCGAGGCCGGGCGGGGGACGCCGGTCGCCGTGGTCGACGCCCTGCCCGCCGACGGCCCCGGGCACAGCCCCGGGGTACGGGTCGGGGACCTGGCCCTGCTGTACGTGATGTTCACGTCCGGGTCCACCGGCAGGCCCAAGGGCGTGGCGGTCGACCACCGCAACGTCGTCGGCCTCGTCTCGGACCGCTGTTGGGACGGGGACGCCCACCGCCGGGTCATGGTGCACTCCGCCTACGGGTTCGACGCCTCCACCTACGAGATGTGGGTGCCGCTCCTGCGCGGGTCGACCCTGGTCCTGGCGCCGCGCACCGACGGCGACGCCCGGGTCCTGGCCGACACCGTCCGGGAACGGGCGGTGACCGCCGCCTACTTCACGACCGGGCTGTTCAACGTCATGGCCGACGAGTGCGTGGAGGCCCTCGCCCTGCTGCGCGAAGTGTGGTTCAGCGGCGACGTCGCCTCGCCCGGCGCCCTCCAGAGGGTCCTGGACCACTGCCCCGACACCGTGGTGGTCCACGGGTACGGGCCCACGGAGACGACCGTGTGGTCGAGCTACCAGGCCTTCGGCACCGGGGAGCGCCGACTCGACGAGGTCCACCTGGGCACGCCCATGGACGACACCACCATGTACGTCCTCGACGACCGGCTCCGGCCGGTGCCGCCCGGCGCCACCGGTGAACTGTACGTGGGCGGCGCGCACGTGGCCCGCGGATACGTCGGGCGCCCGGACCTGACCGCGGAACGGTTCGTCGCCGATCCGCTCGGGGAGCCCGGCCGCCGCATGTACCGGACCGGGGACCTGGTGCGCTGGACCCGCCAGGGCCGGATCCGCTTCATCGGCCGGATCGACGGACAGATCAAGATCCGGGGGTTCCGGATCGAGCCGGCCGAGGTCGAGGCGGTACTCGGCTCCAGGCCCGGGGTGGCCCAGTGCGCGGTGGTGGTCCGTGAGGACCGCCCCGGCGACAAGCGGCTCGTCGCCTACGTGGTGCTTGACCCCGGCCACGGCCTGGACCGGGCGGAACTGCGCCGGAGCATGGGCGAGACCCTGCCCGACTACATGGTCCCCTCGATGTTCGTGCCCATGGACCGGCTGCCGCTGACGGGCAACGGCAAGCTCGACCGCCGTGCCCTGCCCGCCCCCGACTACGGGGCGCTCTCCGGGGGGCGCGGCCCCCGCACACCCCGCGAGGAGATCGCGTGCCGGATCTTCGCCGAGGTCCTGGGCCTGGACCGGGTCGGGGTCGACGACTCCTTCTTCGACCTGGGCGGCCACTCCCTGCTCGCCACCCGCCTGGTGAGCCGCATCAACGAGGACACCGGACTCGACCTGCGGGTGCGGGACCTCTTCCAGACCCCCACGGTCGCCGGACTCCTCGGCGGCGGGGACCGCGCCGGCGCCCTCGACGTCCTGCTGCCCCTCCAACCGGAGGGCGAGGGGCGCCCGCTCTTCTGCGTCCACCCCGCCGCAGGGATGAGCTGGTGCTTCGCGGGCCTGGCCCGCCGGATCGGCGGACCCCTCTACGGGTTGCAGAGCCGGGCGCTGAGGGAACCGGACGCGCTCCCCGCGAGCGTGGAGGAGATCGCGGCGGACTACCTCCGCCAGATCAGGGAGGTGCAGCCCGAAGGGCCCTACCGGTTCCTGGGCTACTCCTTCGGGGGGCTGGTCGCCCACGCCATGGCGACCGCCCTCCAGGAACAGGGTGAGGAGGTCGAACTGCTCGCCCTGATGGACTCCTACCCCGCCCACGGCATCGGGGGCGCGTCCGCGCCCGGCCACGAGCAGATGCTGGGCATGCTCCTGGGCCGGACTCCGGAGGATCCCGGAACCGCCCAGGAGCGGGAGGAGCCCTTCGACCTCGACCGGGCGGTGGCCGAACTGCGCCGCCTGGACCCGGTCCTGGCCGGATTCGAGGAGTCCGAGGTGGCCGCACTGGTCACCGCCGCGGTCAACCACGTGGAGATCGCACAGAACTTCGTCCCGGGCGTCTTCGAGGGTGACGTCACCTTCTTCCGGGCGGAACTGGGACGGATGGACGGAGCACCCGACACCGGTGCCTGGACGGAGCACGTGGGAGGTGAGATCGACGTACACCGGGTCGGGGCGACACACGCGCGCATGGCGGACCCAGGGCCGATCGAACGGATCGGCGGGGTCCTGGCCGCGCGGTTGGACACCACCGACGGCGCCGCGCACCGCGGCGCAGTGAAGGAGATCCTGACATGACCAACCCCTTCGAGGACACCGAGGGCCGCTTCCGCGTTCTGGTCAACGCGGAGGGCCAGCACTCGCTGTGGCCGTCCTTCGCGGACGCCCCGGCCGGCTGGTCCGTGGCCAAGGAGGAGGACGGCCGCCAGGCCTGCCTGGACTACATCGAGGAGAACTGGGCCGACATCCGGCCCACGAGCCTGGTCGGCTGACCCCGTCCGCACGGTGACGGTTCCGGTGCCCGCCACGAGCGGGACCGGCCTGGGCCGACGGCTACGGGCCGTCGGTCGGCGAAGAGCCCCGGACACGGAGTGAACCTCCGGGTCCGGGGCTCTCGCGTATTCGGGAAAGCCCTGGTGGGACTGCCGGTCGGCTGCCGCCCCGCACTGCCTGGCGGGCGGTCCCGGACTCCGTAGTGTCCTTCCTGACCGGAGCCGGGTGTGCGGCGATGTGCCACGGAATGGGTAGCGGAATGCGGACATCGGAAGACGAGACGACCAGTGACACGAGCTCCCCGAGGACGCCCCGAGCCGCGTCCCGCGCGGTCGGTATGGGCTTCGGTTCCTCTCTGGCGCACCACGGGGAGATCCTCCAGGGGATGTTCGAGCACGAGGGGCGGCTGGTCCGCGGGCTGGTGACGATGCCCTGCGACCTCTACCGCTCCTACGTGGTCTTCGAGCCCTCCCCCGCTCCCGTGCTCACGGTGAGCCCGCCCGACAGGACCAAGGCGTTCCGGGCCGCGGCCGAGGCCCTCGCGGCCCTGGGCCGCTCCTACACCGGGGGACACCTCTACCTCCAGTCCGACGTCCCGTTGGCCCGCGGGTTCGGATCCTCCACCAGCGACGTGATCGCCTCGGTCCTGGCGGTCCACGACGCCTGCGGACGCAGACCCGACAGCGCCGTGACGGCCCGGCTCGCGGTCCGCGCCGAGCTGGCCTCGGACTCGCTGATGTTCGGCGACCGGGCGGTGCTGTTCGCCCAGCGAGAAGGGGTCCTGGTCGAGGAGTTCACCGGCCCCCTGCCGCCCCTGTCCGTGCTCGGGTTCGGGACCAGCCGGGACGGCGCGGGGATCTCGACCCTGGACATGCGGCCCGCCGCCTACGGCCCCGGCGAGGTCGCCGAGTTCGCCGATCTGCGCGCCGGACTGCGCGAGGCCGTGGTCGAACAGGACCCGGCGGGGGTCGGAGCGGTCGCCTGGGCCAGCAGCAGGATCAACCAGCGCCACCTCCCGGTCCCCGGCTTCGCGGACCTGGAGGCCCTCGTCCGCCGTTGCGGGGCCGTGGGGATCCAGGTGGCGCACAGCGGGGACATCGCGGGCCTGCTGTTCGACGGCCGCGACCCCGACATCGACGACGCCCGGGACCGCGCCGAACGGATGCTCGGCGACCTCGGCGTCGAGGACACCTGGCGCTTCTCCGCCCACGTACGAAAGTAGGGACCCCCGATGAACCAGCCACCCGCGGTCTACGGCTCGATGGTCGAGGCGATGGTCATGCCTCGCATCGTGCGCCTGCGCCCCAACCTCCACGCGGTCGTCTTCAGCCTCATGAAGCTCCTGCCTGCAAAGCACATCGTCGAACAGGCCCGGTCCAGCGGGCTCCTGGCGCCGGGCGCACCCGTGCTGGAGACCTCCTCCGGGACCTTCGCCCTCGGCCTGGCCCTGGTCTGCCGGCACTGGGGGCACCCGCTCACGATCGTCGGCGACCCCGCCATCGACCCCGCGCTGCGGACCCGGCTGGAGATGCTGGGGACCCGCGTCGAGATCGTCGACGACTTCGACGCCCCGGGCGGTATCCAGGGCGCGCGCCTGACCCGTCTGGAGGAGCTACGCCGCGAACTGCCCGGGGCGTTCGTGCCCGGCCAGTACGACAACCCCGGAAACCCCGGTTCGTACCTCCCGGTGGCCGAGCTGATCGCCACGACGGTCGGCCGGGTGGACCGCCTGGTCGGCCCGGTGGGCTCGGGCGGTTCCAGCGGCGGCATCTCCAGCGCGCTCCGCCTGTTCGGAGCGGACCCGCGGGTGGTCGGCGTGGACACCCCGGGCAGCGTCATCTTCGGCCTGGACAACGGCCCCCGGGCGCTGCGCGGCCTCGGCAGCAGCATCCGGCCGGGGAACGTCGTCCACCGCTCCTACGACGAGGTGCACTGGGTGAGCGCCGCGGCGGCGTTCGAGACCACCCGCCGCCTGTTCTCCGAGCGCGGCATGTTCGTGGGCCCCACCAGCGGCGCCGCCCACCTGGCCGCCGACTGGTACGCCCGGCGCGACGGCGGGGAGAGCACCGTCGTCGTCTTCCCCGACGACGGCTACCGGTACCAGGACACCGTCTACAGCGAGCAGTGGCTGCGCGAGCACGGGCACTGGGCCCCCGACCTGCCGGAGGAGCCGTTCCTGGCGGAGCGCCCCGAGGCCGCCGACCCGCACTGGACGCGGATCGAGTGGGATCGCCGCCCCGCCCCCGAACACGTTTCCGCAGGCTGACCGAGGAGCCCACGACCATGACGAGCACCACCACACACCCGGCCACCGCGGACCTCATGGACGCCTACCCCGCCCTGGTGAGCTGCCGGACCCAGTTCCTGCGCTACGGGGGCCGTGGATCCTTCCACGGGACCGTCGCCACCGTGCGCTGCCGCGAGGACAACGGCCTGGTGAAGGACGCGGTCGCCGAACCCGGTCGGGGCCGTGTCCTCGTCGTGGACGGCGGCGGATCGCTGCACACCGCCCTGGTCGGGGACAACGTCGCCCAGACCGCCGCCGACCGCGGATGGGCCGGGATCGTCGTCATCGGCGCGGTGCGCGACGTCCTCGGACTCTCCCGTATCGACATCGGCGTGCTCGCGCTGGGCACCAACCCGCGCAGGCCGTCCCGTGCGGGGGCCGGAGCCCTCGACGTACCGGTCTCCTCCGGAGGCGCGGTGTTCCTGCCGGGACACCTGTTCTTCGCCGACGGGGACGGTGTCGTGACCGGCCCACCGGACGCCCTCCCGCCTTTCTCCCCCTTCCGCAACCCTTCCGAGGAGAGGTCATGACCACCCCCGTCCACGGCGCTTCGCAGCCGACGACACCGAGTCCGCCCGGGCTCGGCCCGGCCTTCCGCAGGTTCTGGGCCGGAAGCCTGCTCAGCAACCTCGCCGACGGGATCATGCTCACCGCCCTGCCCATGGTGGCGGCGATGCTGACCAACGACCCGATACTGGTGTCGGGGCTGATGGTGGCCCGGTTCCTGCCGTGGCTCCTGTGCGGCCTCCTCGCCGGGGTGGTCGTGGACCGCGTGAACCGCGCCACGCTCATGGTCGCGGCCAACCTCGTGCGCGGCGGTGCCATCGCGGCCCTGGCCGTGCTGGTGGCCACCGGAACCGCGTCCATCTGGGCGCTGTACGCCGTGATGTTCACGGTGATGCTCTGCGAGGTGTTCTACGACCTCTCGGGGCGCGCGGCCCTGCCCGACCTGGTCCCGGCCGACGGGCTGGACCGGGCCAACGGCCGCCTGGTCGGCGGAAAGACCGTCACGGAGGACTTCGGCGGCGCCCCGCTGGCCGGCTTCCTCTTCGTCGTCGCGGCCGCGCTCCCGCTGGCGGTGAACGCCGGTGCCTACGTCCTCGGGGCCCTGGTGCTGCTCGGGCTCCCGCTGGCGGTGCGCCGCCCTGAGAGCGGCGAACCGGCCCCGCAGGCGTCCGGGGGCGCGGCCTCCGGCGCCGTCCGCGCCGTCCTCACGGAGATCCGCGCCGGTCTGGGGTTCGTGTTCGGCGACCGGGCGCTGCGCTCCCCCGTCCTGTTCGGGGTGGTCGTGAACATGGCGTTCATGGCCCAGGCCGGTGTCCTGGTCCTCATCGTGCAGGAGCACTTCGGTGTCCCGGAGGCCCTCTACGGCGTGTTCCTGGCCTCCTCCGCGGTCGGGGCGCTGCTCGGTTCGGCGCTGGTCGGCAAGGTCGCCGCGAAGCTGGGCCGGTTCCGCACCGAACTCGTGTCCTTCGGAGCCATGGGGCTGTGCTGCCTGGCGTTCGGCCTGGCCCCCAGCGCCTACCTCGCGGCTCTGGCCTGGATGCTGCTCGGAGCGGCCATGACGGTCTCCAACGTCGTCATGATCGGTTCGGCGCAACTGATCGTGCCCGGTGACCGCCTCGGGAGGGTGATGTCGGTGATCCAGGTCCTCGGGTTCGGCCTCGCCCCGGTGGGTGCGCTCCTGGGCGGCTTGCTGGGCCGGGTGGAACTCCACTACGTCCCCGTGGCCGCCGGTACGGTCCTGCTCGTCTCCCTGGTCCTGGCAGTTCCCGGCCTGCGCGCGCTGACCGCCCGCGCCGACGACGCGGAGGCGGCCGCCGTGGCGGCGGCCCGGGAGGGGGCCTGAGAAAAATCCTCCGGGGCGTGTCGATCCGGCGCGGGGCCGTTCGACGGGTAGGTGAGAGCGGGGGAGAAGAGCCCCCACCAGGAACGGAAAGGCGAAGACCGTGCGCTACCTGATGTCGATCATGTCCACCCCCGAGTCCGAGACCACCGACTACGAGAACCCGCCGGAGGTCTACGAGGCGATGGCCGCCTACAACGACGAGATGATCAAGGCCGGTGTCCTGCTGACCGGCGAGGGGCTCGCCCCCACCTCGGAGGGGGCCGAGATCGTCTTCCGGGGCGGTGAGGCGACCGTCACCGACGGCCCCTTCACCGAGGCCAAGGAGTTCATCGCCGGTTACTGGGTCCTCCAGGTCTCCTCCCACGAGGAGGCGCTGGAGTGGGCGCGGCGCTGCCCGCACCCGCCGGCCGGCAGCGACGCGGTGCTCAAGCTCCAGTTGCGCCGGATCGCCGAACTGGAGGAGATGGACGAGATGCCCGAGGAGCTGAAGGAGCGCGAGCGCGAGCTGCGCTCCCAGGGGTACTGACCGGGGCCGCTGAGACCGGACCGCGGCCCGCGGTGCCGGTGGCACCGCGGGCCGCCGCTGCCGGTGGCCCGCCCCGGGCGAACGTCAGCCCTTCGCCGCCTCGGCCTCCTCCCGGTAGAAGATGTCGATGTCGACCTCCTCGCCACCGACCGTCAGGGTGTCCCACGGGCCGCCGGCCACCAGGGAGCGCAGGGTCTCGTCGCTCAGGCCGCCCAGGTGGTCGCGCAGCGACGCGTCGTCGGGCATGCCGGGGATGCGTGCGGACAGCCGTTCACGGATCGAACCCAGCCGCTCCAGCAGGGTCTCCAGGTCCGCTTCCCGGTTGGAGCCCGCCGTCTCGATGCTCTGGGCGATCTTGTCCTTGATCGCGATCTCCGAGCCGTCGTCGGCGGCGGTCACCATCGCCTTCCAGGCCCGGCTCTTGTGCCGGTACTGGAGCATCGACATCGCCGCCTCGTGGCGGATGAAGTCCGAGTCGCGGAAGGGGCGGCCGTTCCACGCGCTGCTGAGCGAGCGCGCCAGGGAGATGGCCGAGGCCAGGCCGCTGTTGAGTCCCCGACCGGGCCAGAAGTGGATCGCGTTGGCGGCGTCACCGAGCAGGAAGCCGTAGGTGCCCGGGTTCTTCGACCCCGGTGGGCGCAGCTCCGCGGTGAACCGGGGCCGCTGCACCATGCTCAGCCGGAAGGCGGTGACGGCCTTGAGGTCGGACTCGGGCACACCGAACAGCTCCAGCCCCTGGCGCACCCGCTTCCACAGGGGTGAGCCCTTGATCAGGGAGGGCAGGAACAGCGAGTTGTGGGTGGAGCAGCTGAAGTCGTCGTCCTCGCCGTCGCGCGCCATCACACACGGGCGCGAACCGATGCACTGCTCGAACACCTGCCGGACCGGGTCGATCCCGACGACCTCCTGGGCCTCGGCGTCGGTGAGGCGCATGTTCAGGAAGCCCTGGCCCTCCAGCGAGTTCAGCAGGTAGCGGTTCTGCGCCACGGTCAGCAGGACGGTCGCGGGGTCCGACAGCTTGGACTTGACGCGCAGGCCCAGCACCACGTCCTCCAGGTGCTGCCCGTCCAGAGAGTAGATCGACGTGTCCGCCTGCCCGAACTTCTTGGTGAAGTGCTCCCGGCTGCGGGAGCGCGACCCCTCGCACACCGCGAGCACGTGGGTGTCGTCCAGGGCGTTCGGGTCCCCGGTGACGTTGAACTTCTCGGGGACGAGCTTGATGCGGCCGGGCCGTTCGGAGGCCATCTCCAGGAGGACGTCCTCGATACGGGAGATGCGGATGTTGCGCGGGCCCCTTCCGCCGATCGAGTCGGCGCCCGAGGGCCACATCTCGGTGTAGGCGCCGGGGGCGAACAGCCGCTCCTGCATCTCCTCGGAGAGGTTGAGGTACTGGCGGCTCTGGACCGTCACGACCTGCTGGCGCCGGACGTTGCCCTGCTTCTCGTTCTTCCACACGACACGGCCGTTGTCGCGGGTCCAGCGCGCGTCGTAGACGGTGACGGACGCCCGGCCGCCGAGGAGGTGGTCGGTCAGCAGGGCGAAGGCCAGGCCGACGGGGCCGCCGCCCGAGACCGTGACGTTCATGACCGGCCCGGACACGGAGCCGGGGCGGACGAACAGCTGGGTGACCGGAGGGCTGGCCTCCTGCGTCTCGGAGGGCTCCCAGCAGAACACCTCGTCGCCGATGGTGATCAGGTCGCCGGGGCGCAGGACGTGAGACGCCGTCGGCTCGCCGTTGACCGTGGTTCCGTTGCTGCTCTCCCGGTCGTAGAGGACGTACCCGCCCCCCTCGGGGAGGATCTCCGCGTGGAAGCGGGAGGCCAGCTTGCTCACGACCACCACGCTGTTGCTGGCGTGGCGGCCGAAGGTGATCGGCACATCGCCCACCGGGAACCGCTGCTGGGCGAAGGGGCCTTCACGGCCGACGATCTCGAATGACACAGCCTGCTTCTTTCTGTCAGGGGGACGGGCTCTGTTCGGGGGCCTGGGGCGGCCTTCTCGTTCTGGGACGCGGGAGGACGGCCTGCGGATCTGATTTCCTCGGAATCCCTCACCCGGCGGGCGTTCCGGACGGATGCCTACCTACCCCGAGGGGGAGCGGGAACGCGGCGGCGACCCCGCCCGCACCGGTACCGACCGGCCCGTTCACCTCGGTGCGTACACCGGGGATGAGCAGCGGGTAACGCTTCCCTCCTCGGCGGGGTGCTCTCCCGTCCGCGTCACGGTGCGCGACCGTGGGCGGTGGAAAGAGAGGTCACCCGCGACGATGGCGTGAGCGGTTTTCGGCCGAGGGTCGAATCGGTTTCTGTGGCCTTTCACAAAGCGGGAGGCGTGCTTGCGGCGTGTGACCCGCGGTGCTTTCATTGCACCGTGAGCCACGGGGATACCACGCGCGCGGTGGAGGCGGTCTGGCGCATCGAGTCGGCGCGCCTCATCGGAGCCCTCACCCGGATGGTGGGCGATGTCGGCCTGGCCGAGGAGTTCGCCCAGGACGCCCTGGTCAGCGCCCTGGAGAAGTGGCCCGAGGAGGGTGTGCCGAGCAAACCGGGCGCCTGGCTGACTACCGTGGCCAAACGCCGCGTCCTCGACCGCTGGCGCCGCGACGAGCGGTTCAAGGAGCGCATGGCCGACCTCGGGCGCGGGATCGCCGAGCACGACGGGCAGGCCGAGTTCGACGCCGCGCTAGAGGAGGACTACGGCGACGACGTCCTCCGGCTCATGTTCGTGTGCTGCCACCCTGTCCTGTCCGGCAAGGCGAGGGTCGCCCTGACCCTGCGCATGCTCGGTGGCCTGTCCACGGACGAGATCGCCCGCGCCTTCCTGGTGTCCGAACCGACCGTGGCGCAGCGGATCGTGCGGGCCAAACGCACCCTCGCCAAGAGGAGGGTGCCCTTCGAGATACCTTCCGGAGCGGACCGTGACTCCCGCCTCTCCTCCGTCCTGGACGTGCTCTACCTCATTTTCAACGAGGGCTACACCGCCACGTCCGGTGCCGACTGGATGCGCACGGACCTGTGCGAGGAGGCGATGCGCCTGGGCCGGGTGCTCGCCGCGCTCCTGCCCGACGAGCGCGAGGTGCACGGGCTGCTCGCCCTCATGGAGTTGCAGGCCTCACGGTTCCGTGCCCGCTCCGGGGCGGACGGCCGCCCCGTGTCGCTGGCAGACCAGGACCGCTCGCGCTGGGACCGGCTCCTGATCACCCGGGGCCTGCGTTCGCTGGCCCGCTCCGTCCCCCGCGACCCCGCCGAACCACGGGGGGCCTACTCGCTCCAGGCGGGGATCGCCGCCGAACACGCCCGCGCCCCCAGCGCCGGCGACACCGACTGGGTCGCCATCGCGCTCCTGTACGAGCGGCTCGTCCGGCTCACCCGGTCGCCGGTGGCCGAGCTCAACCGGGCGGTCGCGGTGTCGATGGCCCTGGGGCCCGCGCCCGCGCTGGAGATCGTCGACGCGCTCCGGGGGATACCGGAACTGGAGGGCTACCACCCGCTGCCCGCCGTGCGCGGCGACCTGCTGGTCCGGCTCGGCCGCACTGGCGAGGCGCGCGCGGAATTCGAACGGGCCGCGGGACTCACCCGCAACGAACGCGAACGCGAACTCCTCCTGGAACGCGCCCGCTCCGGCTGACGGAGCACTCCGCGGATCCGTTCTGACCTGCGGATTCCGCTGCGCTACCGCCTACACCCAGTGTGCTTTCCCGCACCACTGACAAATGTCATGCGTTTCTGCTGGCATACCTCAGTTCTCAACGGAACGCGGAATCGTTAGATTCTTCATTATTCTGGAGAAAAGTCTTCCGTGTGCTCTATGGAAAGAGACGGTCGGCTCTTCTCCGCGTTCTTGTGCGAAGAGAGGGATCAGTGTCGGCGATCGAAGTAAGGAACATATCGAAGTCGTTCCGCGGCCACCGTGCGGTCGACGGCGTGTCCTTCACGGTGGAGCCGGGAACGGTCACCGGATTCCTGGGACCGAACGGGGCCGGCAAGACCACCACCCTGCGGTGCCTGCTCGGCCTGGTCCGCCCCGACCACGGTGAGGGGCTGTTCGGCGGCCGTCCCTACACGAGCCTGCCCGCCCCCGCCTCCGAGGTGGGCGCGGTGCTGGAGGCCAACAACCTGCATCCCGGGCGCAGCGGCCGCAACCACCTGCGCACCATGTGCGACGCCGCGGGCCTGCCGCTCTCCCGGGCGGACGAGGTGCTCGACGAGGTCGGCATCGCCGAGGCCGGCGGCAAGCGGGTCGCCGGGTACTCGATGGGCATGCGCCAGCGCCTGTCCCTGGCCGGGGCGCTGCTGGGCGACCCCAAGGTGCTGATCCTGGACGAGCCCGCCAACGGCCTCGACCCGCAGGGCATCGACTGGCTGCGCCGCTTCCTGGACCACCGGGCGCACGAGAGGGGCGTCGCCGTCCTCGTCTCCAGCCACGTCCTGGCCGAGGTCGAGCAGACCGTGGACAACGTCGTCATCATCGCCCGGGGCCGACTCGTCCACCAGGGGACCCTCAGCGAACTCACCGGGGGAGGGGAGAGCCTGCACGAGGCCTTCCTCCGCCTCACCGACCAGGAGAACGCCGAACAGCCCGTGGGAGGCAGCCGATGACCGCGCTCGTCAGGTCCGAACTCCGCAAGGTCTTCACCACCCGGCTGTGGTGGATCATGCTCCTGGCCGCCCTGGCCTGGGTGGGGCTGTCCCTGGGCCTCATCATCGTCTCCGCCGGGATGGAGGGGGGCTTCGCCGCCGACAGCACCGAGTACGCCGGGGCCGTCTGGCCCATGGGCGCCTCGGGGACCCTCTTCGCCCTGGTCATCGGCATCGTGGTGGTGACCTCGGAGTACCAGCACCGCACCGTCAACACCACCTTCCTGGTCAGCCCCCGCCGACTGCCCGTGGTCCTGGCCAAGGCCGTGGCCGCGGCCCTGGTCGGCCTGCTGTTCGGCGCGGTCGTGGTCGGACTGTCCGCCCTGGTCGCCGGCGCCTCCATCCTGGCCGGGGGAGGGGACCTGAACCTGGTCGACAACCAGGTGCCGCGCGTGCTCCTCGGCTCCGTGGCCGCCCACGTCGCCTACACCGTGATCGGTGTGGGCGTGGGCGCGCTCATCCGCAATCAGATCGCCGCCCTGGTGGCCGGAATCCTGTGGGTGTTCATGCTGGAGCCGATCCTGGTGGTCGTGCCCCAGCTCCAGGACGTCGGCCGGTGGCTGCCCGGCGGTGCGGTCTCCGCCCTCTACGACACCGGGGTCGACTACGGCATGGGGGCCATGGAACTGCTGCCGGTGTGGGGCGCGTCCCTGGTCCTGGCGGGCTACGCCGCGGTGGCGATCGCCCTGGCCGCGGCCACCACGCTCCGCCGCGACGTGGCCTGAACCCGCGCGGGGCGGCCGGGCTCAGAACGCGGGCGGGCCCGGCTGCCCCGACAGTTCCGGGTCCACCCGCCCGGTCACGTGGTCCACGGCCATGTTGGCGTGCAGCCGCGCCCCGGTGAGCAGCACCGAGTCGTCGGCGTAGAAGGCCGGGTTGTGGTTGGCCGCCGAGCCGCGTTGGCCGGGGATCGAGCGCAGGGCCCCGTGGGCGTACTCGGTGTCCTGGCAGCCGAGCATCACGTAGACCCCGCCGAAGGCCCGGACGAACTCCGACACGTCGTCGTACCCCAGGGTGGGCTCGGTGTGCTTGACCATGTCAGCCCCCGCCACGCGGCGCAGGGTGGGCAGCGCGGCCGACGTCCACTCGGGGGTGTTGTCCACCGCGGGCACCTCCTGGAGGAACTCGGCCTCCGCGGTGCAGCCGTGGGCCTGCGCGAGGTGTTCCGCGGTGCGGCGCAGGTGGTCGCGCACGGTGTCCATGTCCCCGTCGTGCAGGCAGCGGACCGTCCCCCACAGGGTGACCGTCTCACCGATGATGTTGAACCGGCCCACGTCCTCCACGTGGCCGATGGAGACGGTGACCGGCGAGGTGGCGGGGATTCGCCGGTAGATCTGCCCGCAGGCGGAGACGATGTCGGCCGCCGGGGGCATGGGGTCCAGGCCCATCCACGGCATCGAGGCGTGCACCTGCTTGCCGTGCACGGTGATCCGTACCATGCAGGACGCCGCGTACTGGTGGCCCACCCGGTAGCCCACCACGCCCTTGGGCAGCGGGACGACGTGCAGGCCGAAGACCATGGTGGGGGCCGGGTCGCGCAGGGCCGGAGAGCCGACCATGCTGCGGGCCCCGCCCTCCTCGGCCACCGGAGGACCCTCCTCGGCGGGCTGGAAGACGAACAGAACGGTGCCCGGCAGATCCGAGCGCATGCCGGCCAGGACCTCCGCCGCACCCATCACCATCGCGGTGTGGCAGTCGTGGCCGCAGGCGTGCGCCACGGGGAAGGGGCCGCCGGGGTAGTCCGCGTCGACCGCGGTGGAGGCGAAGCCGACACCGCTCTCCTCCTTGACCGGGAGGGCATCGATGTCGGCGCGCAGCGCCGCCACGCGGTCCCCGCCGAGGCCGCCGCGCAGGACGCCGACCACGCCGTGCCCGGCCACCCCCGTGCGCACCTCGTCCAGCCCCAGTGAGCGCAGGTGCTCGGCGACGAAGGCGGCGGTCTCCGCCTCCCGGTTGGGCAGTTCGGGGTGCGCGTGCAGGTGGTGGCGCCACGCGACGATCTTGGACTCGATCGCCGCCGCCCGCCGGTCGACGGCTTCGTGCAGCGGGGCCACATCCGCGATGGTCGTCCCGGTCATCGTCCCTCCCGGTGCTCGCTGTGGCCACCGTAGGCCGGACCTCCCCACGATGGGTGTAAACGCGGGCAAATCCTCGCCACGCTCCCACACCCGCGGTGACCTGGGAGTCGAGACCTACCGGGCGTACCGCTTGAGTTCGCCGGTGCTCAGCACGATCCCGGTACCCGGGATCTCGACCGTGTGGCCGTAGCCGAGCGTGGTGATGCTCCGATAGCGGCCGTCGACGGGCTCGCCGTGCACGGTGACGCTGTCGTCGTCGCGGTCGATGAGCAGGTAGACACCGATGCTGCAGGCGGCGTGGGCTTGCGCCTTCCCCACCCGGTCCCGGGCGTTGGTGTCATAGTCCCAGGAGGTCGCCTCGACGACCGCGAGGACTCCGCGGGGATCGGCATTCGCCCTGACCGATGAAGTGGTCGACGGGGGCCAGGAGACCGTCCGGCCGGGCCCGGCCCTTACGGTAGGCGTCCACCTTCAGGTCCTGCCCGGTGACGTTCAGGTCGAGGTCCGCCCGCTGGGCCATGCATTGACGCGTCAACCACATGAGGATCGCGTTGTGGTCGCTGTCGGGCACGGTCCGGATCTCCATCTCACCGTTGAGATATTCGAGGGTGACGTCCTCACGAGCCGCGGCCTGGGCGATGACCTCGAACTGTGCGACGCTGAGCTTCTCGACAGGGGATCTGGGCGCGGAGTGCTCCATCACGGTCATGGCGATATCCCCTTCAGGCTGGATACGGGCGCCGACTGCGCGTCGCGGAGTCCGGAATCCAGCGGACAAGAGGCAGCTCCCGCCCACTCCCTTCACAGCGTGACATCCGAACATCATGATGTGCCTATGAGAACGACGATCGAGATCCCGGACGACCTGTACCGGCAGGTACTGTCCATCGCCGAGGACACATCGCGCTCACTCGGTGAGACGGTCACCGAACTGATGCGTCGTGGGTTGGGCCAGAACGGCGGTGCTGTGGGTATTTCCCGGAGCGCCAGGACCGGGCTGCCCGTGGTCCACCTGGGCACGGTCATCACGACCGGGGAGGTCCGGGACCTTGAGGAGGACGATCCTGGCCGGATGTCGACCGGGCATACCGTGTGAGTTCTGCGGTCAGACCGTACCGGCGGGGACGATCCACAGGGTGGGCTGGCCGGTGACCGTCGAGATGAGGTCGTAGTCCTTGTCGTAGTGGACGACCGTCGCCCCGTGGGCCTCGGCGGTCGCGGCGATGATGAGGTCGGCCAGCGCGCGGCGGTGCTGTCCCTTGCGGGCCAGTTCGTGCTGCACCTCGATGGCCCGGCGCATGGCCCGGTTGTCGGTCTCCAGCCAGGGAAGCTTCTCGTAGCCGACGCGGAGGCGCTCGTAGTCTGTGGTGTTCCTGGCCGAGTACAGCAGCTCCAGGGCGATCATCTCGCACATGGCGATCGCGTCGCCGGAGGTGATCAGGGACCGCAGCGCGTCCTGGGCCTGAGTGCTTCGCTTGGTCATCCCATAGGCGGACTTGTCCACGAGATAGAGCGTCAACGCCAGGCATCCTTCATCGTCTCTTCGTCCAGATCGAGGTCGAGTTCTCCTACGAGGTCGAGGAACTCGTGGGATCGCCGCCGTGCCGCGACCTCGCGCAGGGCCCGGTTCACGGTCTCGACCTTGCTCTTGGTGCCGAGTTCCTCGGCGGCCGTGGCCAGGGCGTCGTCGTCGATGTCGATCACGGTTCTGGACATCTCATCCTCCTGCGTATGTATATCAAATAACTCCGCATGATGATATCTCAGCCCGGGCGCACACGTGGGGCCCGCCCCCCGGGGGGGCGGGCCCCGCACCGCTCGGTCACAGCTCCGGTTCGACGGCCTTCCTGCGGCCCACGCTCAGCCGGTCGGCGGTCTCCTCCACGTCCACCTCCACGGTGTCGCCCTCGGCCAGTTCGCCCGAGAGCAGCTCCCGGGCCAGCGGGTCGCCGATGGCCGACTGCACCAGGCGGCGCAGCGGCCGGGCCCCGTAGTTGGGGTCGTAGCCCGCCAGCGCCAGCCAGTCGCGGGCCGCCGGTGTCACCTCCAGCCCCAGGCGCCGGTCGGCCAGGCGCCGCGCCAGCTTGTCCACCTGGAGGTCGACGATCCGGGTCAGCTCCTCCGTGGACAGCGCGTCGAACATGATCACGTCGTCCAGCCGGTTGAGGAACTCCGGCTTGAACGTCGCGCGCACCACGTCCATGACCCGGTCCCTGCGCTGGGCCTCCTCCAGCGACGGGTCCACCAGGAACTGCGATCCCAGGTTCGAGGTGAGGATGAGGATGGTGTTGCGGAAGTCCACGTGGCGGCCCTGCCCGTCGGTCAGCCGACCGTCGTCCAGAACCTGGAGCAGGGTGTCGAACACCTCCAGGTGTGCCTTCTCCACCTCGTCCAGCAGCACCACCGTGTACGGCCTGCGCCGTACCGCCTCGGTGAGCTGGCCGCCCTCCTCGTAGCCCACGTATCCGGGGGGCGCGCCCACCAGCCGCGACACCGAGTGTTTCTCGGCGTACTCGCTCATGTCGATGCGCACGATCGCGCGCTCGTCGTCGAACAGGAACTCCGCCAGGGCCTTGGCCAGCTCGGTCTTGCCCACACCGGTCGGGCCCAGGAACAGGAACGAGCCCGTCGGCCGGTCGGGGTCGGAGATGCCCGCGCGGGCGCGCCGCACCGCGTCGGACACCGCGGCCACGGCGGCCCTCTGGCCGATGAGCCGCCGCCCCAGCTCGTCCTCCATGCGCAGCAGCTTGGAGGTCTCGCCCTCCATCAGGCGGCCCACGGGGATGCCGGTCCAGGAAGAGACCACGTCGGCCACCTCGTCGGCGCCTACCTCGTCCTTGACCATGGTGTCACCGGAGCTCGCGGCCTCCTCCTCCGCGGTGGAGGCCTCCTCGACCTGCTTCTCCAGCTTCGGGATGTCCCCGTACATCAGCCGGGACGCCTCGTCGAAGTCACCCTCGCGCTGGGCGAGCTCGGCGCGGGTGCGCAGGTCGTCCAACTGCCCCTTGAGCTCGCCGACCCGGTTGAGCCCGGCCTTCTCCTGCTCCCACCGGGCGACCAGCGCGTTGAGGTGCTCCTGCCGGTCGGCCAGGTCGGCGCGCAGCCGCTCCAGCCGCTGGCGGCTGGCCTGGTCCGACTCCTTGGCCAGCGCCATCTCCTCCATCTTCAGGCGGTCGACGGCTCGCTGGAGCTCGTCGATCTCCACCGGGCTGGAGTCGATCTCCATGCGCAGCCGGGACGCCGCCTCGTCGATGAGGTCGATCGCCTTGTCCGGCAGGAACCGGGCGGTGATGTAGCGGTCGGACAGGGTCGCGGCGGCCACCAGAGCGGCGTCGGAGATCTGCACCTTGTGGTGCGCCTCGTAGCGGCCCTTGAGCCCGCGCAGGATCGCGATCGTGTCGGCGGAGGAGGGCTCGCCCACCATGACCTGCTGGAACCGGCGCTCCAGAGCCGGGTCCTTCTCGATCCTCTCCCGGTACTCGTCCAGCGTGGTGGCGCCCACCATCCGCAGCTCGCCGCGCGCGAGCATGGGCTTGAGCATGTTGCCCGCGTCCATGGCGCCCTCGGCGGCACCCGCGCCGACCATGGTGTGCAGCTCGTCGATGAACGTGATGACCCGGCCCTCGGACTCCTTGATCTCCGAGAGCACCGCCTTGAGCCGCTCCTCGAACTCGCCCCGGTACTTGGCACCCGCCACCATCGCGGACAGGTCCAGGCTCACCAGGCGCTTGCCCAGCAGCGACTGCGGCACGTCCCCGGCGACGATGCGCTGTGCCAGCCCCTCCACGACGGCGGTCTTGCCGACACCGGGCTCGCCGATGAGGACCGGGTTGTTCTTCGTGCGGCGGCTGAGCACCTGGATCACCCGGCGGATCTCCCCGTCGCGGCCGATCACCGGGTCCACCTTGCCCTCGCGGGCGCGCTCGGTGAGGTCGACTCCGAACTTCTCCAGCGCCTGGAAGGTGTCCTCGGGGTTCTCCGAAGTGACCTTGCCGGTGCCGCGCACGCGCTCGAACGCCTCCAGGAGCGCCTCCGGGGTGGCGCCCACCTCGCCCAACAGCCTCTTGGCCTCACCGCCGTCGGCGGCCAGCCCGACGAGCAGGTGCTCGGTGGAGACGTACTCGTCCTCCAGTTGCCGGGCGCGCTGGGCGGCGGTGTTGAGGGACACGATCAGCCGGCGCGAGGAGTTGGGCGAGCTGACAGTCGAACCGGCGGCCTTGGGCAGCGCGCCGATCGCGGCCTCGACCCGGCCCGTGAGCACGTCGGGGTCGGCGCCCACCTCCTTGAGCAGCGGGCGGGTCACCCCCTCGGCCTGCTCCAGCAGCGCGGCTAGCAGGTGGAGCGGGTCCACCTCCGGACTGCCGTCCGCGGTGGCGCGCCGGACCGCGGTCGACAGGGCTTCCTGGCTCTTCTTGGTGAACTTCTCGTTCATCTCCCGTGACCCCTTTCACCGAAAATGTCACTGAGGGTGACTGTCCTTGGATCGGCGCGCCCCCGCGGCGCCGTGTCCGGGGCCCGTCAGCCCTGTGTGTCTCCTCGGCCCTGCGGGCCGTCGCCGGGACCGCTGCCCGGGTTCTGCTCGTCGGGCCTCTCGGCCGTGTTGAAGATCGTCACGCGGGTGCGGCGCACCAGCTCCCCGCCGCGCCCGCCCTCGGCGGGACGGCCGCGCCGGGCCACCGCCCGCCGCGCGGCCTCCAGCTCGTTGGCCAGGTGGAAGACCTGCTCGCGCAACTGGTCGACCTCGTGCTCCAGTTCGAGGATCCGCTTGATGCCCGCGAGGTTGATGCCCTCCTCCTGGGACAGGCGCTGCACCTGGCGCAGCATCTGCACGTCCCGCATGGAGTAGCGGCGCCCCCGCCCGGACGCGCGGCCGGGTGAGACGATGCCCAGCCGGTCGTACTGCCTCAGGGTCTGCGGGTGCATGCCCGCCAGCTCCGCCGCCACCGAGATCACGTAGACCGGTGCGTCGGCGCCGAAGGAGTCGTTCACGTCGATCACACGTCCTTCGCCCGCGCTTCTAGTCCCGCGCGCGGGTCGTGGTCGGTCGTCGCGGAGCGGAACTTCTCCAGCGCTTCCCGCGCGTCGGTGCTGACGTTCTGGGGCACCGTGACCTCGATCGTCACGAGCATGTCGCCGACGGTGCCGTCCTTGCGGGCGGCGCCCTTGCCGCGCACGCGCAGGGTGCGGCCGTTCGGCGTGCCCGGCGGGACCTTCACGGTCACCGGGAACCCGTTGAGCGTGGGGACCCGGACGTCGGCACCGAGGACGGCCTCGGGGAAGGTCACCGGTACGGTGATGGTGAGGTTGTCGCCGCTCCTGCCGAACACCGGGTGCTCCTTCACGTGGACGAGGACGTACAGGTCGCCCGCGGGGCCGCCGTGCTCGCCCGGGGCGCCCTTGCCCTTGATCCGGATCCTGCGGCCGTCGGAGACACCGCCGGGGATCCGCGTCTGGATGGTGCGGGTGCTCTTGCCGCGCCCGCTGCCGTTGCACTCGGTGCAGGGGTCGTCGACCACCAGGCCGCGGCCCTTGCACTCGCCGCACGGCTCGGACAGCGAGAAGCCGCCCAGATTGGTGTTCTCGTGCCCGGTGCCGCTGCACTTGGCGCACATCCGCGGGGCGGTGCCCGCCTTGGCGCCGGTGCCCTTGCAGGAGGCGCAGGCGGTCTCACTGGAGAGGCGGAAGGAGCGCGTGGCCCCCTCGGCCGCCTCGCGGAAGGTCAGGGTGGTCTCGGTCTCGACGTCGCTTCCGCGCCTGCTGCGGGCGGCGCCCGCGCGGCCCCGGCCGCCGAACAGGCCGCCGAACAGGTCGCCGAGGCGCTCACCGCCCGTGCCCGCGCCGCCCCCGCCGCCGGGGCCGCGTCCGAACAGGTCGCCCATGTCGAAACCGCCCGGACCGGCGCCGCCCGGCCGGTAGGAGCCGCCGAACAGGGACCGGGCCTCGTCGTACTCCTTGCGGCGCTTCTCGTCCGACAGGACGTTGTAGGCCTCGGAGATCTCCTTGAAGCGCTCCTCGGCCTTGGGATCGTCGGTGTTGGCGTCGGGGTGGCTCTCGCGGGCGAGCTTGCGATAGGCCTGCTTGATCTCGTCCTTCGAGGCGGTCTTTGAGACTCCGAGGACCTTGTAGTAGTCCTTCTCCAGGTAGTCCTTGGTGCTCATCGACTGGTGCCTTCTCCCGCTGGTCCCGGCTTGCGTCCGATACTTCCACCTTCCCCGGCCTCCGACGGCACCGGGTGCGGCCCCCGGTCCGCGCCCCCTCCGCGGAGGGGGCGCAGACCGGCAGGGCCCACGGGCGTACCCGCTACTTCTGGTCGTCCGACCCCTCGCCCCCGTCGGAGGAGGCGTCGTCCGCGGTCTCGGCGGCCCCGGTGTCCTCGGCGCCGTCACCGGCGTCCCCGACCGGGTCCCCGACGACCACGCGGGCCGGCCGGAGGATCCTCTCACCGATGCGGTACCCGGGTTGGAACACCTCGATCACCGTCTGGACGGAGATCTCTGGTGTGGGCACCAGGGTGAGGGCCTCGTGCAGGTTCGGGTCGAACTCCTCGCCCGCCTCGGCGAACCTCTCCAGTCCGAGCTTGGTGGCCGTGGCCTCCAAGGCCTCGCCCACCGCCTTGAAGCCGCCCGTGAGCTCCTCGTGCTGCCGCGCGCGACCGATGTCGTCCAGGATCGGCAGGAGCTCGCCGACCACCTGCGCGGTGGCCGTCTCCCGGACGGCGACCCGGTCGCGCTCGACGCGCTTGCGGTAGTTGGCGTACTCCGCCTGGACCCGCTTGATGTCGCCCGTGAGCTCGATGACCCGCTCGTCCGCGTTGATCGCCTCGGTGACCACCTCCTCCGGGGTGTCGGGGACCTCGACGGCCTCCTCGGCCGACGCGTCCCCCTCCCCGGTGCCCGTGGCCTTCTCCTCGGCGTCCTTCGGAGTCCGGACCTCGCCCGTCTCCGGGTCGATCCGGCGGTTGTCGCGGATCACCGGCCCCTGGGGCTCCTCACCGTCGCCTGTGCCGTTCGTCTCGTCCGACAGCGCCATGTCCGATGTGCCCTCCTTCCTCGACTCGTCCCCCGGCTCCGGTTCAGGAGGACTGGGTGCCCTTGCCGTTGTCCTCGTCGACGATCTCGGCGTCCACGACGTCGGCGTCGTCGTCGGAGGAGGTCTGCTGGCCCTCACCGGACGCGGCGCCCTCCTGGCCCTGGCTGTAGATCGCGGAACCGATCTTCTGGCTGGAGAGGGCGACCTTCTCGCTGGCGGTGCGGATGGCCTCGACGTCCGTGCCCTCCAGGGCGGTCTTCAGCTCGGCGACGGCCGCCTCGGTCTCGGAGCGCACGTCCGCCGGGACCTTGTCCTCGTTGTCGGCGATGACCTTCTCGGTCTGGTAGACGAGGGACTCGGCGTTGTTGCGGACCTCGGCCTCCTCGCGGCGCTTGCGGTCCTCCTCGGCGTACTCCTCGGCCTCGCGGACCATCTTGTCGATGTCGTCCTTGGACATCGCCGAGCCGCCGGAGATGGTGACGGACTGCTCCTTGCCGGTGCCCAGGTCCTTGGCGGTGACGTTGACGATGCCGTTGGCGTCGATGTCGAAGGTGACCTCGATCTGCGGCACGCCGCGCGGCGCCGGGGGCAGGCCGCTCAGGTCGAAGACGCCCAGCTTCTTGTTGTACTGGGCGATGTCGCGCTCGCCCTGGTAGACCTGGATCTGCACGGACGGCTGGTTGTCGTCGGCCGTGGTGAAGATCTCCGAGCGCTTGGTCGGGATGGTCGTGTTGCGCTCGATGAGCTTGGTGAACACGCCGCCCTTGGTCTCGATGCCCAGCGACAGCGGGGTGACGTCCAGCAGCAGGACGTCCTTGACCTCGCCCTTGAGTACACCGGCCTGGAGCGAGGCGCCGATGGCGACGACCTCGTCGGGGTTGACGCCCTTGTTGGGCTCCTTGCCGCCGGTCATCTCCTTGACCAGGTCCACGATGGCGGGCATGCGGGTGGAGCCGCCGACCATCACCACGTGGTGGATGTCGCTGAGCTGGATGCCCGCGTCCTTGAGGACCTGCTGGAACGGGGTCTTGGTCCGCTCGACCAGGTCCGAGGTCAGGCGCTGGAACTCGGCGCGGCTGAGCTTCTCGTCCAGGTGCAGTGGGCCCTCGGCCGAGGCCGTGATGTAGGGCAGGTTGATGACCGACTCGCTGGAGCTGGACAGCTCGATCTTGGCCTTCTCCGCGGCCTCGCGCAGGCGCTGGAGGGCCATCTTGTCCTTGGACAGGTCCACGCCGTTGGCGTTCTTGAACCGCTCGACCAGCCAGTCGACGACCGCCTGGTCCCAGTCGTCGCCGCCCAGGTGGTTGTCGCCGTTGGTGGCCTTGACCTCCACGACGCCGTCACCGACCTCCAGCAGGGAGACGTCGAAGGTGCCGCCACCGAGGTCGTAGACGAGGATCGTCGCCTCGTCCTCCTTCTCCAGGTGGTAGGCCAGGGCCGCCGAGGTGGGCTCGTTGATAATGCGCAGGACGTTGAGCCCGGCGATCGTGCCGGCCTCCTTGGTGGCCTGGCGCTGGGAGTCGCTGAAGTAGGCGGGCACGGTGATGACCGCGTCGGTGACGTCCTCGCCGAGGTAGGCCTCGGCGTCGCGCTTGAGCTTCTGGAGGATGAAGGCGCTGATCTGCTGCGGGTTGAAGGTCTTGTCGTCGATCTTCACCGACCAGTCGGTGCCGATGTGGCGCTTGACCGAGCGGATGGTCCGGTCGACGTTGGTGACGGCCTGGCGCTTGGCGACCTCACCGACGAGGACCTCGCCGTTCTTGGCGAAGGCGACGACGGAGGGGGTGGTGCGGGCCCCCTCGGCGTTGGCGATGACCGTGGGCTCGCCGCCCTCCAGGACCGCGACACACGAGTTCGTCGTACCGAGGTCGATTCCGACCGCACGAGCCATGGTTGGTACCTCCGTCAAGGTTGAGTCTTTCACACGTAAGTTTGCTTCGTCTGATCATCACTGTCAAATCAGTTGAGTCGACCAGACTCAAGGTGGTGTCTACAGGTGGACAACGGCCGGTCCCGCCGTGGTGTTCCCGCTCGAAGGGCTTTCGGGGAGGAAAAGGGGCGATCCCGGGGAAACCTTGACTCGGGGTCCGGGAGATCCCTGAGGGCTCGGCGTGGAACCTCGCGCGGGCCGACCGTCGGATCGGCGGTCTCTGGTGCTCTCCGGCGGCTCCGAGCGGCACCGATACAGGTGACAGGTGGGAACACGGATACCCCCGGACGTTCGCCGCACCTGTTCGTCAGCTACACATAAGGGTGTGGGTGGTGTGACCGGGGCAGACTCCGGTGCTCCCACGTGGCCGCGACGCGCCGACCGCCACCGGGTCGGTCCGAGGGTGGGGCCGGGGTCCGCGATCCGGCCCTTTCGGGAATCGCCGTCGGCGCGGTGCCCGCCGTTCACCCGGCGGGGGTGGGTCGGTGGCCGCCGCGCTATTACTCGCTAGTAACATAGTTTCGACCGCCGGTGTGTGGCGCACCGGACGACGCAGCAGGATCAGGATGGGAGGCCACGGACGATGCTGTACCTGACACTGGGCATCATCACCTCGGTCTTCGCCGTGGTCGCGCTCACCATGTTCGCTCTCGCGATCCGCAAGATCGTGCGAACCGTGGGTATCGGCCGCCCGGTGGAGCCCGAGCGCAAGGGGCCGTTCGGACAACGGCTCACCATGACGCTCATCGAGATCCTCGGACACACGAGGATGATCAAGCGTCCGTGGGTCGGCGTGGCCCACTGGTTCGTGATGGTGTCCTTCCCGCTCCTGGTCTTCACCGTCATCGAGGCCCAGGGCGAGGTGTTCGACCCGCACTTCCACCTGCCGCTCATCTACGACTGGACCGTCTACGGCCTGGCCATCGAGATCATCGCGGGCGCCAGCCTCGTCGGCATCCTCGGACTGACCGCCTACCGCCTCATCAACAGCCCGAAGCGGATCGGCCGCGAGTCCCGCTTCATGAACTCCAGGCACTGGACGGCGTACTACGTCGAGGCCTACATCATCGGCCTGCTGATCGCGATCTTCGCGATCCGCGGCCTCAAGGCCGCGATGGACGACTTCCCCTTCCCCGTCTGGGCCACCCCGATCTCGTACGCGGTCGGCACGTTCATGCCGGGCGAGGCGGCCGTCGCCGAGCCCGCCATCGCCCTGGTCGCCGCGTTCAAGCTCATCATCAGCTACGCGTTCTTCGTGGTGCTGGCGGTCAACCTCACCATGGGTGTGGGCTGGCACCGCTTCCTCGCCCCGGTCAACATCTACTTCAAGCGCAAGGCCGACGGCGCCCCGTCGCACGGCGCCGCCAAGCAGATGATGGACGGTTCCGGCACCAAGCCCCTCGACTTCGAGGAGGCCGACCCCGACGAGGACCCGTTCGGCGCCGGCAAGATCGAGGACTTCACCTGGAAGGGCCTGCTGGACTTCACCAGCTGCACCGAGTGCGGACGCTGCCAGTCCCAGTGCCCCGCGTGGAACACCGGCAAGCCGCTCTCGCCCAAGAAGGTCATCCTCGACCTCCAGGCGCACGCCTATGAGAAGGCCCCGTACCTGCTCCAGGGCATCACCGAGGAGACCCTCGCCGAGAAGCCCGACGAGTCCCACGCGGGCGTCGACGTCCTCGCCCTCCTCAACAAGCCGCTCGTCGGCACCGAGGAGGAGGGCGGCGTCATCCACCCGGACGAGCTGTGGTCGTGCACCAACTGCGGCGCCTGTGTCGAGCAGTGCCCCGTGGACATCGAGCACATCGACCACATCCTCGACATGCGCCGCTACCAGGTCATGGTCGAGTCCAACTTCCCGTCCGAGGCCAACACCCTCCTCAAGAACCTTGAGAACAAGGCCAACCCCTGGGGTATGGCCGAGGACAAGAGGATGGACTGGATCCAGGAGCTCGCCGAGCAGGAGAACCCGGTCGAGGTCCAGGTCGTCGACGACAAGCTGGACGAGGACACCGAGTACCTGTTCTGGGTCGGTTGCGCCGGCGCCCTGGAGGACCGCGCCAAGAAGACCACCAAGGCCATCGCCGAACTGCTGGACATCGCGGGCGTCAAGTTCGCCGTCCTCGGCGGGATGGAGGCCTGCACCGGTGACCCGGCGCGCCGCCTGGGCATGGAGTACGTCTTCCAGATGCTCGCCCAGCAGAACGTGGAGACGCTGAACGAGGTCGGCGTCACCAAGATCGTGGCCAGTTGCCCGCACTGCTTCAACACGCTCGCCAACGAGTACCCGCAGCTCGGCGGTACCTACGAGGTGGTCCACCACAGCCAGCTCCTGGCCAAGCTGGTCGAGGACGGTCAGCTCACCCCGGTGCAGAGCGTGGACGAGGACATCACCTACCACGACCCCTGCTTCCTGGGCCGCCACAACAAGGTCTACACGCCGCCGCGCGACATCATGGCGCAGGTGCCCGGCGTCAAGACCAAGGAGATGCACCGCCACAAGGAGAAGGGCTTCTGCTGCGGCGCCGGCGGCGCCCGCATGTGGATGGAGGAGCGGATCGGCAAGCGCATCAACACCGAGCGGGTGGACGAGGCGCTGACCACCAACCCCGACACCGTCTCCACCGCGTGCCCGTTCTGCCAGGTCATGCTCGGCGACGCCATCAACGAGAAGAAGTCCAAGGGCGAGGCCAAGGAGTCGCTGGAGGTCGTGGACGTCTCCCAGCTTCTGCTGCGCTCGGTCAAGGGCGACAAGCCCGCCGAGGTCTAGTCCAGGGTTCCTCGCACACGCACGGGGCCGGTACCGATACCGCGATCGGTACCGGCCCCGCCGCGTCGTATGACATTCGTCAGTGCCCCCACCAGGTGATTCCGCACGGTGGGCCGGTGACAACGGCGTCTTCCGGACACCACCGGGCATCCGGGACCCTGGGGCCATGACGACGACAGCGCGCACCGCAGCAGAGGCCACCGGGTCCGGCACCACCGGCGAACCCGTGGTGGCCGTCCGCGACCTCCACCAGCGCTACGGGGACTTCGAGGCCGTCAAGGGCGTCTCCTTCGAGATCCACCCGGGTGAGCTGTTCGCGCTCCTGGGTACCAACGGCGCCGGGAAGACCACCACCATCGAGACGCTGGAGGGCTTCCGCAGGCCCAGCTCCGGCACCGTCCGCGTGTTCGGCCGCGACCCCTACGGACAGCCGAGCGGGGTCCGCGAGCGCACCAACGCCGTCCTCCAGGGCAGCGCGCTCATGGAGGACCTCAGCGTCCAGGAGAGCCTGGACCTGGCCTACGACCTGGCCGCCGACCCGCGGCCGGTCGGGGAGGTCCTCGAACTGGTGGGCCTGGCCGACAAGGCGAAGGTGCGGACCCGGCAGCTCTCCGGCGGGCAGAAGCGGCGCCTGGACCTGGCCCTGGCGCTGCTGACCCGCCCCGAGGTCCTCTACCTGGACGAGCCCACCACCGGCATGGACGCCGAGGGCCGCATCGACACCTGGCGGATCCTCCAGGGCCTCAAGGACGAGGGGACCGCGGTCCTGCTCACCACCCACTACCTGGAGGAGGCCGAGCGGCTCGCCGACCGCCTCGCGATCATGCACCGGGGCGAGGTCGGGGTGGAGGGCACGCTCGACGCCGTCCTCTCCGGCTGGGGCGACCGCGTGGGCTTCGCCCTCGCCGAGGACGTGCGGACCGCCGACCTCCCCGGACTCCCCGGAGCCGAGCTGTCGGTGGAGAGCCGCGGTGACACCCTGTGGGCCACCTACACGGTCACCGGCGGCGACACCGAGCTGCGGGCGCAGCACACGGTGACCGCCCTCCTGGAGTGGGCCGCCGCCCACGGAAGCGCTCTGCGCCGCCTCCAGGTACGGGGCGCCTCCCTGGAGGACGTCTTCCTCCGGGTCGCCGACGGCGCCGCCGACCTGGTCGGCGACTGACCGCCTCCGCCCCTGCCCCGTCCCGGAAGCTTCGAGGAGACCGCCATGACCACCACCGACACCGTCAGGACCCGCAGGTCCCCCGGAACCGCGCGACAGGTCCTCAGACTCACCCGTACCGAGTTCACGCTGTTCGTCCGCTACAAGACGGCGTGGATGTTCCTCGCCTTGCCCCTGTTCTTCGCCCTCATGGCCACGCAGCAGCCCGACGACGAGATCGTCCCCGGGTTCGGCATGGGCGAGATGACCATGATCAGCATGATGGGTGCCGCCAGTCTCATGCTGGGCATCGGGCACGCCTCCAACGTCTTCACCGCCCGGCGCGAGGCCCTGGTGCTCAAGCGCCTGCGGGTCAGCGGAGTGACCCAGCCGGTGGTCTTCGGCGGGGTCATGGGGGTGGTGGCCGTCTTCTCCCTGCTGGCGGTGCTCCTCATGGCCGGACTCATGCTGGCCATGCCGGAGGGATCCCCGCCCCGGGACCCGCTAATGGCCCTGGCCTCGGTCCTGCTTGGCAGTGTCGCCTTCACACTCCTGGGACTGGCGCTGACCCCGCTCGCCACCAACTCCGAGACCGCGCAGTTGGTGGCCATGGTGCCGATGATGATCCTGGTGTTCGCCAGCGGTGGGATCTTCTCCCTGGAGTTCCTTCCGCAGGACGTCCGGCAGTACGTGGGCCTCATCCCCTCGGTGCCCCCGGCCGAGCTGATGCAGGCCGCCTACACCGGGTATGACGTCTTCGGCGGTGCGACCGGAGCCGAGGAGAAGGGCTATCTCGCCCTGTGGGCGGCGGCGCTGCCCTCGATCGGGATCATGCTCGCGTGGATCGCGCTCCTGGCGCTGACAGTGCACCGCTTCTTCCGGTGGGACCCGCGCCGTTAGTGGCGGAGGGCCCCGCACCGGGAACCCCCGATGCGGGGCTACCGTGGCAGGAAGCGCCTCAAGCGGGAGGAACCGGATGGCTGACGGCACAGACGGGCGGCAGGCGTTCAAACTCCGGGTCTGCCGGGCCATCGTCCTGTTCACCCTGTGCTGCGGTCCCGTCGGGATACTCACCTGGCCCCTGATGGACGTCTTCCTCAGAGCTGAGGACGGGACCCCGTCGTGGCGCTTCCCGATCACTTTGGTCCTGGCCGCTGCCACGGCGGCCGTGCTCTTCCGCGTGGAGTGGCGCAGAGTGGACGGTGCCGACAAGGACGCCGGCCCCCTCCTCTTCTGGGGATCGTTCGCCCTGGCCGGGGCGATGTGCCTGTTCATGTCCCCGCTCTTCTCCTCGCCCGTGCTCGCCACCTGGTGGGGTGCGGTCGTCTACGCCGTGCCCCGGCGGCGCGTCGCCGTCGTCACGGCGGTCCTCCCGGTCCTGCCCTGGCTGCTCTACGCGGTGGTCCCGCACGGCTCTCCGCTCCCGGTGTTCCTCGTCATGTGGGTCGCCTCCCTCTTCCAGGCCCTCCTGGTGGCGGCGACCATCGTGGCCACGGTGTGGATGTGGGACGTCACCAAGGACGCGGTGCAGGCCCGGCGCACGCGGGCCCTGCTGGCGGTGGCGGACGAGCGGCTGCGCTTCTCCCGGGACATGGACAGCCTGCTGGGCCACAGCCTGTCGGAGCTGTCCGTGCGCTCCGAACGCGCCGGACGCCTGGTGCCGGACGATCCCGGGCGGGCGGCCGAGGAGATGCTCGCGGTCCAGGCGCTCGCACGCGAGTCGCTCCAGCGGGTGCGCGCGGTGGTGAGCGGCTACCGCGACGGGGAGGACGCCCGGGCGGCCCGTGAGCGGATCGGTGCGGCCGCCCCGGCCGTGGACGGGGAACTTCGGTGACCCCGGTTTCCGTGCCGGGGGAGGCGACCGGCGGCGAGGTGGGCGGACGCAGGCTGCGGATCGCCTGGTGGGTGACGATGGGGCTGGTGGGCTTCATCATCCTGTTGGTGCCCCTGATGGCCCCGTTGGACGCGATGAGCGCCCACTACACGGGCTTCTCGGTGTGGCCCTCCGCCGTCGCGCTGCTTCCCGGGACGGTGTCCTGCGTCCTCCTCGGGCTCCTCTTCCGAGACCGGGTGGACGGCCGCAGCGACGCCGATCCGTGGCTCTACTGGGGATCGCTCGCCGCGCTGGTGCTCTTCTGCGCGCTGCTGCTGAACCCGATGATCCGTGTCCTGGCCATGGCGATGTGGTGGAGTGTCGCGGTGTTCGTCGTCCGTCCCAGACGGGGCGTGGTCCTCACGGCTGCGCTGCTGGCCCTGCACTGGTGCCTCGTTCCGGTGACGCGGTTCGAGATTCACGTGCTCCCCTACGCCCTCACGCAGGCCTTCGCCGTCGCCTACGGTCTCCTGCTGGGGGTCAGCGTTCTGCTGTCCGTCTGGATGTGGGACATCACCAGGGACGCGGTGCGGACCCAGCGGGCACGGGCCCTGCTGGCGGTGGCGGACGAGCGGCTGCGCTTCTCCCGGGACATGCACGACCTGCTCGGCCACAGCCTGTCGGCGCTGTCGGTCAAGGCCGAACTGGCCGCCCGCCTCGCCGAACGGGCCCCCGAGCGGGCGGCGTCGGAGATCGCCGAGGTGCGGGAACTGGCCCGGCAGTCGCTCCAACAGGTGCGGTCGGCGGTCAGCGGGGACCGGGACGCGGACCTGGCCGAGGAGGTGGCATCGGCGTGTACGGCCCTGCGTGCCGACGGGACCGAGGCCGTGGTCACCGGACTGGGACTGGTGGATCCACGCTCCCGGGCGGCGGCGGCCGCGGCGTGGGTCGTCCGGGAGGGCGCCACCAACGTACTGCGGCACAGCGAGGCCGCCGAGTGCCGGATCGGGTTCACCCTCACCGGCGACGGCCGGACACTCGTGGTGGAGGTGTCCAACGACAAGGCGCATCCGGTCGGGGACCCCGTGTCCTTCCCCGGGAGCGGCCTCGTGGGCCTGTACGAACGCGTCGCCGGGGTCGGCGGGTCGCTGACCGCCGCACCGACCGCCGACGGCGGGTTCCTGCTGCGCGCCGTCCTGCCCCTATGACCCGCTGGCCGATCCGCGGTGTCGGCGCGGGTGGAGCGCGCACCGCACCCCGAGGACGCGGTCGATCTCCGCCCGGCTGAGCGGCCCCCGCGCGTCCGCCACGGCGATGAGGACCTCGGCGTACAGCTCGATCTCGTCCAGCGCGACGTGGTCGTGCAGGCTCAGCGGATCGCGTGGGCGGGTGGTCGGGACCCGGTCCACGAACACTCACCTCCCGGGAGCAGGGGTGCCGCGAGTCGACGGGAGCCCCCGCCGCCGGAGCGGCGTGTGCGGGTGCGACGGACCCGGCCCACGGGGCGTGCGTTCGATCCAACGCTACGCCGCCCGGTGCCGCCCGCGCATGACCCGTGAGGACCAGTGGGGGGTGTGGGACCAACCCGGTCTAGCCCCCCCGTCACCCGCCGCCACCCTCAACGGTCGCCTGGCGGCGCGGTCCTTGCCTGCCCGTCACCCGCCGCCACCCTCAACGGTCGCCTGGCGGCGCGGTCCTTGCCTGCCCGTCACCCGCCGCCACCCTCAACGGTCGCCTGGCGGCGCGGCCCCCGGCCCTCAGATCCAGGTCACGTCCTTGTGGCGCAGCGCCAGGTCCGCGTAGTGGGCGGGGGTGTGCTCCAGGACGGCGCGGTCGTCGTCGTTCAGCTCCCGGACCACCTTGCCCGGGACGCCCGCCCACAGCGTGTTCGGCGGCACGGTCTTGCCCGGGGGAACCAGGGCGCCCCCGGCCACGAGCGCGCCCGCGCCCACGCGGGCACCGCCGAGGACGATCGCGCCGATCCCGATGAGCGCGCCCTCCTCCACGACCGCTCCGTGCACCATCGCCTTGTGCCCGAGGCTGACGCCGTCGTGCAGGACCGCGGGCTGGCCGGGGTCGGAGTGCATGCCGCACTGGTCCTGAATGTTCACCCGTTCGCCGACCACGATGTCCTCGGTGTCGGCGCGCAGGACCGAGCCGTACCAGACACTGCTGGCGGCACCGAGGCGGACACGGCCGACCACGACCGCGCCGGGCGCCACCCACGCGCTGGGATGGATGTCGGGTTCGCCGAAGGCGGCCCGGCCGATCCTGGGGCGGGCGCCCTCGGGGCCGCCGTGCGTCGCACTGTCCATCTCGTGTCCTCCAGAGCCTCGCGGCCGGTGCCGGTGCGGGCCGAGGGTGAGTTGACCGCTCGGCCCTCGCACGGGGATGATCGCGCATACCTTAGTAGGACGTGACCAGGGTCCACACGGCACGGTACCCCTCACGGCGCTTGACGCAACGGTGTCAGGCGTGTCTACCTTGGTCCTTTATAAGGTATGCGCGGCATTACGCTCCGCTTTCGGCTGGTGACCCCCGTCTGGCCGGCCGGTGCGGCGAGGGAGAGGGGCCCTCGGTGGAGTCGTTTCCACGGTGGGTGTCCGAACCAACTGGGTACGGGGTAATCAGCACCCTTCGCAAAGTTCGGTCGAAGGGTGTGAGGGACATGAAAGGCGCATAACGAGATGTTGCCGGGCGGCGGATTGCAGCAGGACAGGTTCCCGACGGTGCGCAAGGGCGGTTACGACAAGGCGCACGTCGATGACTACTACGTACGGATGGACAACCAGTCCAAGGACCTCCGTGAGCGTCTCCAGCGCATGGACGACGAGCTGGAGCAGACCAAGCGCGACCTCGCGGTCGCTCGTGAGAAGGCCCAGGTCAAGCCTGAGCACGAGCAGATCAGTGAGCGTATGGCGGAGATCCTGAGGATCACCGAGGAGGAGGCCAAGGAGCGTCGGGCCAAGGTCGACGCCGAGATCCAGGAGCGGGAGAACAAGGCCAAGGAGGAGCTGGCCAAGCGCCGCAAGGACGCCGAGGAGCACGCCGAGCGGATCGTCTCCTCAGCGCGGGAGGAGGCCAACACGATGGTCTCCGACGCCAAGCAGGAGGCCGACGAGCTCCGCAAGAACGCCAAGACCGAGGGCGACCGGCGCCTGAGCGAGGCCGAGGCGCGCGCCAAGAAGATCCACGACACGGCGGACCGCAGGCTGGCGACCCTCACCGCCACGCACGCCGAGGCGCTGCGCCGTCTCAAGGACATGCACTTCACCCTGGCCGACCTGGTGGAGGCCGAGGACAAGGCCGGCGCCCTGGAGACCGGGCTCTCTCGGGAGGACGCGGCGCAGGCCGCCAGGGAGGCCGCGGAGAAGGAGCCCAAGACCCCGGAGAAGCCCGCACCCGCGGGCGGGCCGCAGGCCGCCAGGCCCGTGGCTGCTCAGCCCAAGCCGGAGCCGAAGAAGGAGGAGGCCAAGGCCCCCGCCCCTCAGCAGGCTCCGGACCAGGACGAGGCGACCACGAGGATCCCGCCGGTCGGTCGGGACCAGGACGAGGCGACCACCAAGATCCCGCCGATCCGTCGGGACGATGACGCCACGGTCCGGATCAGGCCGGGCCAGGCTCCGACGCAGCAGCCCGGCGGCGGAACGGCACAGCGTCCTCCTCAGGCGGGCACCCCCGCCGAGCCGCCGCGCGGCGCCCCCGTCCAGGGGCCCGCGCCGAGCGGACCGGCGGCCCCCGGCGGGGCGCCGCGCCCCGCGTCTCCGGCCGACGGTGACGCCGACGGCATCACCGGTGTCTACCGCAGGCCAGAGCCCGGGCAGCAGGAGCCTCCGGCCTCCGAGGAAGGTGTGCGGATCATCCGCAGGGACTAGGAACTGCTCTCCGAACGCGGCGCCGCGCCACGGGGTGGTGGCGGGCCGAAGCGGAGCGGAGGTTCGAAAGGACACAGCCCGGGCGGGACCGGCCGGTGCCTTGTGCCGAACACGGCGGAAGGTGTGGCCACCGGTCCCGCCCTGTGGTGTTGTGGGGGCGGTTATGAAGTGAAGTCCGCTTTGGTGAGTGCTGTCGGCTACGATGCCGAAAGCCATGATGATACGTGCGGCCATCCGCTCCGACCTCGGCGCGATCCTGCGCCTGCTCCGGGAGGTCGGCGACCCCGCCGGTGCCCGGAGCGCGCATGTGCGCATGTCCTCCGCCGCGGTGCGCGCGTGGACGCGGATGGAGAGTGACCCCGACCGCACGGTCCTGGTCGCCGAGGACCGCGGCCAGATCGTCGGAACGCTCGACCTGATGATCGTGGCCAACCTGACTCACGACGCCCAGCCCTGGGCCGCGGTGGACAACCTGGTGGTCGACCCCCAGCGCAGGGGGCAGGGCGTGGGCCGGGCGCTGCTGGAGGACGCGGTGGACCGGGCCACCCACTCCGGCTGCTACAAGGTGGAGATGCTCGCGCACGAGGGCGGCGCGGCCCCCTCCGGGTTCTGTGTCAGGCTCGGGTTCGGGGGCTCCTCCGACGGCTACCGCCGCTACCTGTGATCTCCGTGCTCCCCGAAGCGGTGCGGGTCCCGGAGCGGGTGCGCGAGCGGGCGGAGGCCTGTCGTGTCGGTCTCTCTTACCGCGTCTGTCGTGTACGAACCCGGGCCGTTGGTGCCACTCTGAGGGGATCGAACGTCCATTCCACGGTCGCCGAGGGGGAGGCAGATGGCCCGTTCCGAAGAGGGTGGAGGCGGTTCCCCGCCACTGCGCGGTCGTGAGGCGACACGTGCGCGCATCCTGGAGAGCGCACGGGAGCTGTTCGCCCGGGAGGGCTACGGCGCGGTCTCCTCACGGATGATCGCCGCCCACGCCGGGGTCAACGTGGCCCTCATCAACCGCTACTTCGGATCCAAACGCGGTCTGCTCACCCAACTGCTGTGGGAGGTCGGCGTCTTCCCCGGCATCATCGAGGGGGACCCCGCCACCCTCACACGGCGGCTGGCCGAGCACGCCGTCACCCGCCTGTACGGTGAGGGGTCGCCGTTGCAGCGCGTCGTGGACAACTCCGCCGGCGACCCCGAACTCAAGGCGGTGTACGAGGGGCGGGTCAGGTCCGCCATGGTGGAGCCCCTCACCGCCTATCTGGGCGGGCCGGACGCGCGTGTGCACGCCTCCCTCCTCGCCGCCGTGCTGATCGGGGTGGCCCGGCTCCGGGCCACCGAGGGAGGGGCGTCGCTGCGGGAGTACGACAGGGAGCGGCTCACCGCCCGGATCCAGGCGGTGCTGGACTTGTGCCTGGAGGACTTCGGGCCGGGTGGGGACTGAGGGGCGCACCGCCTGCGGGGCGGCGGTGCGCACGGTCCGGGACGGTCAGCCGATGACGATGGCGCCCGCCAGGACGGGGTCGCCGAACCTGACGTTCCCACTGCCCGAGGCCAGGGCGCGGCTGCCCTGGCAGCTCGTTCCGGCGAAGAGCGCGAACCTGGTGCCCGCCTCGGAGGCGACCTCCACGACCCCGCCCTGGCCGGTCGTGAGCGTGCGGCATCCGCCGTTGCGCACGTCCTGCTCGAAGCCCGACTCGAAGACGACCCGCACGGTCGAGGAGTCCTTCTCCTCGCCGGTCAGGCCGGAGACCGCGCCGGCGATGGTGGCGGACATGGTGGCGAGGTTCTGTGGGCGGATCGGCACGGCGTTCCCCTCTTCGGCCGTACCCGCCGGTCACGAATGCGCACCGTGGGCACGGAATTGATTACTCTGTGTCATTTAGCTACAGGATCACGCGAAAAGGCGGCAGCCCGGACGGAGTGTCGGGCGATTTCCTCACAGGGGCGGGAGCGGGGTTTCCACGAACCGTCGCCCCTCAGAACTGCGTGGTGACGCACGCGAGGCGGTCGCCCGCCTTGCCCGCCTCGCCCTCGCCGGTCTTGGTGTGGTGCTCGTGCAGGACCAGTGAGTTGGCCTCGCCCTCGCGGAACTCCCAGTCGACGGTGGAGTCGGCGACGACGTTGCCGGTCCCGTCGGTGGTGAAGTCCAGCCAGACCTCGTTCTCGGGGTTGGCGTAGGCGGGGTCGCTGGAGGGCTCGTCCGCGGTCGCGGCCGGGTCCTGCTCGTTCTGGTAGTGCGGGCCCGCGTCCGCGGGGGCCTCGCCGCACGGGTCGGTGTGCACGTGGGCGCCGAACTCGCGGTCCGGCTCCAGCCCGGTGCCGGTGAACTGCACGAAGGTCTGGCCGTCCTCCACACGGACCTGGATGTCGGAGGTGGCGCCAGCCGGGACCGCCGTCTCGTCGTAGGTGAAGGTGGACTCGGTCTCACCGACCGGCATGAAGGTGGAGACGGTGACGCTGGGGGAGGCGGTGGGCTGCGGCGCCGTCTCGTTGGTGGCGGCGCTCTCCTCTCCCGCGGTGGTGCCGGAGCCTTCGTCGGCGGCGCATCCGGTGGCGATGAGCGCGGTCAGCGTCAGGCCGACGGTGAGTGAGGTCGTGCGCATGGGCGGGACTCCCGGGATGGTCTGATCGGTCGCCCGCCATCTTACTCAAAGTGATCAAGCGACGACCAAGTGTCGTTAATTTTGGGATGGGGGTGGAGGGAAGGTGGAGCGGAAGGTGAAGGCCTCGGCGGAGGGGCCGTCCGTGCGCAGCAGGTCGAGCCGCTCCCCGGCCTCGTCGAGGGTGGGGACGGTTCCGGCGGGGATCCACCACAGCACGGCGTGGGCCTCCCCCATGTGCTCGAACCACTGGCGGCGGAGCCGGAGTGGCTCCATGTGTCCGCTGCGGTACGTGAAATTCCAGAGGGATTCTACGGTCTCCCAGACGGACATGTTGACGATGACGTCGTCGCCGAAGGGCCGCAGGCCGGTCGCGTCGTCGCCGTCCCCGTCGACCAGGCGCCAGACGAAACCGGGGGAACCCTCGGCCAGGGCGTTGATCCCGTCGAGCCGGTCGGTGAAGCCCGACATGGCCGGGTCGTCAAGCGGTGCGCGCATCCGGGCGATGTTCAGCGTGTCTTAGCGAGGAACCCCGGGGCTTCAGCCCCGGGAGGAATCGCCCCCAAGACTAGGTAGAGCGCCGCTCGATCCCTGGAGCACCGGGACCGGGACGTTTCTGGTTCTCGATGTACTCCCGCACGATCGACAGCGGCGCCCCACCACACGAGCCGACGAAGTAGGACGGCGACCAGAAGTGTCCGTGCACGCGGGCACGGTTGACCCGTCCGGTGAACTCCTGACGAAGCCTGCGAGCGGACACACCCTTGAGCGAGCCGACCAGGCGAGACAACGCGACCTTGGGCGGGTAGTGCACCAACAGGTGGACGTGGTCGGTCTCGCCGTTGAACTCGCGCAGCTCCGCCCCGAAGTCGGCACACACCTCGCGCATGATCTCCCCGCATCGGGTGAGCATGGCGTCGTCGAGCGCACCCCGGCGGTACTTCGGTGTGAAGACCAAGTGCGCGTGGAGGTTATAGACGACGCTTCTTCCCCTGCGTACGTCGGGGTCTGGTTTCCATCGCGGTGACATAGATCAATGCCACGATGCGGTGGTGTGCACGATCGTCGTGCAGCTCAAACTCACGCCTTCGCCCGAACAGGCGGCGGCGCTTGAGGCAACCCTGCACACGGTCAACGAGCAGGCCAACCGTGTTTCCCGGATCGCCCACAGCGAAGGTGCCCACCGCAACTACGCGCTGCGCAAGCTCGTCTACGCCGACGTGCGCGCGGCCGGTGTCGGATCCCAAGCGGCACAGCATGCCGTAAAGGAGGTCGCCGACGCCTACACGACGTTCAAGGCCAACCTGAAGGCCGGGAACTATGGAAAACCCGGGTCGAAGCGGCGCAAACGCGTCGAGGAAAAGCCGGTCGTCTTCCGGTCGGACGCCGCACAGCCCTACGACCAGAGGAACCTTTCCTTCTGTGTGGACGCCCGCACGATCTCGTTGTGGACTGTCCGGGGACGGTTGAAGGACGTGCCCTTCGCTTGCTCACCTGATGCGGCCAAGGCCTTGGGCGAGCACAAGCGCGGAGAGTCCGACCTGCTGTATCGGGACGGGGTGTGGTTCCTGTCCGTCACGCTCACCGTGCCCGACGACGAGGAGTATGACCCGGAGGGATTCCTGGGTGTGGATCTGGGGATCGTCAACATCGCCACCACCAGCGATGGCCGTGTCATGGCCGGGCGCAAGCTCAACCGGCACCGCGGGCGGCAGCAGCGTCTACGCCAGAAGTTGCAGGCCAAGGGCACCACGTCCGCCAAACGTGTGTTGAAGCGGCAGCGACGCAGGGAATCACGCGTCGCCAAGGACGCCAACCACTGCATCTCCAAACGCATCGTGGCCGAGGCTGAACGCACCTCGCGCGGGATCGCCCTGGAAGATCTTTCGGGCATCCGGCAGAGGGTACGGCTTCGCAAGCCCCAGCGGGTCACGTTGCACTCCTGGGCGTTCGCCCAGCTCGGGAGCTTTATCGTCTACAAGGCCAGGCGGGCGGGTGTGCCCGTGGTGTTCGTGGATCCGGCGTACACGTCCCAGACGTGTAGCTGGTGCGACCACCGCGAGAAGGGCAACCGCATCAGCCAGGACTCCTTTGTCTGCCGGTCGTGCGGCGTCGTTGCGCACGCCGACCGGAACGCTTCCCGCAACATCGCCCACCGTGGCGGGGTTGTGTGGAACGCGGGGCGGAAGTCACACGTCCCACCCGGATCCTAGGATCCGGGTGGGACGCGGTGGACGTTCCTGGCAGCCAGTCAGGTGTTCGACCGCAAGCTCGGCCCTTCAGGGCCGAGAAGCTTGACTTGCGCGAGGTGGTGGGTGGGGGAGGAGTCGGTCATGGCACTCAGCAGAACACGGTCCGGTTTCTATGTCAATCTGTATTGTTTTTAGAAATCACCGCGCAGCAGCGGCCGGGGGCGGGGTCCATCCTGGCCCGCGCGTCCCCCTCGCCTCGGGCCTCCAGCACCCCGCGCAGCAACTCCACGTTCAGACCGCAGGCCAGGGGAGGGAAGGCCCGGGCCAACGAGTGGAACGGGCAGTTGCGCAGCAGGATCCGCCCGTCGCCGGACTCGGGCTCATAGCCGCGCTCCTCCAGCAGCTCCGCCAGGGGTCGGCCCCCGCTCTCCCCGCCGATCCGGCGGCCCTCCTCGCGGGCCGAGGCGTACACCGCCTCCTCCGCTCCGTGCTGCTCCAGGGCATCGGCCAGCACCCGCGAGGCGAGTTCGTAGTCGCGCGGCGGAAGGCTCAGCGACACCTCGCGCTCCGCCCGCCGGTACAGCTTGGCCGGGCGCCCCGACCCCGGGCCCTCACGGCCGCTCGTCTTGCCCAGCGCCACCTCCAGCAGGCCCGCCTCCACCAGCCTGTCCAGGTGGTGGGCGGCCAGGGTGCGCTGGAGGCCGAGCGCCTCGGCGGCCCCGCCACGGCTCACCTCGTCCCCCGAGGCGGCGACGTACTCGTACAGTCGGCGCCGTACGGGGTCGGCGAGGGCGCGGGCGGCGGCGATCGAGGCGTGGTCCATGCGTCCATTGTGCTCCCGGGAGAGGCGGCGGCTCCGGGGGCGAACGGTGGCCCGCACACCGGCGCTTCGCCGCGCGGTGGCAGACTGGACCCGGTACGGACCACCGACGAACAGGCGATATGCACACCATCAGACGCGGCGGAGAGGTCGAGACCGAGATCCGCAAGTCCCGCTTTCTCTGCGCCCTGGCCAGGGCGGACGACGAGGACGCCGCGCGCGGGTTCATCGCCGAGCGCCGCCGGGAGCACTGGAGCGCGGCCCACAACTGCACCGCCTACGTGCTCGGCGAGGACGGCGGCGTGCAGCGCTCCAGCGACGACGGCGAGCCGGGCGGCACCGCCGGCGTCCCCATGCTGGAGGTGCTGCGCCACCGCGGCCTCACCGACACGGTCGCCGTGGTCACCCGCTACTTCGGGGGCGTCAAGCTCGGAGCGGGCGGGCTCATCCGCGCCTACGGCAACGCGGTCTCCGCCGCCGTCGACGAGGTCGGCGTGCTGGAGCGCCGACGCCTCCTCGTGGTGGACGTCTTCGCCGACTACGTCCTCGGCGGCCGACTGGAGAGCGACCTGCGCGGCTCCTCCCTCACCGTGCGCGACGTCGCCTACGGGGACCGTGTCCGGATCGAGGTGGCCCTGCCCGAGGCCGAACTGGAGGACTTCGGCGTCCGCCTGGCCGAACTCACCGGAGGCAGAGCGCAGTCCCAGGTCAGAGGGTCCACCGTGGTCGAGGTGGAACCGTGAGCGCGGGTGTGGGACGTTTACACCTCAGTAACGAGTCGTCCCAGCCGTGGGTGTCCACCCGGGGCCGCCGCTTAGGATCTGCCGTAAACACCATCGTTCGTGGGGAGAGACCGTCCATGCGCAGCGCCCGCGTTCCCCAGGCGGTCTCCTGCGGGCTCGCGGTACTGGCGGTGGCGGCCTGCACGCCCGCTCCCGAGCCCGTCGCCCCCGAGCCCAGCCGGGAGCCCACCCCGGTTCCCACGGACTTCACCGGTGACCCGCCGCCGGGGATCGACGGCGAGGTCCTGCGCTTCCTGCACGGCGACGAGGCCGAGGTCCACGCCCTCATCAACGATCCGGCGGGGGTGCGGATCAGCCCCGTCGGCTCCGCCTTCCTCTTCAGCTCCGGGAGCGAGGACCGCCACCTGCTGCACGACGCCGCCACCGGCACGACCCTCTGGGAGGGCGAGGCCCGGTTCCTCGGGTTCGGCGCCGACGGCGCGGGCGAGCGGGTCCTGCTCATGTCGGACCAGGACGGCCGGTTCGCCCTCGACGCGGCCGGGGAGCGCGTGTGGGAGCCCGAGGAGGAGGGCGACGCCTACCTCGACGGGATCGCCGTGCGCTACCCCCAGGGGTGGTCCGCGGAGGAACCCGGCGGCGACTACGCGGTGCTCGGCGCCGAGGGCGCGGTGCTGTGGGAGTACACCCTCGACCCGTTGGAACCGGAGGCCGAGGCGTCTCCGTCGCCGTCCCCGGACGGGCCCTCAGACGGCCCTGGGGACGGTGGGCAGGAGGACCCGGAGGAGGGGGCGGAGGCCGCCCTGGGCGTACCCGTGGCCGCCTGGGAGGACCTCGTCCTGCTGGAGTCGGCCGACGCCGGACTGCGGGCGCACTCCCTCGCCGGGGACGACGCGGGCGAGGAGCTGTGGGCCCTCGGCCGCGACGACGAAGAGCTGGGCACGGGCTCCTCGATGCTGGTCTCCGCGCCTCGGGTGCTCGGCGTGTACACGCTTCCCGACGACGACGACGACGAGGACGAGGACGGCGCGGGGTCCGGTGGCCGTGTCCTGCTGGTGCGCTGGACCGGACCGGAGGACCCCTCCGTCCTCGCCGCCTACGACCCCGCCGACGGCGCATTGCTGTGGTCCCTGGAGGAGCCCGGCCCCAACCCGGTCCGCGCCCCCTTCGAGACCAGTGGTGTCCCCGGCAGCCTCTACGACGGGACCACGGGAACCCTGCTGCTGCCCCAGGCCAGCGGCGAGGCCACCCTGGTCGCCGTCGGCCTCGCGGACGGCGAGGTCCTGTGGGGCCTGGAGGAGGACGACGTGTCCCTCGCCCCGGCCTTCGCCCACGACGGGCTCGTCTACGCCGACTCCCGCACCAACGACGGCGGGGACCGTCAGTTGGTGCTGGAGGCGGAGACCATGGACGTCGTCGCCGACGAGATGACCGCCTACGTCGAGGCGGTCACCGACAGCGGCCACGCGATCCTCGTACAGGGGCGCCAGCGCTTCGTCTTCGGGGCGCCACCCGGCGAGGAGCCCGAGGAGCCCCCATCGCGGAGCCCTGGCGGCGACCCCTCCGCGAGCCCGAGCGAGGGGGCCGCCTGACCGGCGGGTACCGGACACGGGAAAACTGTGGGGGCGCGGTTCTCCTCGGGAGGAACGCTCCGTCTATGACCGTTTTCCGCCACGCTGACCCCTGACCCCACCAAACCGAATCGGGTTCTATACCATTTCGGCATGGACGTCTCTGATAGGGCAGCCGGTGGTTCCACCGATCCCCGCCTGGCCGAAGGGTTCCCCGCGGCCACCCGCGAGAGGTGGCGTGAACTCGCCTCCGCCGCGCTGCGCAGGAGCGGTGTCTCCGAGGAGCGGCTCGCCGACACCCCCGAGGCACTGCTGGCCACCCGCACCCACGACGGTTTCGACATCGCCCCGCTCTACACCGCCGAACCCGCCCAGGCCGACCCGGGCTACCCCGGCCTGCCCCCCTTCACCCGGGGCTACCGGCCCGAGGGCGCGGTCCTCGGCGGGTGGGACATCCGCGCCCGCCACACCGACCCCGACCCGCGCGTCCTGCGGTCCCGCCTGCACGACGACCTGATGAACGGCGTGGGCTCCCTGTGGATCGCCGTGGGCACCTCCGGGATACCCGCCGCCTCACTGGGCGACTCCCTCGCCGACGTCCACCTCGACCTCGCCCCCGTCGTCCTGTCCGCCGGGGCCGACTACGCCGACGCCGCCCGCGCCCTGCTGCGCGCCCACACCGACGCCGGGATCCCCGACAGCGGCGTCCGCTCCCACCTGGGCATCGACCCCCTCGCCACCGCCGCTCGGCTGGGCGAGCGCCCCGACCCCGCCGACGCGGCCCGCTTCGCCGCCGAGTGCGCCCGGGGCCGCCCGCACCTGGGCCTGTTCGTCGCAGACGGAACCCTCGTCCACGAGGCGGGCGGCTCCCCGGCACAAGAACTGGGCACCGCCATCGCCGCCGGCACCGCCCACCTGCGCGCCCTCACCGAAGCCGGACTCGGCCTGGCCGACGCCGTGCGCCGCATCGAGTTCCGCCTGTCCGCCGACGCCGACCAGTTCTCCGTGATCGCCGGGCTCCGGGCCGTGCGCGCCATGTGGAACCAGGTCCTGGCCGCCTGCGGACTGCCCCCCGAACAGCGCACCCTGCGTCTGCACGCCGTCACCTCGTCGGCGATGACCACCCGCCGCGACCCGCACGTGAACATGGTCCGCGCCACCGTCGCCTGCTTCGCCGCGGGCGTCGGGGGCGCCGACTCCGTCACCGTCACGCCCTTCGACTCCGCCATCGGCCTGTCCGACGACTTCGCCCGCCGCATCGCCCGCAACACCCAGTCACTGCTCATCGAGGAGTCCCACCTGGCCCGTGTCATCGACCCGGCCGGCGGCTCCTTCTACGTCGAGTCGCTCACCCGCGACCTGTACCGCGCCGGATGGGCGTTCTTCCAGGAGACCGAGGCCGCGGGCGGCCTCGCCGCGGCCATCGCCACCGGCATGCTGCGCGAGCGCGTCGACGAGGTGTGGCAGCGGCGCCGCACCGACATCGCCCACCGCCGCGCACCCCTGACCGGGGTCAGCGAGTTCCCCGACCTGGAGGAGGCCCCCCTGGTGCGCCCGCCCGCACCGGGAGGTCCACCGGCCACGGGCGCCTTCCCCGTACGGCGCTACGCCGAGGACTTCGAGGCCCTGCGAGACCGCGCCGACCTCCAGACGGGCGACACCGGCCACCGGCCCACCGCCTTCCTGGCCACGCTCGGTCCCGTCGCCGCGCACACCGCCCGCGCCTCCTTCGCCGCGAACCTCCTCGCCGCCGGAGGGATCGCCGCAGATCGGCCCGGACCGCTCGACACACCCGAGGCGGCAGCCCGCGCCTTCGCAGCCTCCGGCCACCGCGTCGCCGTCCTGTGCTCCTCCGACACCGTCTACGCCGAGCACGCCGAGGCGGCAGCCCGCGCCCTCACCGGCGCCGGGGCCCGCCGGGTCCTGCTCGCCGGAGCACCCCGCGACACCCACCGGGCCGCCGGCGTCGACGGCTTCGCCCACCAGGGGTGCGACGCCGTCGCCCTGCTGACCGACCTGCTGGACCTGCTCACCGCCGACCCGTCCGCGACCTCCCAGGGGGCGAGCGCATGATCCCCGACTTCTCCCGGGTACCCGCCGAGCCACCCGCGTCCACCGGGGGCGCCACCGCCTGGCGCGACGCCGTCCGCGACCACAGCGGCAAGGACCCCGGCGCCCTGGAGTGGGAGACCCCCGAGGGCATCCGCGTCAAGCCGCTGTACACCGCCGCCGACCGGGCGGGGCTCGACTTCGTGGACGGCCTGCCCGGCATCCCGCCCTACCTGCGCGGCCCCTACCCCACCATGTACGTCAACCAGCCGTGGACCATCCGCCAGTACGCGGGCTTCTCCACCGCTGAGGCGTCCAACGCCTTCTACCGGCGCAACCTGGAGGCCGGGCAGAAGGGCCTGTCCGTCGCCTTCGACCTGGCCACCCACCGCGGCTACGACTCCGACCACCCGCGCGTGTCCGGCGACGTCGGCATGGCCGGGGTGGCGATCGACTCCATCTACGACATGCGCACGCTCTTCGACGGCATCCCGCTGGACCGGATGAGCGTGTCCATGACCATGAACGGCGCCGTACTGCCCGTCCTGGCGCTCTACATCGTCGCCGCCGAGGAGCAGGGGGTGCCCCCCGAGCGGTTGTCGGGGACCATCCAGAACGACATCCTCAAGGAGTTCATGGTCCGCAACACCTACATCTACCCGCCGAAGCCGTCGATGCGGATCATCTCCGACATCTTCGCCTACACCTCGCAGCGGATGCCGCGGTTCAACTCCATCTCCATCTCCGGCTACCACATGCAGGAGGCCGGGGCCACGGCCGACCTCGAACTGGCCTACACCCTCGCCGACGGCGTGGAGTACATCCGCGCCGGGCAGCGCTCGGGCCTGGACGTGGACCGGTTCGCGCCGCGCCTGTCCTTCTTCTGGGCGATCGGCATGAACTTCTTCATGGAGGTCGCCAAGCTCCGCGCCGCCCGCCTGCTGTGGGCGCGCCTGGTCAGGGACCTGGGCGCGGTGAAGGACAAGTCGCTGAGCCTGCGCACCCACTCCCAGACCTCCGGGTGGTCGCTCACCGCCCAGGACGTGTTCAACAACGTCGCCCGCACCTGCGTGGAGGCGATGGCCGCCACCCAGGGGCACACCCAGTCGCTGCACACCAACGCCCTGGACGAGGCGCTGGCCCTGCCCACCGACTTCTCCGCCCGCATCGCCCGCAACACCCAGTTGTTCCTGCAACAGGAGTCCGGCACCACCCGCACGGTCGACCCGTGGGGCGGCAGCTACTACGTCGAGCGGCTCACCCGGGAGCTCGCGGCCAAGGCGTGGGCGCACATCCAGGAGGTGGAGCGGGCGGGCGGCATGGCCGCCGCGATCGACGAGGGCCTGCCCAAGATGCGCATCGAGGAGGCCGCCGCCCGCACCCAGGCCCGGATCGACTCCGGCCGCCAGCCGGTGATCGGCGTCAACAAGTACCGGCCCGGCACCCGCGACGAGATCGAGGTGCTCAAGGTCGACAACGCCGAGGTGCGCGCCCGGCAGATCGAGAAGCTGCGCCGTCTGCGTGAGGAGCGCGACGAGCGGGCCGTAGGCGCCGCCCTGGCCGCCCTCACCGAGGCCGCCGGGCGCGAGTCCGCCGCCGACGAGTCCCTGCGCGGCAACCTGCTGGCCGCCGCCGTGGACGCGGCCCGCGCCAAGGCCACCGTCGGGGAGATCTCCGACGCCATGGAGCGGGTGTTCAGCCGCCACGCCGGGCAGATCCGTACCATCCAGGGTGTGTACAGGGACGAGGCCGCGAGCGGCGGGAGCGCCGCCGACCTGATGGAGCGCGTCGCCGCGCGCATCGGGGCGTTCGCCGAGGAGGAGGGACGCCGCCCCCGCATCCTGGTCGCCAAGATGGGCCAGGACGGGCACGACCGGGGGCAGAAGGTCATCGCGACCGCCTTCGCCGACCTGGGCTTCGACGTCGACGTCGGCCCGCTGTTCCAGACCCCCGCCGAGGTGGCCGTCCAGGCGGTGGAGGCCGACGTGCACGTGGTGGGGGTCTCGTCGCTGGCGGCCGGCCACCTCACCCTCGTCCCGGCGCTGCGCGAGGAGCTCGCCGCACTGGAGCGGGAGGACGTCATGATCGTGGTGGGCGGCGTCATCCCGCCCGCGGACGTCGACGCGCTCAAGAAGGAGGGCGCGGCGGCGGTCTTCCCGCCCGGAACGGTGATCGCCGAGGCCGCCCTCGACCTGCTCGACCAGTTGGAAGCCCGGCTGGAGGGGGAGTGAGCGCGGCCGGGGGCGCCGCGCGCGGGCGCCGCCGGCCGGACCCCGCGGCCCTCGCCGAGGGCGTCCTGGCGGGGCACCGGCCGACCCTGGCGCGGGCGATCACCCTCGTGGAGTCCCGCCGCCCCGACCACGCCAGGGCCGCCCAGGACCTGCTGGTGAAGCTCCTCCCGCACACCGGCAGCGCCCTGCGGGTGGGGATCACCGGTGTGCCGGGGGTGGGCAAGTCGACGTTCGTCGACGCGCTCGGCACCGCGCTCACCGGGTCCGGCCACCGGGTGGCGGTCTTGGCCGTGGACCCCTCCTCCACGCGCACGGGCGGCAGCATCCTCGGCGACAAGACCCGCATGGCACGGCTGTCGGTGGACCCGAACGCGTTCATCCGTCCCTCGCCCACAGCCGGGACCCTCGGCGGCGTGGCCCGGGCCACGCGGGAGACCATGCTGCTCATGGAGGCCGCCGGGTTCGACGTGGTGCTGGTGGAGACCGTGGGGGTCGGCCAGTCCGAGGTGACGGTCGCCGCCATGGTCGACTGCTTCCTGCTGCTCACCCTGGCCCGCACGGGCGACCAGCTCCAGGGCATCAAGAAGGGCGTACTGGAGCTGGTTGACGTGGTCGCGGTGAACAAGGCCGACGGTCCGCACGCCGATGACGCCCGCCGGGCCGCGCGGGAGCTGTCCCGGGCGATGCGGCTGCTGCGGCCGGTGCACCCCGACTGGCGTCCGCCCGTGCTCACTTGCAGCGGTCTGAGCGGGGACGGTCTCGACCGGGTGTGGGAGTCCGTGCTCGAACACCGCCGGGTGCTGGAGCGCGGCGGAGCCCTGGCCGAGCGGCGCAGCGAGCAGCGCGTGAGCTGGATGTGGGACCAGGTGCGCGACCAGGTGATGGACGCCTTCCTGCGCGATCCGCAGGTGAGCGCGCTCCTGCCCGGACTGGAGGCGGGGGTGCGGTCCGGGGAGACCACGGCGACGCTCGCGGCGCGCGGACTCGTCGAGGTGTTCACGCGGAATATCACTCAGGGTGATGGAAACTCCATAGAGTGATGATCTGGTCACTGTCCCTGTGGTGAAGGTTTTCTTACTTCCAGGTGAACGACTCCAACCTCCTCAACTGGTGAAATAACACCGTGTAAGCGGACGAACCAGGTGTTATGGATCACATGAGTGAACGGGAAAGAAAAATTCCTCGCTGTTGCCATTCCCGATCGGGCCGATCGCCTATACCGTGTGTGTCCAACGACTTACCAGACTCTCGGGCGCGTCAGCCTCATCATCCTGGGATCCGGTGCGGGAGTGCTACCGGATCCCAGCCAGCGCGCTCCGTCGGTCTGCGTATGGTGAAGCCAAGGACCCCCGACAACCGACCGTGGGGCCGGGAGGAGTGAACGTGCACAGGCTCGGGCTGAGCACGCGGGTAGACAGCCGCAGCGTCATCGTCGCGGTCGAGGGAGAACTCGACATCGCGACCGCCGCCGACCTCCAGGAACAGATCGAGTCCGCCATCGACGAGCACGGGTCCTGGCTGATCCTGGACCTGTCCAAGCTGGACTTCATGGACTCCAGCGGGCTCAACGTCATCATCAACGCCTACCGGACCGTCCGTGAGCGGGGCGGTTCCCTCGCGCTCGCCGCTCTCAACGAGCGCGTCACCAAGGTCGTCCGCCTGGTCGGCCTGCACCGCCAGGTCCCGGTCCACCGGACCGTGGCCACCGCCGTCACCGCCATGGAGGCCCTGGAGGCCAAGCGCCAGGCCGGGTAGCCCTCCGGGCGCGCAGCCACCCACCGGTGTCTCCCCGGACGTGGGCCCCGCCCCTGCCCTCCGGCGCGGGGACAGGGCAGGGGCGGCCCGGTCTGAACCGGCCGGGCCGTGGTCAGCCGTAGATGTTGGGAACCGTGTCCAGGCCGCACGCGGCCGGGTCCTTGCGGCCGGTCCCAGCGAGTACGAAGTCCAGCGGATCCCCGTGCACCTCGGGGCCGCCTTCGCCGACCTCCACGGTGCCCACGTCCTCCAGCACGAACCGGGCCGGGGCCGCGCCGCGCCTTTCGAGGGCGAAGCGGACGAAGTCCACGGTCGCCGCCAGTCCGGGACCCCGGTCGGAGGGCAGACCCAGCGCCGCGCGGATGTCGTCGGCGTGCACGTAGGTGTCCTGGAGGAGCAGGAGCACGCTCTCCCCGCGCCGGTAGCCCATCGGCCCGGGGGAGGTCCAGGAGCGCTCGCTCATCCCCGCGAACGGGCCCCGCAGCGCCCGCGCTTTGCCGCGCAGTTCCTCGGCCAGGGCCTTCGGGGTGAGAACCCGGTACTCCGCTGCCTGCTCGTCGGCGGTGCGCCGCCCCGACGCGCGGTCCGCGATGTCGACGGCCACACCGAACACGTGCCCCGCCACGTCGCGGACGGCCCACCCCTCGCAGCGCGTGGGCGCGTCCCACTGCTCGGGCGTGAGACCGGCGACCAGGTCGCAGAACTTCTCGTACTCGTCGATCGCCCCGTCGGCGGTCTCCTGCTGCGGCGGGTACGGCGTCGTCATGGGGGCCTCTCTGTCGGGTGGCTCGCCTGCCGGTGTGTCCGTTCCGAGCCTAGGAGAGCGCCCCCCGGACGGGGGCCGCGCCCCGCCGGTTGGCGGCCGTCAGGCGGTACGGGCGTACGGGGCCAAGAGGTCGCCCCCGGGGACCGGCCGCGGCGCGGGGACCGGGGAGGTGCGTGCCGCCCGGCTCGCGGGAGCGATGGGACCGGCCGTCCAGCGGTCGAGGCGGGCGCGGGCCTCGGCCTGGCGGCGGCGCAGCGCGCGTTCGTCCTCGAAGGCCCGGTAGTAGCCGCGGATCAGCGCGACCTCTTCGGCCGGGATCGGCGCGGGGGCGGGTGCCAGGCGCGGTGCCGGACGCGGTGCGGGTTCGGGGCGGTCCGGGGGAGCGGTGGCGGCCTGCTCGGGGTGGGGCGGCGGCGCGTAGCGGCGGACCCGGGTGGAGCGGCGCCTGCGCATCGGGGCGGCGGCTGGGCGGGCGTGGCGGCCGCGTGCCGGTGTGGTGAGCGCCCACAGGAGCCGCACGGTTGCGCGCAGGAGGGCAGGGATAGAATAGGCCATGTCGGCAAGTCCTTTGCTTAAAGACTGAAATGTTGCTGGCCAGGGCCCCGGGCGCTTCTAAACGTCGCGGGGTCATTCGTGTTTTCGGTTGTTGGGAGACAGCGTAGGGGATGGTGGGGGGGGTGGTGCGAACTTTTCTGCGAAAAAGTGCGCCCACGGCAGTCTGGTCGCCAGTCTTCCCAGTTCAGATCGGGTAGGAAAAGAACCAGCCCTTTTTGTTCCTCTGGCCTGAAAAGGGTTATTAGTCCGAATTGAGAGGGAAGTTCTCCTGGAACACGCCGGTCCGCGGGCAGCGGCGGACGCGCCCCGCTCTGAGGCATTCCGGCACGGTGTACGGCGGCAGGGGAAGCCCGAACACGGGCTCGAACACGGTGATGCCCCGGGCGACGGGGTCGCCCGGGGCATCACCGGGGTGGGACGGCGTTCGCCTCCAGATGGTCCGAGGAAGCCATCTCGCGGCCGTCCGCCATACGGAACAGAGAGAACGGCCCCGGTACCCCGAACAGCAGCGTTCCCTCGGGCAGCAGGTGAACCGAGACGCGGTCCGGCAGGCCCAGCAGGTGTTCGGCATGCTCAGCGCGTACCTGCTGGGGTGCTCCCGTCAGTGCGGACAGCGGGAACACCGCACTGACCTTGCTCGACAGGTGGCCCAGGCGTTCGGATCGTAGCTGCGCGAGTCCGACCACATCGCGCACCTTGCGTCCGGCCTCATAAACGAGTTCGGCGTAGCTGCGGCACCACAGCAGACCCGGCACCGCGTGGGGGCTCACCAGGTCGATACGGGTGGCTTCGCGCTCCAGCGTGTCGACGTCGCGCAGGAACGGGGGGCGGTGGCCGAGTTCTCCCACGCGGCCAGCAATGCCCCATGGGCCTAGGCCAGGTCCAGAGCCGCGACCGCGCCCCGGGAGGGGCTTGGTCTTGCCGGACAGGTAGCGCGACAGCGACGCGGGCGACACCTTCGACCGTGCGGACAGCGCCCGTTGGGTCAGACCGGACAGTTCCAGGTGCCGGGCGAGCACTGCGGGGAATCCGTGGGGGGCATGGAATCGTTGTACACGGTGTTGCGTGCCCGTATCCGGTGTTTCCACGAAGACGTCAAGACGTGGCCCAACACCGCAGGTAGCGGGACGCTGGCGGCATGGAACTTGAAGACACGCGCGTCATCTATCTGCGCGACCTCCAAAGCGCCCTGACCGCCCGGCGGCTGGGCAGCAAGCTCGCCCGGACCGTCTACCGGGGTGAGTTGACCCCCACCCTGTGCTGCGACCCCTACCTGGGCCAGGCAGCCGTCCGGGTCGAGGACGACCAGTTCACGTTCCCCGGCGTCACCACGCCCCGGGTACGGGTGCCCGTCAACCGGCCCGGCGAGGGCGTCGAACGACTGATCACCGAGCGCGCCGGGCGCGTGGCCGGCATCGTCTGAGGGGGCGGGATGACGTTCTCCCTGTGCAGGCACTGCGGAAGCCCCCGTCAGGGCGGGGCACCGGCCTGGCGGTGCACCTGCATCCCCTCCCAGGTGTGGGAGGAGCCCGCGATGGCCCGCGCCGTGCGCCCCCTGAACCTGTCGGAGGTGATCCGTCTGTTGCGCCGCCACCCCGGTACCCGGCACCTGTCGCAGTCGGCGCTGGCCAACATCAGCGGCCTGTCCCAGTCGGCCGTCCCACGGCTGGAGAAGGGTCGGCACGCCGCCAACGTCCGCCGCTGCGTCGGAGGACCGTGACCGGCCGGGGCCGCGCGGCGGCGGGGCGAGCCCGCCTTCGGAGGAGCCCCCGGTGGGTCCGGGGGTGCCGTGCGTGGTCATCACCTGTCCGGTCCCCGTCTACGTGCAGGTGGTCGACCCGAGCAGCGGTCCTGGGGGCGAGCCGCCCCGGAACCGGGCCGAGATCGCCTTCGTGGCCGATGAGTCCGGTCCGCGGCTGGTCCTCACGCGCGACACCGTCTGGGGCGTGGACAGCAGTCTGGACGGCGCTACCGCCTGGTTCGCCCTGCACCCTCCCGGCAGCCCCGCCCTGGAACCCGCCCCCTCCCGGCCTGAGCCCGAGTCCTGGAAGTGAGGACGTCAGCTTCTCGGTTGTTCACGGCCGAGAAGCTGACGGTTCGGCCCTTCTGACACGTGCGGCCACCTCGGCGAGGTGGGCGTCGTCGGCGCGGGTGTCCTCGTGCGAGGACAGGTAGCCCTGGTAGCTCTCGAAGTAGCCCTCGATCTTCGAGGCCACCTCGCGCCAGCTCCCGCCCGCGTTGCCCGCCGTGCCGTGCATCGGGACGAGCTTGGCGTGGGCGTGGTCCACCCCGTAGCCCTCGTAGATGATCCCGGTACGCGCCACGTCGTCGAACGCGACCCGGCGACGGTGCGCGCGGCGCTTCCGGAGATCGAGGCCGCGGGCACGCGCGCGCTGGAGTCCATGCGCGGGCTGGTCTCCCGGCTGCGCGAATCCGACGAGCCCCCGCTCGCCCCGAACCCCGCACCCTGGCACGGGAGCAGTGTGATCAGCCCCTCGCCCCTACGGAGAGTCCCCCTTTGCCTAACCCCATTAGGAAAAAGTAGTATTCGCATAGGACAAGGGGGAAGAGATGATGGCACGCGCGCGGCTCAACACGGAACTCCTGGTGGGGGCGGGGGCTGACCTCGCCGACGAGGCCGGGTTCGAGAACGTCACCCTCTCCGAGGTCGCCCGCCGGTTCGACGTCAAGACCGCGAGCCTGTACACGCACCTGAGGAACTCCCACGACCTCAGGACCCGGATCGCCCTGCTGGCGCTGGAGGAACTCGCCGACCGCGCCGCCGACGCCCTCGCCGGGCGCTCCGGCAAGGACGCGCTGGTCGCGCTGGCCGACGTCTACCGCGACTACGCCCGCGAGCACCCCGGCCGCTACGCCGCCACCCGGTTCCGGCTCGCCCCGGAGACCGCCGCCGCCAGCGCCGGCCCCCGGCACGCCCGCATGACCCGGGCGGTCCTGCGCGGCTACGACCTTCCCGAAGCCGAACAGACCCACGCCGTCCGCCTGCTGGGCAGCGTCTTCCACGGCTACACCGACCTGGAGATGGGCGGGGGCTTCGACCACAGCGCCCCCGACACCGACCAGACCTGGTCGCGCGCCCTCGACGCCCTCGACACCCTGCTGCGCCACTGGCCCGCACCCGAGCACTAGGACACCGCCATGGACCTCACCACCACCCCGGTCACCGCCGACCTACTGCGCGGCGCCCTCGAAATCCAGGACACCGAACACGGCCCGCGCCCCTCCCGCCTGCCCGCCCGGGCGCTGGCCCAGGCGCCGGACCCGCTGCTCGCCGACCTCGCCGCACAGACCTCCGGCGTCCGCCTGGCCCTGCGCACCCGCGCCACCGTCGTCGAACTCGACGCCCTGCCCACCAAGCGCTCCTACGTCGGCGCGCCGCCGCGCCCGGCCGGGGTCTACGACCTGCTCGTCGACGGCCGCCTCACCGCGCGGGGGCACGTGGACGGCGGTGACACCCTGGTCATCGACATGGCCGCCGGAAGCGTCGAGCACCGCCCCGGCCCGGTGGGCACCGTGCGCTTCACCGGCCTGCCCGAGGGCGACAAGGACGTCGAGATCTGGCTGCCGCACAACGAGGCCACCGTGCCGGTCGCCCTGCGCACCGACGCGCCCGTGGCCCCCGCCCCCGAGCGTGCGCGGCCGGTGTGGCTGCACCACGGCAGTTCCATCAGCCACGGTTCGGACGCGGCCGGCCCCACCTCGACCTGGCCCGCCGTCGCCGCAGCCCTGGCCGGAGCCGCACTGGTCAACGTGGGCCTGGGCGGCAACGCCGTGGTGGACCCGTTCACCGCTCGCGCCCTGCGCGACACGGCGGCGGACGCGATCAGCATCAAGCTCGGCATCAACGTGGTCAACCAGGACGCCATGCGGCGGCGCGCGTTCGGCCCTGCGGTCCACGGGTTCCTCGACACCCTCCGCGAGGGGCACCCGGACACGCCGCTGCTCGTCGTCTCCCCGATCCACTGCGCCATCCACGAGGAGGTGCCCGGCCCCACCGGGATGGACAGGTCCGCCCTGGCCGAGGGCCGGATGGGCTACCTCGCCGAGGGCGACCCCGCCGACCGCGCGGCCGGGCGCCTGGCGCTCACCGACATCCGCGAGGAGCTGGCCCGGATCGTCCGAGAGAGGTCGGGGGAGGACCCGCACCTGTACTACCTGGACGGCCTGGAGCTGTACGGGGAGGCGGACGCGGGCGAGCTTCCGCTGCCCGACGACCTGCACCCCGACACCGCCGGGCACCGCCGGATCGGCGAGCGTTTCGCCGAACTGGTCTTCGCGGCCGGAGGCCCCTGGGAGAAGGTGGCCGAGCCCTGCACCAGCACAGGGCTCGGGTAGCCGACCCCTGCACCAGCACAGGGGTCGTCCCGGGGAGGACCGGATCAGGTGTGCTGGACCGCGGGTTCGGTCCGGTTGATCTCGGTCCACACGGCGTCGAGGGAGAGGCCGAGGACGTCGGCGAGCGCGGCGATGGTGGGGAAGGAGGGCGTGGCCACGCGCCCCGACTCGATCTTGCGGAGCGTCTCCGGGGAGACACCCGCGTCGAGCGCGACGTCGAGCATCGAGCGCTCCCCCCTGGCACGGCGCAACAGGGCGCCGAGGCGCTGTCCGCGTGCGACCTCGGCGGCTGTGAGCGGCAACCTGACCATGGCTGCGATTCTAGTACCGGTATAGTATTACCGGTATAGTATTACCGGTATAGTTATTGGAATCCTGGAGAAGGCGCCGCGCATGATCGAGATCCTCAAGCCCACCGACCTCCCCCGGGCCAGGGCGGCGGGCGCCCTGGTCGCCGACATCCTGCGGACGCTGAGGAGCCGCACCACGGTCGGTACCAACCTCCTGGAGCTCGACCGGTGGACCGGGGACATGATCGCTGACGCGGGGGCGCGGTCCTGCTACGTCGACTACGCGCCGTCCTTCGGCAGCGGCCCGTTCGGCCACTACGTCTGCACGGCCGTCAACGACGCCGTGCTCCACGCGATGCCCCACGACTACGCGCTCGCCGACGGCGACCTGCTCACACTCGACCTCGCCGTCTCCCTGGACGGCATCGCCGCCGACTCCGCGATCAGCTTCATCGTGGGCGAGGCGAGGCCCGCCGAGAGCGTGGCGATGATCGAGGCGACCGAACGCGCGCTGAGCGCGGGGATCGCCGCCGCCAGACCCGGAGCGCACGTCGGCGACCTCTCCCACGCCATCGGCACGGTCCTGCGCGGGGCGGGGTACTGGATCAACACCGAGTTCGGCGGCCACGGCATCGGGTCGACGATGCACCAGGACCCGCACGTCCCCAACAACGGGCGGCCCGGCCGCGGGTACAGGCTGCGCCCCGGGCTGCTGCTCGCGCTGGAGCCGTGGGTCATGGACGACACCGCCCACCTCGTCACCGACGCCGACGGCTGGACACTCCGCAGCGCCACGGGATGCCGCACGGCGCACAGCGAGCACACGATCGCCATCACCGACGACGGCGCCGAGATCCTCACCCTGCCGAAGTAGGAGCAGGAGGGGCGGCTCCCGCCCTGCGGGAGCCGCCCCGTGCGTGGTGTGCGGGGGTCAGTCGCGCCCGGTGCGGCACACTCTGTCGGGCGACCCGGGCGGTGCCGTGAAAGTCGTGGTGGAGCCCCGCCCCTCCCGCTTCATCCTCACCGTCACCGACGACGCCCCCCGGCCCGGCCCGACGAACCCGGTGCCCCGGACCGAGCAGGGCGGCGACCTCCTCCGGGTTGGCGGCTACGGCCTCCGCCTGGTCGACGCCCTGGCCTCCTACTGGGACTGGACCGGTGCGGCGGGCGGCCCCTCACGGTCCGGGTGTGCCTGGACCGGGACGGCGCGCCCCCGCTCCGGCCCGCCCCGTTCTCCTGACGGTCAGCCGATCCCCAGCAGCAGGAACAGGACCGGGACCACCGGGTAGGGCGGGTGGGGGTCAAGGGCCATGTTCAGCACACGGACTCCTCGGGGGTCGTGGGGGTCGCTGATGCGAGCCTAACCCGTCGCTCCATCGGCGGATCGGCCCGCTTCCCCCGGCGCGTGCTCCCCCTCCCCGGCACCTCGGGCGGGCACTCTGTCCCAGGGGACCAACCGACCTGGAGGAGTACACGGTGATCGTGCTGATCGTGGGGGCCGGGAACATGGCGCGCGGCATCGCCGCCCGCGCCCTGGCCGGGGGCAACGACGTGCGCCTGGTCGACCGGACCCGGAAGAAGGCGGAGGACCTGGCACGGGAGCTGTCGGGCGCACCCGAGGGCACGGTCGAGGTCTTCTCCTCCGTCGCCGAGGCCGCGGCCGGTGCCGACGCCACCGTGCTGGCCGTGCCCTACCCCGCCACGCTCGACGTGGTCCGCCTGCTCCCCGAGGGCGGGCCGGTCGTGGTCGACATCGCCAACCCCGTGGACTTCTCCACCTTCGACTCCCTGGTCACCGAACCGGGCACCTCCGCCGCGGAGGAGGTCGCCGCCGCCAACCCCGACGCCCGGGTGGTCAAGGCGTTCAACACCGCCTTCGCCACCGTCCTCGCCACCGGACGGCTGGACGGGGACCTGCCCCTGGACGTGTTCGTGGCCTCCGACAACGAGGCGGCCAAGGAGGTCGTCGTCCAGCTCGCGCGGCGCGGCGGCCTCAACCCCCTGGACGCCGGTCCGCTGCGCCGGGCGCGCGAACTGGAGGCCCTCCAGTTCTTCCACATGACCCTCCAGGACCGGGTCGGCCTCCGGTGGGCGTCGGCGATCCAGATCGTGCCCGGCGCGACCCCCTGAACCGGATCGGCCCGCTCCGATCGACGGACCTCCCGTCCCCGGCACCGCTACGCTGCGCACCATGCCGATCCCTGAATTCGTCGTGGAACTGCGCCGACACGTCGGCCACGGCCTGCTCCCGCTCACCGGTGTGACGGCCGTGGTCCTGAGCGAGGGGGGCGACGTCCTGCTGCACCGGCGCGCCGACGACGGGCGCTGGTGCACCCCCGGCGGCATCCTCGAACCCGGGGAGCAGCCCGCCCAGGCCCTCGTGCGCGAGGTGTGGGAGGAGACCGGGGCGCGTGTGTCCGTGGAGCGGCTGACCAGTGTGGTCGCCCACGCCCCCTACACCTACCCCAACGGCGACCGGGTGCAGATGCTCGACCTGGCGTTCCGCTGCCGCTACACCGGCGGCGGCCTCGACGCCGGGGGCGACGAGTCCCTGGACGTGGGCTGGTTCGCCCCCGACGCGCTGCCTCCGATGGAAGCGCGCATCCTCGACCGCATCGCCTGGGCGCGTGAGGAGGAGCGCACCGGCCCCCACTTCCGCCTGTGAGCCGTCCGGTGGCGTCGGACTCAGCATCCGCACTGAACGTCACAGATGTACATCCAGTACATTGATTGTATGAATGAGCCAGTCACGGAGACCATGGCCGAGGTCCGTCGACACCTTGCCGACACGATCGAGCGCGCCCGCCACGGCCGCACGCCGACCTTCATCACCCAACGGGGCCGAACGACCGCCGTCATTCTCGACGCCGACGAGTACAGGCGTCTCCTCGCGGTGGAGGAGAGAGCCGAGGACGTTTGGCTGAACCGGTTGGCGGACGAAGCTGAGCAGGAGGGACGCGAGGATTCGGTCTCCCTTGAGGAGATGGCCCGGGAACTCGCTGGGGGGGAGGGGTGAGGCGCCACCTCACCCGGTTCTCCTCAGCGGCTCAGCGCCGGATGCGCAGGATCCCCAAACAGGCGGCGGTCAGGATTCTGCGCCGCCTCTCCGAGCTGCAGGCCGCGCTCGGCACCGGTGACACTGAGGCTTTCGACATCAAGCCTCTGACCGGGCACCAAGGTCGTTGGCGGCTGCGTGTCGGCGACCACCGTGTCGTGTACACCCTGGACAAGGACGACGAGGGAGGTCCGATCGTCTGGGTGTGGGGCATCACCGTCGGCGATCGTCGAGAGGTCTACCAGCGAGACTTGTAGTCCACCGCCTGTGATCCTTCCGGCTGCGCCTGGCTACAGGAAGACCCTGCCGTATCTCCTCCGGTCGCGCAGCGCCGCCATTCTCCGCGTGTTGCTCGGCCGTCTGGACAACAGGTGGTACAGCAGCAGGGACGCGCCCCGGTCGGTGCGCGCGCGGTCGGCCATCTCGCCCATGTTGACCTTCGTGTACAGGTGTGTTCCCCCGGCGAAGAGCCGCACGGTGTGCGCGCCCTCCGGGTGGCACGCGTAGGCGTTGTCGTCCGCGGTGTACTCCATGGCGCGCGCCAGCGACGCACCCAGGCCGGGGACGAGTTCCGCGCCGAGTGTGGCCACTCGCCTCCAGTACGACAGGTGTCCGGCGGTGATGTGGCCGATCTGGTGCGCCACCAGGAACGCGAGCGCGTCGGGGTCCCTCGGGCGCCCGTCGGGGTCGAACAGTTCATCGGGCAGGACGAGGTAGCGGCGTGTGGTGTGGGCGCAAGCGTCCGTGGCCAGGCGGCCCCCCGAGGCACGGACGTAGGCCTCCGGGACCCGGTGCAGCCCCATCACGGCGGACAGTTCCGTGACCGTCCGGTACGCCTCGGGGAACTGCGTGGGGGAGATCTTCACCGACTCCGCCCGCTGGCGCGCGTAGCGCAGACCGCGGGCCGCCCAGCACACCGCAGGGACGGCCGCCGCCGCCACGGCGGTCCAGGCCCAGGAGTCCGTCGCCGTCCACACCGTGTGGACGGCGACGGCGATCACCCCCGTGCCCACAAGGGCGCACACCGCCAGAAGCGGAAGCTCCCACGGATGCGCCGGCGCCGGGGCGAGTTCCTCGACGGCCTTCTCCGCCCCCGCGTCGGACGCCCCGGATCGGCCGCGGAGCGGGGGCACCACCATTCGCGTATCCGAACCCCGTGCGTCGCCGGGCATCGCGTGCAGCATCCTGCCTCCCCTCGGGCGGAGGTCGGCTGACCTCCCGGCCTCGTTGCTCCCTGTAGCGAAATATTACGTTCCGCTTGGCTTGGGATGGGGTGGTCGCCCTGCGGCGTGTCCGTGTGCCCGCGTCTGGATCAGCGTCCCTCGTATTTCCGCAGTTCCTGGGCGAGGAAGTCCAGGAACCGGTCCACCTGGGTGGGGTCGTACCCCGGCCGTGCGCGGGTGGTGGAGAACTGGATCCGCTCCACATCGGCCGCGGTGAGGGTGGCCCGCTCCGGTCGGCCCTGCTGGAGCATGTCGACGGTGAACTCGGCACGGTCGAGGAAGTCGTCGACCTCCTGCTCGTGGTAGCCGGTGGTCAGCCGGGTCGTGGCGAACCGCTGCTCCCTGATGTCCTCCGGGGTCAGCCGCCGCGCGTCGCGCTCCGGCTCCTCGGGAGCGCCCCGGTGGGGAGGGGGCTGGGTCTGTGGCAGCGGGGGCACCGGGGCCGACGGTGCCCCGGCACGCCCGAGCCCGCGTCCGGCCAGGTCGGCGGCGACGGTGTCGAGGAAGTCGTCGACCTCCTCCTCGTCGTAGCCCGGGCTGAACCGTGTGGTGCGGAAGCGGGCTTCGCGCACGTCGTCGGCGCTCAGCAGCGGCTCCGTGCGCGGGCCGGTACCCTCTAGTGCCGCGAGGGTGGACTCGATGAGGTCGAGGAAGTCATCGACGTCCTTCTCGCTGTAGCCCGCGCGCAGGCGCACCGTGTGGAACTTCTTCTCGCGGATGTCCGCCGGTGTCAGACGCATACCCCCATTGTGCGTCCGGCGCGGTTCCTTTGGTAGTCATCCCCTCTCTTTCCGTGATTCGGCCGTGTCGAGGCGGTCGACGAGGGAGTTCAGCGCCTTCGCCACCTGCCTGTGGTCGTAGCCGCGCAGGACGGTGTCGAACCGTGTCGCGCGCAGTTCGCCGGCGGAGATCCGCGGCGCGCCTCCGGGGTCGCGGAGGGTGGCGAGGGCGAGGGCGAACACCTCCTCCACCTGGACGCGGTCGCAGCCGCGCAGGACCACGTCCAGTTCGATCGATTCGAGGTCCTCGGTCCCCGCGGCTCCGGAGAGCGCGGCGGCGAGTTCCCGGAGGTAGTCCTCCACCTGTGTGCGGTCGTAGCCGCGCAGGACGACGGCGATACGGGGCGTGCGCAGTTCGTCGGCGGTGACCGGGGTGTCCGTGTCTCCGTCGAGTGCGGCCAGGGCGCGTCGGACGAGGGAGTCGACCGTGTGGCGGTCGTAGCCGCGTAGAACCGTGTCGAACTCGGGGGATGATGGTGTCATGTCCGAATAATGCATCTTCGGGCTTTGTTTGTGTAGCGCCCGATGCGTTCCGCGTCGTTGGCGCCACACTCCGTGCCGGTCGGCGCCGTTCTGCCGAGACGGCTCGGATGCTCGGACCGAAGTGATGGTTCGCCGATTCATGAAGAAATCGTGAAGAGGTCATCGTTTTGCGGTCGGCGAGCAAAGACTTCAACGTGATGAGTTCGTTATATGCATCCGAATGGGTTCGGATACGCTTTCAGGGTAGGCTTCGCGCTTTGTCACCCTGTGGTTCGGCGGGTGTGCGCTGGGTGGTGTCTACGATTTCCATTCCCTGTGGAGGTATGCCCTGGACCCGGTGACGGCCTCCCGTCCCCCGCACATTCCTGGCCCGCTCCGCTGATTCCGGCCGTCCCCTCGCGGTCCGCGTCCGCGCGGCCAGTCCGGCCCGACCCCACGGGCCGGGACGACCCGAGCGAGGATCCGCCTTGGACCACACCGCACCCCTCACAGCGCGGCGCATCATACGGAGCGGCGCCGCTTTCGCCGCCTTCGGCGCTCTCACGGTCGTCGCCGCCGCTCCCGCGCACGCCGGTGTCTACCACTACGGCTGGGCGGGCGCCAACGTCGCCGCCGACTGGGCCTGGTCGTCGACGACCGGTGTCACCACGGGCGACGACTCCGACAGCGACGGCTTCCACGTCGCGGTCGCCGACTACCTGACCGTCAAGGCCGGGACCAGCGCCGCCGTCATCAGCGGTATGGGGTCGACCTCGACCACCGCCGTCGAGGAGGCCCGCCTCCAGTTCACCGCCGACGACTTCGAGGGCCTGCTCGACGACCTCCCCGAGTCCCCGAGCCCCTCGGCCTCCGAGAGTCCCGACGCCTCCCCGGGGGCGAGCCCGTCGGAGTCCCCGTCCCCGGGCATCACCGAGGTGCCGACCGACCCTTCGGCGGACCCCGGGGCGTCGGAGTCGCCCCGGACCGAGCTCACCGAGGTCCCTGTGGACCCCTCAGGAGACCCGAGCACGTCGGAGTCGCCCCGGACCGAGCTCACCGAGGTCCCGGTCGATCCGTCCGGTGACCCGAGCGTGTCGCCGTCCGGCCCGGAGCTCACCGAGGTATCCGGGGCGCTCCGCCTCGGCGGGGACAGCGCCGCCCTGGCCGGGGGCGGGGACGAGATCGTCCTGGACGTCACCGTCTCCGGGATGAGCGTCACCACCACCCAGACCTGGTCCGGGGAGGTCACGCACTCCTTCGAGGCGGGGGCGGTCACCGAGAACGTCGATCTGCTCGACGCCTCGGTCTCCGTCTTCGAGCAGACCGGCGTCCTGGAGGACACGACGGACGGTGTGGCCTGGACCGACGCCTACACCGTCGGCCTGCTCACCCTCACCGTGCCCGAGACGGCCGAATTCACCCACCCGCTGGCCGTCGCCTACGCCAGCGTCAGCGAGGAACTGCACGAGTCCGGGGAGGGCGACGACAAGCAGCCCCCGCCCGAGCGCGACGAGCCCGAACCCCGGCCCGAGCAGCAGCCCCACGCCACACCGCTCGCCCAGACCGGTTCGCCCATCGGCGGCTTCGTCGCGGCCGGCGCCGCCATCGCCCTCGGCGGTGGCGCGGCCGTCTTCCTGGCACGCGGCAGGAGGAGCGCCGTCCCGGCCGAGGAGACCGCCGAGAGCTGATCCGCCTCGTGTCCGGCAGTCGGAGCCCCGGGAACGCCGTTCCCGGGGCTCAGCCGCGCATGAGGTAGAGGGCCAGGCCGTGCGCGATCGAGTCCGCCGCCCGCTCCCGCCACGCGGCGTCCGATATGAGCGCGGCGTCCTCGGGGTTGCGCATGTTCCCCGCCTCCAGGAACACCTTGGGGACGTCGGACATGTTGAGACCGCCCAGGTCGGTGCGTTCGTCCAGGCCCTCGTCGGCCAGGTAGTCGGCATAGGGCATGCCGCTGCCCTCCAGGTAGGCGCGGCGCAGGTCCTCGGCCAGGTCCAGGGAGGGCGCCACGATGTCGTCGGTGAACCCTGGGACCTCGCCGGGGGCGATCACGTGGAAGCCGCGCCCAGACTCCGGACCGCCGTCGGCGTGGATGGACAGGGCGGCGTCCGCCTCGACCTCGTTGCCGATCTCCGCCCGTTCGTCGATGCAGGGCCCGACGCTCTCGTTGTCGTCCCGGGTGAGGACGACCGTCACCCCGTCGGCCTCCAGCCGTTCCCGGACCAGCAGGGCCAGTTCCCAGTTGAACTCGTGCTCGGCGTAGCCGTCGGCGGTCTCCGCGCCGACCGTGTCGCAGGACTTCTCCCGGGGGCCGGCGGGGACGGGTTCGCCGATGCGGGACGCGGCCTCGGCGTTGCCGCCGTTGTGCCCGGGGTCGATGACGACCACCCGTCCGCTGAGCGGGCCCTCCGGGAGGGGAGCGGGGTCCGCGGGAACCCCTTGGCCGTCGCCGTCTCCGGCCGGAGCGTCCTCCGGCGACGGCAGCGGCGGTGCGGCCGTGGGGTCCGTTTCCGGAGCCGGGCCGTGGGTGGAACAGGCGGTCGCGAGGAGCAGGGCCAGAGCGGCCAGCGGCAGGGCATGGGCTCTGCGCGGTGCGGAGGCGGGCATGGCCCCAAACTAGCCGCTGTACGGGAGTGTCCAGAGCTGTCAGGAAAGCATCACGGAGAGTGGTAAAGCCGAACGCAGATCTCTAAGAATTCAGTCCTCTCATTAGGAGAGACTCCTGAATGTTCGTGGGGTTTACATCGAATTAAAAAATCTTGACATGAAGCTACGACCTGTGTGTATGCACTTAAGGCGCATGGAGTTACTTTTTCGTTATGTAGAGAAGAGAATGTGGGCCTCCGGTTGGTATAGCCTCGTGTCCGCAGGGAAGGAACGCGGTCCCTCAAGGTTCCGCAGATCAGTGCTCTCCACTGGGAGGGCTCCCATCGCGCCCCGTAGCGCCCGGCGCACGGGTGTGACACCTGGCCGCCTTCCTCCGATCACACATCCCCTGGTGCGCGTCCCCTCCTTCGAAGCCGCCCCACCCCCGAGGGCGCCCGTGGACGCGAGGCCGGGCCGGCCCGAACCCCCGGGACGGACGACCCCACAGAGGTTTCATCTTGAAGCACACCGCGCGAGGCATCATTCAGGGCGGAGCCACCTTCGCCGCCCTCGGCGCCCTCACCGTCGCCGCCGCCATGCCCGCCAGCGCCGACCCCTACGGCTGGGCCTACGCCAGTGCGAACGGCGCCGACAACTGGGCCGAGACCCACATCACGACCAGTGATTCGGTCTCCACCCCCTTCTCTGGCGGACTCGGCGGGTGGCTGACCTACTCGGGTACCGCGACCGCCGTCGTGGATTCCGAGGGCGCCCACGGCACCACCACGCTTGAGGGCAGCATCAACCTCACCAGGGGCGACGTCGAGCCGCTCTTCGAGGACGAGGAGCCGGAGACCCAGCCTTCCGGCGAGCCGTCGGAGGTTCCCTCTGAGGAGTCTTCCGAGGACCCGACGGAAGAGTCTTCCGAGGAGCCGCTTGAGGAGGCCACCGAGCCCGAGACGCCGGTCGAGACCCCCTCCGAGGAGCCGATCGAGGAGG
>NZ_JBHMIV010000029.1:0-62812 GCF_048060475.1 Nocardiopsis sp. LOL_012 | reverse complement strand
ACCTGTGCGAAGCGGCCTGACGATCACTTACCCCTGTCCGATTCGACTTGACACACTCCGCCTCGGCACCCGCACCCACCAGAGGAGTCCCCGCGCCGACCACACCCGACGATCCCGCTCCAGCGCCGCCACCACACGCAACCGCGCCACCGACTGGACCCGAGGCCCACCCGCTGCGATGATCCCTGCCATGTCCCCGCGCCGACTCCACGTCCTGGGAACCGCCAGCGCCGTCCCCACACGCACCCGAAACCACAACGGCTACCTCCTGCGCTGGGACACCCACGGCATCCTCCTCGACCCCGGAGAAGGCACCCAGCGCCAGATGCGCCTGGCCCGCATCCCCGCCACCACCGTCACCCGCGTGTGCATCACCCACTTCCACGGCGACCACTGCCTCGGCCTGCCCGGCCTCATCCAACGCCTCTCACGCGACCGCGTCCCCCACCCCGTCCGCGTCGCCTACCCCGGCGAAGACGAACAGTACTGGCACCGCCTGCGCCACGCCTGCCCCTTCCACGACACCACCACCCTCATCGGCCAACCCCTCCACGGACCCGCCCCCCACATCCCCGGCGAAGACGACCTGACCATCACCGCCCTGCCCCTGGACCACTCCATCGCCTGCTACGGCTACCGCATCACCGAACCCGACGGCTGGCGCATGGACCCCCGCCGCCTCCACCACCACGGCGTCCACGGACCCCAGATCGCCCAACTCCAACGCCAGGGCACCCTCACCACCGACGACGGACACACCCTCACCCTCGCCGACTGCGCCACACCCCGCCGCGGACAGGTCTTCGCCTTCGTCATGGACACCCGCACCTGCACCAACGCCCTCACCCTCGCCCACGGCGCCGACATGCTCGTCATCGAAGCCACCTACCTCGACGCACAGGCCGACCTCGCCCGCGCCCACGGCCACCTCACCGCACGCCAAGCCGCCCGCATCGCCGCCTCCGCAGGCGCCCGCACCCTCGTCCTCACCCACCTGTCCGAACGCTACGAGACCGCCGACCACCCCAGCTTCCTCGCCCAGGCCGCAGCCGAATTCGACGGACCCACCCACCTGGCCGCCGACCTCGACCAGATCCCCCTACCGCCCCGCCCCGACTGACACCCGCCCACAGACCACGCCCGGCCCCGACCCGCCACCGATACCGTGAAAGACACTCCCGCACGACACAACCACCACACCGCCCAGGCCATCCCAGCCACTATCGACGGACCCACCGGAAGAACGGACACCCGTGAGGCTCTCCCACCGCGGCAAGCTCCACCACAGCCCCGCCACAGAACGGCCCCAGCCCCGGCCGCTCATGCACTTCCACGACGTGTCCCTCACCCGCGACCGGCGCACCGTCCTGTCCCACCTGGACCTGACCGTCCACACCGGCGAACACATCGCCCTCATCGGCCTGCCCACCACCGCCACCACCCACCTCGTCCACCTCCTCACCACCCACGGCCACCCCACCCACGGCCGCCTCACCACCCACGCCCCCATCCACCACAACCCACCCACCCCACCGACCACCCCCTGCCTCCTCCTGCACACCGACCCTCCACCCACCACACCCGACCCCCTCCCGCCCCACACCGGCCTCCTCCAACTCACCCTCCACCCCGCACCCGCCGCCGACCGCATCCTGCTCCTATGCGAGGGACGCGTCACCGAAACCGGCAACCACCACCAACTCCTCACCCGCGGCGGCGCCTACGCCCGCCTCTACGCCCTGCGCCGCCCCCACACCTAAAATGGACCGGTGCCACCCACCGCCAAGGAACTCACCGTCGGACAGGTCGCCAGGCGCGCCGGAGTCACCGTCTCAGCCCTGCACTTCTACGAGCGCCAAGGCCTCATCCACAGCCGCCGCACCACCGGCAACCAGCGCCGCTACCGCCGAGACACCCTGCGCCGCGTCTCCTTCATCCGCATCTCCCAGCGCGTGGGCCTACCCCTGGCCCGCATCCGCCAGGCCCTGGAGACCCTCCCCGACCACCGCACACCCACCCCCCAGGACTGGCAACGCCTGTCCCAGCAGTGGCGCGACGAACTCGACACCCGCATCGAACAACTCGTCCGCCTACGCGACGACCTCACCGACTGCATCGGCTGCGGCTGCCTCTCCCTGAACTCCTGCACCCTGGCCAACCCCGACGACGCCCTGGCCACCGACGGCACCGGCGCCCGCCGCCTCATGGCCGACGCACTCAAGGACGAACAGCCCCCGGCCTGACCCAGGGCCCGCCCCCGAGCCTCCAGAGGCCGACATGCCCGACACCGCCCACGCCCTGCTCATCAACCCCGACCCCTCGGCCCTGGCCGACCACCCCGACCTGCCCCTCCCCCGAACACCGAACAGGCCGCCACCGACCTGCTCACCGCCATCGGTCCCCACCAGGAACAACTAGCAAGAGCACGGAACCCTCCCCCCAGAGGCCATCGCGGCCATGGCCTCCCACTCCCTCAAGACCAGCACCGCCCTGGACCAGGGCACCCGACAGATGCCGCACACCATCGCCACCCGCAGGCTGGCACAGTCGATGCCCCTCGACGTGCCAGCGGCCCTCACCCACACGACCCCCCGGCACACCTGGTACACCCGCCTGCACGAGTCCCCATCCCGCTTCACCCTCTACACCGGAGAACTCCTCCACCTGACCGAACCGGTACGCACCGTCCTCACACGCGAGCTCCCCCGGGCACACCTGGTCAGCGCACCGACCACCACCGCTTTCCCCTGGCCGGAGGCCCCCCGAGCACTCGCCGCCCTGATCAGCAGCCACCTGCGCCCCTGCACCAGACCCGCACGGTAAGAGCGGCTCCGAACACGCCTACCGGCCCGCCGCCTCGTCCCGGCCCCGCCGCGCCAACCCGTCGGCCCGCTCGTTGCCCACGTCCCCGCTGTGGCCGCGCACCCAGCGCCACTCCACCTCGTGCCGCGAGGCCGCCTCCTCCAAGCGCTGCCACAGGTCCACGTTCTTCACCGGCTTCTTGTCCGCCGTGCGCCACCCGCGCCGCTTCCAGTTCGCCATCCACGACGTGATCCCGTTGCGCACATACGACGAATCGGTGTGCACCAGCACCGGCACCGGACGGCTCAGGCTCTCCAGCGCCCGGATCGCCGCCATCAGCTCCATCCGGTTGTTGGTCGTGCACTCCTCACCGCCGTACAGCTCCTTCTCGTGCTCGCCATAGCGCAGCCACACACCCCACCCTCCCGGGCCGGGGTTGCCACTGCACGCCCCGTCGGTGTACACGACCACCCGCTGCGCCGCGTCCGCCGCGGCTCCGCCGTCCCCGTTGTCCATGCCGGGCAATCTACCGTCCCCCGCGGCAGGGGCTGACCCCACCCGCCCCACCGCCAGGCCACAAATCAGACCACATCACCACAATGGCCCTCTTAGAACTGCGGAACCAGACCCATAGCACGCGGCAAAAGCACCAAAAACAAACACCTTGCACCCGAGCCGAAACCCCGAGACGATACCCCGGCCCACACCGACCACACCCCGAGGATCACATGAGCCTGCGCCTGCGCAACATCTCCATCGACTGCACCGACCCCTTTACCCTGGCCACCTTCTGGTCCGCCGCCCTCGGACACCCCCTCCACCCCGACGACGCCCCCGGCGACCCCCAGGCCCTCCTGCGCCTACCCGAGGGCACCGCCCTCCTGTTCCTGCGCGTCCCCGAACCCAAGACCACCAAGAACCGCCTCCACCTCGACGTGTGCCCCACCCCCCACACCACCCGCGACCACCAGGTCGAACGCCTCACCACCCTCGGAGCACGCCTGGTCCGAGACCACCGCCGCACCGACAGCACCGGCTGGGCACTCATGCACGACCCCGAGGGCAACGAATTCTGCGTCACCCTCCCCTCCGACCAGATCTGACCCCACACACCACGAAGGGGGCGCGCCCGGCACCCCGGACACGCCCCCACCACATACGGCCCTCAGCCCGGCAGCTCCTCCTCCAACTCCTTCGCCCGCACCCGCCGCCGCTCGAACACACCCTCCGACATCTCGTTCATCTTCTTCAGCACCCGCTTGCGCTCACGCGCCGACAACCGGTCCACATACAACTTGCCCAGCGTGTGGTCCGTCTCATGCTGAAGACACCGCGCGAAGTACCCGCTGCCCGACACCACCACCGGCCCGCCGTCGCGGTCCACACCCCGCACCGTGGCATGCTCGGCCCGCCCCAACTCCGCATGCGGCCCCGGCACCGACAGGCACCCCTCGTTCTCCACCACCACCGCGTCATCGGGGTCGCGCTCCTCCAGCACCGGATTGACCACATGCCCCACATGCCGCACACCGTCATCATCAGGGCAGTCATAGACGAACAACCGCCACCCCACCCCGACCTGGCTCCCCGCCAACCCCACACCCTCCGCCGCATACATCGTCCGGAACATGTCGTCGACCAGCCGCGCCAACTCCGCCCCGCCCAACATCTCCTCGGGCACATCCACACCCCGCCGGTGCAGCACCTCCTCGCCCCGCACCGTGATCGCCAGAACCCGGCCACGCGCCGCCTCAGGCGCCAGCACCGGGTAGTCCGCCACCTCCCGCCCCTGGACGACGGCGGCTACCTGCGCGGGCGTGGACTGCTCCGACATGGTCCTACTCTCACTACGATCTCGGGGAGGCACCGGGGGCCACAACACCACCCAGCACCCGAAAAAATAGCACGAAACGGCTGGTCAAACCCCCTACCGAGACCGCACCCTCACCGAAACCACGCATTCCCCTGGATGAAGCACCGAGCCAGGTAGTCACGCAACGACACCACCACCAGCCGCCGCCGATCCGTCTCATGGTCCCACACCACGATCCCCGGACCATAGTCCGTGTGCACGTACGCGAACTGCGGCCCCATATCCGAATCCCCGAAGAAGATCATCTCGTCGAAGGGCGCATACAGCTCCAGATAGTCCGGCTCCACACGCATCGCCAGATTGTCCTCCACCAGACGCCGCACACTCCACACCACCGCATCCCCGTACTCGTTGGTCACCCCGTCCGTCTCACGCAACAACGACGCCAACTCGAACGGCAAAGGCAGCATCAACCGCTTCTCCGCCTCGGCAAGAGCCACCTCATCAGCCGGATCACTCAGATCGGCCTCCGGATACATCTGCAGGATCAGTTCTCGCCACACACACCGATCATCACAGGTCCCGGCCGAACACGGGAAATCGCCACCCGCACACCACCCCGAAAACCGCCCCAACCCCACCAAGAAACCACCACAACCCACCAAACAACCAGCACAACCTCCGCCAACCCACCCCCACCCGCACGCCACAATGGACACCACACCCACCCGCACCCACCAAGGAGAGGGCACCCGCCTTCGGACCCGCACCGAAGCCCGCCATGAACACCACACACCGCACCCACCACCGCCCCGGCCCACTCACCACCCCCGCCTACCTCTTCCTCCTCCTCTCCCAGAACACCGCCGCCCTCATCCTCACCCCCCTCGTCCTCCTCTCCGCCCTCCTCACCCTCATCTGGATCGGCCTCCCCTTCGTCATCCTCACCGCCACCCTCCTGCGCGCCCTCGCCGACTCCCAACGTCGCACCCTCGGCCACCTCCACCCCCAAGGCCCCATCCCCTCCGCCTACCGCCCCCTACCCGCAGGCAGCATCATCCGCCGCGCCAACGCCCTCATCACCGACACCACCACCTGGAGAGACATCCTCTGGCAGATCTCCGCCCTCCCCAACCTCCTCCTCATCACCCTCCCCTGCCTCCTCCTCGGCCACGGTGCCTACCAGACCGCCCTCACCTTCACCACCATCCCCCTCTACGGCTTCTACACCCCCACCACCACCACAGAGCACCTCCTACCCCTCACCACCGGCCTCCTCCTCACCACCCTCGGCCTCTACACCGCCCCCAAAGCCCTCAACACCTACCTCGCCTTCAACCGCCTCCTCCTCATCCCCAGCGAGAAAGCCCGACTCACCGCACGCGTCGCCCACCTCGCCACCAGCCGCGCCAACACCATCGACACCCAGGCCTCCGAAATCCGCCGCATCGAACGCGACCTCCACGACGGCGCCCAAGCCCGCCTCGTCGCCCTCGGCATGACCCTCGGCATGGCCGAACAGATCATCACCCACGACCCCGACACCGCCCGCACCATGCTCACCGAAGCACGCGAAACCACCCGCCACGCCCTCACCGAACTCCGCGACCTCGTCCGCGGCATCCACCCACCCGTCCTCGTCGAACGCGGACTCCAAGGCGCCGTCCACGCCCTGGCCCTCACCCACCCCCTCACCGTCCACACCACCGCCGACCTCAAAGGCCGCCCCGCCGACCCCGTCGAATCCGCCGCCTACTTCGCCATCGCCGAACTCCTCACCAACACCGCCAAACACAGCCACGCCACCCACGCCTGGATCCGCATCAACCACGGACAAGGCCGCCTCGTCATCACCGTCACCGACAACGGCACCGGAAACGCCGCGCCCGCCCCCGGCAGCGGCCTGACCGGCATCACACGCCGCCTCGACGCCTTCGATGGCACGATGAACATCACCAGCCCCCCGGGCGGCCCCACCATCGTGACCCTGGAGATCCCGTGCGCGTTGTCATCGCCGAAGACCTGGCCCTCCTCCGAGACGGACTGATCCGCCTCCTCCAAGCCCACGACTGCACCGTCGTCGCCGCCGTCGACAACGGCCCCGAACTCCACACCGCCCTCACCCAGCACCGCCCCGACGTCGCCGTCGTCGACGTCCGCCTCCCACCCACCTTCACCGACGAAGGCCTCCAAGCCGCCCTCGCCGCCCGCGCCCACATCCCCGGACTGCCCATCCTCGTGCTCTCCCAGCACGTCGAACAGCTCTACGCCCGCGAACTCCTCTCCGACGCCACCGGAGGCGTCGGCTACCTCCTCAAGGACCGCGTCTTCGACATCGGCCAGTTCATCGAAGCCGTCCGCCGCGTCGCCGCCGGCGGCACCGCCATGGACCCCGCCGTCATCTCCCAACTCCTCGCCCGCCAGGACCAGAGCGGCCCCCTCGCCCAACTCACCCCCCGCGAACGCGAAGTCCTCGCCGAAATGGCCGAAGGCCGCTCCAACTCCGCCATCGCCGCCCGCCTCTACATCACCGACAAAGCCGTCAGCAAGCACATCAACAACATCTTCACCAAACTCGACCTGCCGCCCTCCTCCGACGACAGCCGCCGCGTCCTCGCCGTCCTCGCCTACCTCAACGGGCAGTGAACACAACGAAGCCGCGGCCAACAGGCCGCGGCTCCCACCACGAACAGCACTGACACCAACACGACCTAACCCCGGTCGCGCACCACCCGGTACAACCCGTCAATCTCCTCCGAGAACGCCCGCAGCACCGCATCACGCCGCAACTCACCCGACGGCGCCACCAAACCCGACTGCACCGTGAACTCCTCCGCCAACACATGGAAGGACCGCACAGCCAACCGCCGCGGCACACTCCGGTTGGCCTCATACACCAACCCCTGCACCTCACGCAGCAGATCACGATCACCCGCGATCTCTTCAGGCGCCATCGACAACGGCCGCCCGTTCACCAGACGCCAGTACTCCAACTGATCACGCACCAACGTGATCAACGCACTCGCGAACGGCCGCCCCTCCGAGATCACCAACACCTGGCTCACCAGCGGATGCGCACGCAACCGACCCTCGAACTCGGCCACCAGCACCGCGTCGTCGACCGACTCCGCCGCACCCTCCGCCACCACAGGCGCCCCAGCCGCGTCCGGCGCAGGCTCCACCCGCGGCACCGGCTCCGTCACCGGCTCCACAGCACGCTCCGGCACCGCGAACCGGCCCGGAACCTCGGCCACCGCCGCCTGGGGCCGGAGCCGCCCCCGCACACGCACGAACCCGTCCTCGTCCATGTCCGCCAGCACCCCCGTGGCCAACCACCCCTCACGGAACGCACCGCGCGTCGCCTCACCGTCCCCCCAGTACTCCGAGAAGAGACCGCCCCCGCGCACATGGACCTCGCCCTCACGCGACACCCACACCTCACGCCCCTCCAACGCACGGCCCACCGACCCGGCCGACCGATCCCCCACCGCGTTGGCCACGAACACACCAGCCGTCTCAGGCATGCCGAACACCTGCACCACCGGCATCCCTATACCGCTGAAGAACCGGTCCAACCGCTCGGAAAGCCCCCCACCCCAACACACAGCCAGATGCACCCGGCCACCGAACACCTCGCGCACCCGACCCAGCGACCAGTCGTACATCGACCGCGACAACCGCCGCCACGGACTCTTCTTCGGCGCCCGGTCGAACTGCACCGCCGCATCCGCAGCCGCGTTGAACGTCCCCAGCGAATCCCACCCCATCAACCGGGCACGGTCCCGCTCCCCCTCGTACACACCCTCCAACAGCCCCGCCGGCCCCACCAGCACCGTCGGAGCGAACGAGGCCACCAGACCCGGAAGCGACCCCGGAGCCGCCAGCCCCAACCGCACCCGACCCATCACACACGCCAACAACGAAGCCAGCCCCGAGATCTCCGACAACGGAAGATCCACCAGCGCACTCGCCTGACCCGGCTTCAACTCCGACAACCGCGGCCACATCCGGTCCACCACGTCCGCCGCCGCGTCCCGCAGAGCACCGTGCGACAGCACCACACCCCGCATCCGCCGCGACACCGTGCTCATCGGATACAGCACCACCGCAGTGTCCTCAGCAGCGATCGCATCCCGCCGAAACCGCACCGCCGAGGTGTCCATGTACGCACCCAGCCGCACGATCTCCCCGGCACCGCCCTCCAGACGCCACACACGCCCCAGATCCGACACCTCACGCTGCAGCCCCGACACCGCATGCCACACCCGCTCGCCCTCGACCACGGCCGCCGCGGGACGCGTCTGACGCACCACATGGGCCACCCGCTCCACCGAAGCCGAGGCCGACACCGGAACCAGCACCGCACCCACCGACCACACGGCGAACGCCACACGAGCCCAGTCGTGACGGACCCCCGCAACCAGCAGCACCCGATCACCCTCGGACACCCCCGCCGCGACCATCCCCTTGGCCAGAGCCGTCACCTCCGTGGCGAACTCCCCCACCGTCCGCCGTTGCCAGCCCCCGCCCTCACCGGGCACCGTGAACGCCTCGACGTCCGGGGCCTCCCGCGCCAACCCGTACACCAACTCGCCCAGCCCGGACAGTTCTCGCCCACGCACACCCGGACTGACACTCGACCCGGCCATAGACCCTCATCCTCTGACACGTCGGCAACGGGATCACATACCAGCAGGCCCGTCACGAAAGGGGAACATGAGCACCTACTGTGCCCGGACACACCACCCCACGGCAACCCGGATCAGGTACACGAATCCCCAGCACACGACCGGTCATCGGACCTTCGACCGCACGGACCACACGAACGCCGCAAACGACAGCACCGCCGACACCGCCATCACCACGGCCATGCTCAGCACCGACGCCTCACCCGACGGGGTCATCCCGGCCAACGCGGCCACACCGCCCCCCATCGCGAACTGCAACGCACCCATCAGCGCCGAACCCGTGCCCGCCACCGCCACCGGCTGACCGTCCAGCGCCAACACCGTCGCGTTGGGCATGATGAACCCGACACTGAACATCATCAGCGCGAGCAGCGCCGACACCACGGCCAGCGTCGCCACACCGCACAACTCGAACACCAGCAGCGACACCACCGCCACCAGCGCGATCACCAACCCCAGAGCCAACCGACGCGGCGCCTCCACGCGCCCCACCAGCACCCCGTTGATCTGTGTCCCCGCCATCAGCCCCAGCGAGTTCACCGCGAACAGCCACGCGTACACCTGAGGCGAGGCACCGAACCCCTCCTGCGCCACGAACGAGAACGACGACACATAGGTGAACAGCATCCCGAAACTCAACCCGACCGTGAGCACCGGAGCCATATACCGCGGATCACGCAGCAGCCGCCCCACCGTCACCGCCAACTCCCGCGGCCCCCGCGAACGCCGCTCCTCCACCGGCAGGCTCTCCGGAAGCCACACCAGAGCCAACACGAAACTGAGCACCGACACCACCGCCAGCACCCAGAAACTCAACTGCCACGGCCCCACCAGCAACAACTGCGCCCCGGCCAAGGGGGCCAGCAGCGGCGCCAGCAGCATCACCAGAGCCAGCCGGGAGAAGAACCGCACCGCCTCATCACCGGAGAACAGGTCGCGCACCACCGCGCGGGCGATCACCGCACCGGCCGCACCCGCCGCGCCCTGGATGAACCGCACCACCGCGAACACCGTCGCGTCGGGCACGAAAACGCACAATACAGACGCCACCGTGAACAGCGCCACGCCCACCAGCAGCGGCCTGCGTCGTCCCACCGCATCGCTCATCGGGCCGATCACCAACTGTCCGACCGCGAGCCCCAGCATCATCGCCGTCAACGTGAGGTGGATCTGCCCCTCGGTCGCCGCCAAGTCATCGGCGACCTGAGGAAACGCCGGCAGGTACATGTCGGTCGCCAACGGGCCCAGGCCCGTCAGAACACCCAGCACCAAGACCAGGAGAGCGACCGAACGGCGCGGCCGGGCGGAACGGACCACACCACCCGACCCGGAAACCGACCCGACTGACAGGGACTCCGATGACTGCACGATCACTCCAAAACACGAGGGGGAGGGGGATCAGGGACACCACCGGGGGACCGAAGAACACCCCAGGCCATCCCATATCAACACTGTTGAACACCAAAAGCGTCCCGGCAACCCCCGGCATCCGCTGTGACTTGCACTACCCGGGCACCGCTTCAGCGCACCAGCCGGTCCACCAGCCGCTCCACCTCGGCCGCCGGATCCTCCGTCAGCCCCCCGTGTACCGGCCCCGTCTGCACGATCGTGCTCCTGGGTGCGGTCAACCACCGGAACCGCTGCCCGGGGCGCTCACCACCGGCCGCACCCGCCCCCCGACCGCCCGCACACGTCGCCTCGACCGCCGCCAGGGCCCGCCGCACGCCCGCCACATCGGTGTCCGGGGCCAGCGCCAGCAGCTTCCGCTCGTCCAGCGCCGTACGGGCCGCCAGGAACGCCCGCTCCTGGCAGTAGACGATCACCCCCGCGTTCACGCACTCGCCGCGCTCCAGGCAGGGCACCACCCTCACCAGCGCGTACTCGAACACGCACCGGTCGCGCTCCTCGCCCACGCGTCCGGTCGTCACCGCGTCGCTGTAGCGCTCACCGCCGCTCACCGCCCCACCTCCGGCAGCCAGGAGCGGTCCGACAGCCGGGCCAGCAGGTGTCGCACGTAGGCGTCGCGCACCTCACCGGGAGAGCCGAACCCCGGCTCGTCGGCCAGCCACTCGTCCGGTACCAGGTCCACCGCTGCGCGCAGGAGTCCCTCCCCCACCACGGGGGCCAGTGCCGCGTCCGCGGCGGCCAGATCGGGGGAGAAGCCCGACAGAACGTGGTCGGAGGCGTCGTAGGGGCGGGAGACGAACCGGTCCGCGTTAGCCCAACTGTGGTGGAAGATGAGTGTCGCCCCGTGGTCGATGAGGTAGGGACGCCCGTGCCACAGCAGCATGTTCGGGTTGCGCCATGAGCGGTCGACATTGCCGGTCAGAGCGTCCAGCCACAGTACCCGGCCGGCGAATCCGGGATCGGCGCCGAAAGCCAGGGGATCGAACCCCAGCGACCCGGGCAGGAAGTCCATCCCAAGGTTGAGTCCGCCGCTGGCCCTGAGCAGTTCCTGTACCTCGGGGTCGGGCTCGCCCCGCCCGATCACCGGATCCAGTTCCACCAGTGCCAGCTCGGGGACCGGCAACCCCAGGGCCCGGCCGAGTTCACCGGTGACGACCTCGGCCACGAGCGTCTTGCGCCCCTGACCTGCCCCTACGAACTTGACCACGTACATCCCCAGGTCGTCGGCCTCGACCAGACCGGGAAGCGAGCCCCCTTCGCGCAGCGGCAGGACGTACCGCGTCGCGACCACTTTCCTCAACACGACGACCAGCATAGGCAGGCACCGGGCGTGGACCGGCCCCACCTGCGGTCACCGCGCCCAGGGCCGCGCAGACGGCCGAGGTCGCCCCGCCTGCCGAAAGCCCCGGCACGGGGCCGGCCGTGCCCGCTCTCCGCCCCTGAACATGTTCCAGCCCCCTGCACGGGCCGACAATGACACGTCGCGCTCGGCCCGGGTGGGAAAGCGTGCGGCGTAGCCGCGCGATTGTCTTTTAGGAGTGTTTTGATTCTCCTTTCGAGATGAACAGCCACCTTTACGTCGTAGATTTGTATGGGTCTACAGAGGAGAACGTGGCATCTCCTCCAGGACTACCGCCACCTCACAGGTGGTCCTCGGGGTCGCCCTCCAGGTCCTCCCCCTCCGTCGAGGGCCTCGGCGTCTGCGGGGCGGGCTCCTCCTCCACCGGCGAGGCCGACTCACCCTCCTCCGCGTCCTCGGGCTCGATCTGGATCGGCCCCGGCGGAGGCATCTCCGGCGGAGGGAACTGCAGCATCCACCAGTACAGGGCTGTGACCAGCAGCAGCAGGAAGACCAGGAAGGCGGCCAGAGCACCGACCAGCCACCAGTTCCGCTCCCCCGGCCCGGCCCCGGCCTCCCGGTGGTCCTGCCGAGGCGCCCAGCGCGCGGCGGCCCCCGGCCGCTCCCCCGCCCAGTACGGCAGCACGACCGGTCCGTCGGCGACCACCGGACCGCCCTCGGCGACCTCCCTGAGGACCTCCCCCGCCGCGGAGGCGGCGCCGGGCAGCGCGACCCACAGCACCGACCGGCCGCGCGTGCGCGCGGCCAGGACGTCGTCTCGGCCGCGGACCGCCCGCACGAACCTCTCCCGCGCCCGGGGGTCGGCGCCGGCCCCGGAGTGCAGCACGGCCACGCTCACCTCGGCCCCCGAGGCGTCCCGGCCCAGGAACACGACCCCCACCGGGGAGGTGTCCGCCCTGCCGAGCAGGCGGAACCCGCCCAGTTGGCGGGGATCGTCTCCGCGCAGGCCCCGGGTGGCAACCCCCATGTCGTGGTCCCCTCGTTCAACGACTCGGCCGCCCGCCACGTGGCGTCGTGTCCCGGAATCTCCCGGGTGAAGCGGGTAGTGTCGCCACAAGCGGGTGATCCACACCCTATTCGGCGCTACCTGTCACGCGGGGCTCCCAGTCGGAGAGGCGGAAGATGTCAGAGAACTCACCCGGAGCCGTGCCCCCGCAGGGCGCGGACGGCACCCCGGGCGAGCCCACCAGGCTGCTGCGCTCGGCGCTCCAGGAGGTCTCCACCGTCATCGTCGGCCAGGACCGGATGGTGGAGCGCACCCTCATCGCCCTCGTCGCCCGGGGCCACTGCCTCATCGAGGGCGTGCCCGGCGTCGCCAAGACCCTGGCGGTGTCGACCCTGGCCAAGGTCACCGGCGGCTCCTTCTCCCGCATCCAGTTCACCCCCGACCTGGTGCCCTCCGACATCGTGGGGACTCGGATCTACCATCCCTCCACCGAGAGGTTCGACGTCGAGCTGGGCCCGGTCTTCGTCAACTTCGTCCTCGCCGACGAGATCAACCGCGCCCCGGCCAAGGTGCAGTCGGCGCTGCTGGAGGTCATGGCCGAGGGCCAGGTCTCCCTCGGCGGCACCACCTATCCGCTGCCCTCCCCGTTCATCGTCATCGCCACCCAGAACCCCGTGGAGTCGGAGGGCGTCTACCCGCTCCCCGAGGCGCAGCGGGACCGCTTCCTGATGAAGGTCGACGTCGGGCACCCCGGCGCGCACGAGGAGATGGAGATCCTGCGCCGGATGAGCACCCGTCCGCCCACGGCGCACCAGGTGCTGGACCCGGTCACCCTCAGCGAACTGCAGTCGGACGCCGAGCGCGTCCACGTGCACCAGCTCATCGCCGACTACGTGGTGCGCCTGGTCATGGCCACCCGTGAGCCCGAGCGCCACCAGATGCCGGACCTGCGCCAGGTGCTGGAGGTGGGCGCCAGCCCCCGCGCCACCCTCGGCCTGGTCGCGGCCGCACGCGCCCTGGCCGTCCTGCGCGGGCGCGACTACGTCCTGCCCGACGACGTCAGGGTGCTGGCCCGCGACGTGATCGCCCACCGGCTCGTCCTGACCTTCGACGCCCTCGCGGACGGGGTCACCGCCGGCCAGGTCGTCGACCGCGTCCTGTCCACGGTCCTGGCGCCCCGGGTGATCTGGGACGAGCCTCCCAGCGGCGAGACGGCCTCCTTCGCCTCCCCGAGGTGAGCCCCGTGTCCGCACCGATGTTGGGAACCGACGCGCGTCTGCGGGCCGCGCTGCGCCGGCTGGACCTGCGCATCGTGCACCGCCTGGAGGGGCTGCTGCACGGCGAGCACCTCGGGCTGCGCCTGGGGCCGGGGTCGGAGGCGGCCGAGGCCCGCCTGTACCAGCCGGGGGAGGACGACGTCCGCCTCATGGACTGGGCGGTGACGGCCCGCACCGACGTCCCGCACGTGCGCGACCTGGTCGCCGACCGCGAGCTGGAGAGCTGGACCCTGCTGGACCTGTCGCCGGGCATGGACTTCGGTACGGGCCTGCACACCAAGCGCCAGGTGGCCGTCGGCGCGATGGTCGCGGCGAACCTGCTCACCCAGCGGGTGGGCGACCGCTTCGGCGCGCACTTCCTCCACCAGGGCACGGTGCGGCGCTGGCCCGCCCGGTCCGGCAAGGAGGCGCTGCTCTCGCTCCTGGCCACGGTGGCGGCCGCCCCCACGGGGGACGCCCCCCACCCGGGCGGCGCGACGCTGGCCGACGCGGTGACCGACCTGGTGCGCACCCGGCGGCGCCGGGGGCTGCGCGTGGTCGTCTCCGACTTCCTGGACGGCCCGTCCGGGGAGGGCGGGTCCCCCGACTGGGAGCGGCCCCTGCGGCAGTTGTCCTCGCGCCACCAGGTGCTGGTCGTGGAGGTGGTCGACCCCAGGGAGCTGGAGGTGCCCGACATCGGATCGGTGACCCTGCGCGATCCGCGGACCGGGGCGGTGCGCGACATCCGGCTGACCGCACGGGTCAGTGAGCGCTACCGGCGGGCAGCGCACGCCCAGAGGCAGGCGATCCGGGCGGCGCTGCGGCGGTGCGGCGTCCACCACCTCGTGCTGCGCACCGACCGCGACTGGGTTCTGGACACCGCGCGGTTCGTCATCCACCAGCGCCGGACCGCGCACCACATGGCCAGGCACACCCCGGGGACGCCCCGGTGACCACGGAACGGCGGCAGAGGATGCGACACCGACGGCACGGGCGGCAGCCGTACCGGGGCGCGGACGGACGGAGGCGGGGCGCATGACCTTCCTGGAGCCGCAGCGGCTGTGGTGGCTGCTGGTGATCGTGCTGCTCGTCGCGGCCTACATGTTCGCCCAGACCCGCCGTCGGCGGTACACGGCGCGCTTCACCAACCTGGCCCTGCTGGACCAGGTGGTGCCCCGCCGCCCGGACCTGCGCCGCCACGTCCCCCCCGTGCTGTTCACGCTCGCCCTGGCGGTGCTGATCGCGGCGATGGCGGTGCCCGCCATGCCGGTGCAGGCGCCCCGGGAACGGGCCACGATCATCGTTGCGGTGGACGTGTCCCTGTCGATGGCGGCCACCGACATCGAGCCCGACCGGCTGAACGCGGCAAAGAAGTCTGCCCAGGGGTTCGTGAACACCCTCCCCGACCGGTTCAACGTGGGCCTGGTGTCCTTCTCCTCGACGGCGACGGTGGTGGCCTCGCCCACCCAGGACCACGAGGCGGTGGTCACCTCGATCGAGAACCTGCGGCTGGGGCCGGGCACGGCGATCGGCGAGGGCGTGTTCGCCTCGCTGGAGGCGATCCGCGGTTTCGACGAGGACTCCGTCGAGGACCCGCCCCCGTCGGCGATCGTGCTGCTGTCGGACGGGGAGAACACCAGCGGGCGGGCGATCGCGGAGGCCTCGTCCGTCGCCGCGGAGGCGGGCATTCCGGTGTCGACGATCGCCTTCGGCAGCGGCGCCGCGCTGATCGAGATCGACGGCTACCAGGTGCCCGCCGACATCGACAAGGAGGCGCTCATGGAACTGGCCGACGGCACCCGGGGGCACTTCTACGAGGCCGCGTCCGAGAACGAGCTCAACGACGTCTACGAGGACATCGGCTCCTCGCTGGGCACCGAGTGGGTCCATGAGGAAATCGTCACACGCTTCGTCCTGGCCGCCCTCCTGCTGGGCCTGGCCACGGCGGTGACCTCGCTCCTGTGGTTCCAGCGGATGCCGTGACCGCTTCCCGGCGGTGAGCGGGTGCCTCTCCTGCCCCACCCCCGCACACTGTGATGTTAGCGACATCCGTTTAATAGGGGTTTACCCCATTCCTGTCGTGCCCACGGGTTAGCGTTGCCATGTTTTGTCCTGCCCTTCCAGTTGAGGAAAGATGCCGAACATACCCGCAGCAGCACCCACCGCGATCTGCTTCGACCTAGACGACACGCTCATCGACGACAGCGCCGCGTCGTCCACGGGGCTGCGTGCGGTCATGGAACGGATCGGCCACCCCGACTTCTCCGCCGCACGGACCCTGTGGGAGGTGCAGACCGAGATCTCCTTCGGTACCTACCTGCGCGGCAAGATCAGCCTGGAGCAGCAGCGCCGAGAGCGCATCCGGGCGCTGGCCGTCCAGGCCGGCCGCTCCGACCTGGTCGACCAGCAGTGCGACGACCTCTACCGCCTCTACCTGGACGCCCACCGCTCTGGCTGGCAGGTCTTCCCCGACACACACCGCGCACTGAACGCCCTGGCCTCCGCCGGGTACCGCCTGGCCGTGGTCACCAACGGCGTGGAATCCCTCCAGCACGCCAAGATGCAGGCCCTGGAGCTGACCCCCTACTTCCACACCGTGGTCTGCGCCGACACCGCCGGCGCGGGCAAGCCCGACCCGCGCATCTTCGAGACGGCCGCCCAGCGCCTGGGCGTGGACCCGCGCGCCTGCTGGCACGTCGGCGACCAGATCCAGTCCGACGGTGTGGGGGCCCGGGCCGCGCACATGCACCCCGTCGTGATCGACCGCCGGGGCGGGAGGGGCTTCGAGGGCGTGACCATGGTCTCCGGCCTCGACGAGCTGCTCCACCTGGTCGGCCTGCCCACCGCGGCCCCCTCGGGGGTGCTGTGAGGCCCTCCCGGGCCACCGCGCGCCGCGTCACCGTCCACCTGGTCCCGAGGACCGGGACCGCTGTGCGCGGGCGGCGGCTGAAGTTCCCCGAGTCCCCGGAGGCGGTGGCCCGCGAGCTCGGCGGCCTGGCCCCGGGCACCCCCCTGTCGGCCGTGGACGTGCTCACCGAACTGGGTACCTCCCCGGAGGGCGGCACCGTGCACGTGGACCGCCTCGTGTTCGCCGAAGCGGACGGGACGCGCCCCCTGGTGACCGGACCGCTGCCCCCCTCGGTCGCGGAACTGGCCTCCGAGGAGGCGCCCGCCGACGGCCGCCCCCGGCTGAGCCGGGTGGCCTCCTACGGGATCGTGACCGGCCCGGACGGCCGCCTGCTGCTCAGCCTGATCGCCGAGGGCTTCCCCGGCGCGGGCACCTGGCACCTGCCGGGCGGGGGCGTGGACGCCGGGGAGGACGTGCGCGAGGCCCTGCGGCGCGAGGTGTTCGAAGAGACCGGCCAGCACGGCGCCGTCGGAGAGCTCATCGCGGTGACCGCCCACCACCGGACCGCGCCCCCCGGGCCGCAGGTGCACGGCGTGTGGGTCTTCTTCCACGTGCACGTGGGAGAACCGGTCGCCGCCCGCGTGGTGGAGACGGGCGGGTCCACCTCCGACTGCGGGTGGTTCGCCCCCGAGGAGCTGGTCGGGTTGCGCCTGTCCACCACGGCCAGGCGCGGACTGGGGCACCTGGTCGGCCGCCCGGACGGGGACCGCTGAGCCGTTCGGCTCAGCGGCGCCGCTCGCGCAGCCACCACAGGAGCGCGCCGGACCCCAGCACGGCCAGCCCCACCGCCCCCACGTGCAGTGGAAGACTGCACGCCAGGACCACGCACCCCGCCAGCCCGGCCACCGGCACCAGCAGCGGCGGACGGTTCTCGTCCGGCCCCAACCGCAGCGCCGAGGCGTTGGTGATGGCGTAGTAGACCAGGACGCTGAAGGCGGAGAAGGAGATCACCCCCCACAGGTCGGTGAGCAGCACCAGTGCCACGGCCACCGCGCCGACCGCGATCCCCGCGCGGCGGGGGACTCCGAGGCGCGGGTGCAGGCCGCGCAGGAAGCGCGGCAGGTGGCCGTCCTCGGCCATCACCGCGGCGGTGCGGGACACCCCCGGCAGCAATGACAGCAGGGCCCCCAGGCTCGCGACGGCGGCACCGGCGACGACGAGGGGCACCAGGGTGTCGAAGCCCGCCGCCCGGACCGCGTCGACCAGCGGCGCGGCGCTCGTGGACAGGCGCTCGCGGCCCAGCACGATGAGTACGCCGGTGCCCACGACCAGGTACAGGGCGAGCACCCCGCCCAGGGAGAGGGCGATCGCCCTAGGGATGGTCCTGCGCGGGTCGTGGACCTCACCGCCCAGCGTCGCCACGCGTGCGCAGCCCGCGAAGGCGAAGAAGATCACGCCGGCCGCGCCGAGCAGGCCGAAGGACCCGGGCCAGGGGCCGAGTCCGTCCACCTCGGCGACGGCGGCCAGACGGCCGCTGAAGCCCATGGCGACGACGACGGCGGCCAGGACGGCCAGCACCGCCCCGAGCACGGCCTTGACCGCCAGTGTGGAGCGGCGCACCCCCCAGTGGTCCAGGGCGACGACCGCGGCGACGGCTGCCGCGGCGACGGGCCGCTCCCAGCCGGGCGCGGCGTAGGCGGCAAAGGTCATGGCCATCGCCGCGCAGGAGGCGGTCTTGCCGACCACGAAGGCCCAGCCCGCCAGGTACCCCCACAGCTCGCCCAGGCGCTCGCGCCCGTAGACGTAGGCGCCGGCGGACCGGGTGTGGCGGGCGGCGAGGCGGGCGGAGGAGACGGCGTTGCAGTAGGCGATCGCGCCGGCGACGACGATGGCGACCGGCAGCCAGGCTCCCGCGCCGACCACCGCCGGGGCGAAGACGGAGAACACTCCGGCGCCGAGCATCGCTCCCGCGCCGATGGCCACCGCGTCGGCGGTGCCCAGTACACGGGCAGGGGTGGCCTGGGCTCCGGAGGGGGTGGTCAAAGGCGTCTCCTAGGGTTGGGTGGTGACCCGCCTTTTCCGAGTGTGCCCGATCCGGATGACCATCGGGTGCCCGTGGGTGTGAGGGCGGTGACCGCTTCCGGTCGCGACGGTGTCGCCGCGCGGGGGTCCGGACCGCGGGCGGCCCCCGGCGGGCGCCGGGGGCCGCATGGTTCACGCGCCGTCGTGGCGGAGCCCTCAGCTCGGCCGCCACGGGGTGCCGGTGTTCTCGTTGATGTCCTCGGCCGCCACCTGGCGAAGCTGGCGGGAGAGGTCGGACAGCGCACGCGATACGGCCAGTTCCTCGCCGATCTCGGGAACGTCCAGGTCCGCCGGGTGCTTGCGGGCCATGCCGTGGCCTCTGAGAGCCGTCCCGTCATCGGCGATCATGCCGACCTCGGCCCAGGTACGCGCGGCCTCCCCCTCGCTCTCCTCCGACACGACGACGTCGACGTCCCAGCGCTTGGTCGTCTGCATGGTGCTCGCCCCCTCCGCCTGTGTGTCCGCGGCCTTTGACGTGGGCTCGATGTGGGCGTCCGGTCCGGGGTACACGAGGTCGTCGTGTCCGTGCTCGCTCTGGAGCCAGTGCACCTGGTACGGCGGTTCCCCGCCGCTGCCCCGGACGCCGGTCACGATCCCCGTCCTGCGGTGTGCGTCGTCGCGCGGGCTCTCGACGACCAACCGGTCTCCTACCTGTGCTCGCATGCTCTCCCCCACAAACCTCGGCTACCTCCATCTTGGGCACGGCCGGGCGTCCGGTCCCGGGGGTTGACGATTTCGTTCCCGCTGGAACGGGAGGTTTTTGCCGTGCGGTCCCCCTCGCTTGCGGTGCTGGTACCGTCGCTGCGTGGCCCAGCACTACTTCGACCCCGACCCCGGCACCGCCAGCCGCCCGTCGACGGCCGACCTCGTCCTGCCCGACCTGCACCTGCGGCTGCGCACCGACCGGGGCGTGTTCTCGCCCGACAGGGTCGACCTGGGGACCCGGGTGCTGCTGGAGACGGTGCCGCCGCCACCGGCGCGAGGGCGGCTGCTGGACCTGGGCTGCGGTTACGGACCCATCGCCCTGACCCTGGCCTCACGTGCCCCCGGCGCCCGGGTCCTGGGCGTGGACGTCAACTCCAGGGCCGTGGACCTGGCCCGGCGCAACGCGGCCGAGCACGGGCTGGGGGGCGCACGCTTCGCCGTGGTCTCCCCCGGGGGCGGCCTGGCCGCGGACCAGGGGCCGCACCGGCCGGAGGCCCCCTCCTGCACGGAGCAGGACCTGGCCGGGCCCTTCGACGCGGTGTGGTCCAACCCGCCCATCCGGGTGGGCAAGGGGGTGCTGCACGCGATGCTGCTGACGTGGCTGGGCCGCCTCGCCCCCGGCGGCGAGGCCCACCTGGTGGTGCAGCGCCACCTGGGCGCCGACTCGCTGCAGAAATGGCTGGACTCCCAGGGCCTGCCCGCCGAACGTACGGCCTCCCGCGCGGGGTTCCGGGTGCTGCGCGTGCGCCGCTCCAGCACCGGCGAAACGCCGTAACACCGATTTTGCCCGTTGTGCCCCAGGTGAGGAGTGCGGTCGGCCCCCCGACCGGTTAACCTGAGGCGAGCACTGGCAGAATCGAGAATCCGACCCCACCCGCTGAGGAACACACCGCAGTTGAGCACGCAGTTGCGTCCCACGGACGTCAAACGCCTGAACCGGCAGTGGCGCAGGCGCACGGAGGGGCGCGTCGCCCTTCTCGTCGAATCCGTCACCCAGCCCTTCAACCTGGGTTCGATCCTGCGCACGTGCGCGACGCTTGGCGTGGACCGCCTGTGGCTCACGGGCAACAGCGCCGACCCCGACGACCCCAAGGTCGGCAAGACCGCGCTGGGAACCGCGGCGAAGGTCCCCCACACCCGCTTCCCCACCACCGCCGAGGCGCTGGAGGACGTGCGCTCGGACGGCTACAAGGTCGTGGCGGTCGAACTCGCCTCCGGGGCGCTCCCCCTGCACGCCGCCCCGCTCGAACCGGACGTGTGCCTGGCCGTGGGCGCCGAGGACCACGGCTGCTCCCCTGCCCTGCTGGCGGGCGCGGACGCCGTGGCCTACATCCCGCAGGTCGGCCGGGTCGGATCGCTCAACGTGGCGGTGGCCACCGCGATCGCCCTCACCGAGGCCCGCCGCCGCGAGTGGGCCTCCCTGGGCGGGGAGGCCGACGCCCCCGTCGGGGGCTGACCGGGAACCCTTCCCCGCGTCCGAACGTTCTCATCGCACACACAGGCCGTTTCAGGCACATCCGACGCGCGAAGGCGCAGAGAGAGGAACAGTGGACCCGTCCCGAAGTACCAACAGCGTCCCCCGCGGATGCTGTGACCCAGATTCAGACGAGCCCCCTTCTCCTAGGGGCGCGCACCGGTACAGGAACCCCGCCCCGCGGCGGACACAGGCGGTGCGTGCCCGATGAGCACCGTCCTCGGTATCGCCGTCGGCCTGCTGGTGATCCTGGTGATCATCGCCGCCAACGGGTACTTCGTCGCCCAGGAGTTCGGCTTCATGGCGGTGGACCGCTCCCGTGTCCGGGCTCGGGCCGCCACGGGCGACCCCGTCGCGAGGCGGGTCAAGAAGGTCACCGACCGCACCTCGTTCATGCTCTCCGGCGCCCAGCTGGGCATCACCGTGACCGGCCTGCTGGTCGGCTACGTGGCCGAGCCGATGATCGGCCAGGGCATCGGTGAACTGCTGGGGCTGACCGGGGTCCCCGTGGCCACCGGTGTGGCCGTGGGCACCGTCTTCACGCTGCTGTTCTCGACCGCGGTGCAGATGGTGTTCGGCGAGCTCTTCCCCAAGAACCTGGCGATCGCCCGCCCCGAGCCGGTCGCCCGCTGGCTGGCCCTGTCCACCAACATCTACCTGCGGGTCTTCGGTCCCGTGATCTGGCTGTTCGACCAGGCGGCGATCGTCCTGCTCAAGGCGGTACGGATCACGCCGCTGGAGGACGTCCAGCACGCGGCGACCCCGCGCGACCTGGAGAGCATCATCGCCGAGTCCCGGGAGAAGGGCGACCTGCCCGCGGAGCTGTCCGCCCTGCTGGACCGCACCCTGGACTTCCACGAGCGCACCGCCGGGCACGCGATGATCCCGCGCCCGGAGGTGGCGACGGTGGAGGAGGGCGACCCGGTCAGCCGGGTCGTCGAGCTGATGGCCTCGGACCACTCGCGCTTCCCGGTGCTGGGCGACGGCGTGGACGACATCGTGGGCGTGATCTGCCTGCGCGACGTCCTGGCCCTGGGCGAGCGCGACCTGGCCGCGATCAGGGTCAGCGAGGTGGCGCGGCCCACCGTCATGGTCCCGACCTCGCTGCCGCTGCCGGAGGTGCTGGACCGGCTGCGCGAGGCGGACGAGGAGTTCGCCTGCGTGCTCGACGAGTACGGCGGCCTGGCCGGGGTGATCACCACCGAGGACCTGGCCGAGGAGCTCGTGGGGGAGATCGCCGACGAGCACTCCCCCGACGAGGAGGCCCCGGCGCACCTGGAGCACGAGGGCGGCTACATGGTGCCGGGCGCCCTGCACGTGGACGAGGCCGAGCGACTGCTCGGCCACGACCTGCCCCAGGGCGACTACGAGACCGTGGGCGGCCTGCTCATCCACGAGCTGCACCGGCTGCCCGACGTGGGCGACCGGGTCGACATCGCCCTGCCCCGGCCGGCCGGCGCCCACGAGGAGGACCCTGACATGGAGCTGACACTGATCGTCGACTCCGTGCAGCGGCACGTTCCGCACACCGTGGAGCTGCGCCTGCACGAGGCGGCGGACGCCCGGTCCCGGGAGGTGCGGGCATGAGCGACCTGAACCCGTGGGTGGCGCTGGCCCTGACCGCGTTCATCATCGCGCTGAGCGCGTTCTTCGTGGCGATCGAGTTCGCGCTGGTGGCGGCCCGCCGCTACCGGTTGGAGGCCCAGGCCGAGCACAGCGTGTCGGCGCGCGCCGCGCTGCGCAACGCCCGCGACCTGTCACTGCTGCTGGCCGGTTCGCAACTGGGCATCACCCTGTGCACGCTGGCCCTGGGGGCCATCTCCAAGCCCGCCGTGCACCACCTGCTGGAGCCGCTGTTCTCGGGGCTGCCGCACGCGGTGGCCTCGACGGTCTCGTTCGTGCTCGCCCTGACGGTCGTGACGTTCCTGCACCTGGTGGTGGGTGAGATGGCGCCCAAGTCGTGGGCGATCTCGCACCCCGAGAAGTCTGCGACGCTGCTGTCGATCCCGATGCAGGCGTTCATGTGGTTCACCCGACCCCTGCTGGTCACCCTCAACGGGATGACCAACTGGTTCCTGCACCGGTTCGGGGTGGAGGCCGTGGACGAGGTGTCGGCGGGGCACGACCCCGACTCGGTGCGCGAGCTGGTGGAGCACTCGGTCAAGGCCGGGGCCCTGGACTCCGAGCGCCGCGACCAGCTCGCCACCGCGCTGGAGGTCAACTCTCGGCCGCTGAGCGAGATCATCACCCCGCGCGAGGAGATGGCGTGGGTGGCGCCCGAGGCCGGCCTGGAGGAGATCAAGCGTGTCTCCCGCTCCTCCACACACCTGCGCCTGGTCGTCGTGGACCAGGAGCAGCCGGTGGGCGTGCTGCACGTGCGCGAGGCCCTGACCCGCCCGCCGGGGACCACGGCGGCCGACCTGATGCGCCCGGTGCTCACCCTTCCGACGAACACGCCGATGTACGCGGCGATGAGCGTCATGCGGGAGAGCCGCAGCCACCTGACCCTGGTGGAGGAGGACGGTGCGCTGCGCGGACTGGTCACCCTCCAGGACATCCTGGACCGGCTGCTGCTGCTGGACACCGCGGCCTGAGGCCGGACGGGAACCGCCGGGGGCGGGGGACGCACCGTCCCCCGCCCCCGGCTCCGTCTCGGCGTCAGGACGTCTTGACGGTGAGGTTGACCTCGATGTTGCCGCGGGTGGCGCGGGAGTAGGGGCACACCTGGTGGGCGGCCTCGACGAGCTCCTCGGCCTTGGCCTGGTCGGCCCCGGGGATCGTGACGACCAGGTCCACCTCCAGGGACAGGCCGTCCTCGGCCTTGCCCAGGCCGACACGGGAGTCGATGGTGGAGCCGGCCAGGTCGGCACCGGCGCCGCGGGCGACCTTCTTCAGGGCGCCGTGGAAGCAGGCGGCGTAGCCCACCGCGAAGAGCTGCTCGGGATTGGTGCCGGGGCCGTCGTCGCCGCCCAGCCCCTTGGGGACCGACAGGTCGACCGACAGGCGGCCGTCGTCGGTCTTGCCGGTTCCGGCGCGCCCCTCACCGGTGACGGTGGCGTTGGCGTTGTACAGGATGTCGAGAGCCATGGACTGCCTTTCTGTGTGGTCCGGCGCCCAGCGGGGCGCCGTGGTTCGGGATGCGGCCGACGGTGTTCAGGACCCGGCCCCGGGTACGGGGCGCGAGCGCCCGCCTCGGGGGGCGGACTCCACCGACGCGGTGAGGCGGTCGAGCGCCCGCCGCAGCTCACCGGCCTGCTGCGGGTCCAGCCCGGCCGCGCACAGGACGCGCCCGGGTACCGTCCACACCCGCGAGCGCATCCGCTCGCCCTCCTCGGTCAGGGTGACCTCGACGACGCGCTCGTCGTCGGCGCTGCGGCGCCTGTCGAGGAGTCCGGCGCGCTCCAGGCGGCGCAGGAGCGGTGAGAGCGTGCCCGAGTCCAGGCGCAGGGCGCGTCCCAACTCCTTCACGGTGAGCGCGTCGCGCTCCCAGAGGGCGAGCAGGACGAGGTACTGGGGGTAGGTGAGCCCCAGGTCGTCCAGAAGGTCGCGGTAGAGCCCGGTCAGGGCCCGTGAGGCCGCGTACAGGGAGAAGCAGAGCTGGTTCTCCAGTGCCAGGTGCTCGTCCCGCTGTCCGTCTGCCATGGCCCGCTCCCCTCTCCCGTGTCCGCTGTGGCCGCACGGCCACCGTAGCACTCATTAGTTGTCCACAACATGATTTTGCGCAATGTTTTTGTCCGGGCTCGCCGTACAGCGGCGCACCCCTCGCTTCGGCGTGGCCTCGCGAGGAGCCCCGGCCCCTTGGGGGCTCGGGAGGAATCGCGTCTCAAAGAAAACGCACGCCCTGGGCCAGCGGCAGACCGCCGCCGTAGTTGACCGTGTTGGTCGCCCGCCGCATGTACGCCTTCCAGGCGTCGGAACCGGACTCTCGGCCGCCGCCGGTGTCCTTCTCCCCACCGAAGGCGCCGCCGATCTCCGCACCCGAGGTACCGATGTTGACGTTGACGATCCCGCAGTCCGACCCGGCCGAGGACAGGAACAGCTCCGCCTCGGCCTGGTCCCGGGTGAAGATCGCCGAGGAGAGCCCCTGGGGCACCCCGTTGTGCAGTTCCATCGCCTCGTCCAGGGTCCGGTAGGACATCACGTACAGGATCGGGGCGAAGGTCTCCTCCCGCACGACCTCCGTCTGCCCGGGCATGCGCACCAGCGCCGGCTCGACGTAGTAGGCGTCCGCGCCCGCCTCCTCCAGGCGGCGCCCCCCGCCGACCAGGACGTCGCCGCCGTCGGCCGCGGCCCGCTCCAGCGCCCCGGCCATGGCCTCGTACCCGTGCCGGGTGATGAGCGGCCCCACCAGGGTCGACTCCCCGAAGGGGTCGCCGATGCGGTCGCGTAGCTGCTTGTAGGCGACCACGAGGCGCTCGGCGACCTGGTCGACGACCGTCTCGTGCACGATCAGGCGGCGCAGCGAGGTGCAGCGCTGTCCCGCGGTCCCCGCCGCGGAGAACACACTGCCGCGCACCACCAGGTCCAGGTCGGCCGAGGGAGCCACCACCGCGGCGTTGTTGCCGCCCAGTTCCAGCAGGCAGCGCCCCACCCGCGCCGCGACGCGCGGGCCGACCTGGCGCCCCATCGCCACCGACCCAGTCGCCGACAGCAGCGCCACCCGGGTGTCGTCCACCAGCGCCCCGCCGACCTCGCGGCCGCCCAGCACCACCGTGTGTACGCCGGAGGGCGCCCCGGTGTCGGCCGCCGCGCGCATGAGCATCGCGTGGCAGGCCAGCGCGGTGAGCGGGGTCGCCTCCGAGGGCTTCCACACCACTGTGTTCCCGCAGACCAGCGCCACACAGGTGTTCCACGACCACACCGCCACGGGGAAGTTGAACGCGGTGATCACCCCGACCACGCCCAGCGGGTGCCAGGTCTCCATGAGGCGGTGGCCCGGCCGCTCGGAGGGCATCGTGCGCCCGTACAACTGCCGGGACAGCCCCACGGCGAAGTCGCAGATGTCGATCATCTCCTGGACCTCGCCGAGGGCCTCGGAGGTGATCTTGCCCGCCTCGATCGTCACCAGTTCGGCGAGATCGGCCTTGTGTTCGCGCAGCAGTTCGCCCAGGCGCCGGACGAGCCCGCCCCGCTGGGGCGCGGGGGTGTCGCGCCAGACCGGGGAGAAGCACTCGCGGGCGGCGGCCACGGCCCGCCCCGCGGAGGCGGGGGTGTCGAACTCGACCGGGAACAGGTGCTGGCCGGTGATGGGGGTGCGGGCCATCCCGGCCGCGCCGATCGGCTCGCGCAGCCGGTCGACCCCGCAGCGCTCCAGAGCGGCCCGGGCGCGGTCGGCGAGGGCGTCGGTGTCGGGAAGGGCGGCGGTGTGCATGGGATGCTCTCTTCGTCGAGAGGTGGACCTGGCATCCCACACACTGCCAACTCCGGCCCCTGCGGTCCAGGTCCACCGCCGCGGACGCCCGGCGCGCCCCCGGGACCACCGGGGAACGGCCCCGCTAGTAGTAGGAGGACTCGTTCATCGACCAGATCACCGATCCGCCGTAGAACACCAGGTAGACGACCCAGGCGACGATGCCGACGCCGAACATGGCGTAGGAGATGACCATGCACGTCCGTGCCGCCTGGGGGTTGCTGCCCGCGATGGAGGCGCTGACGATGCCGAGGACGAGCCCCACGATCGAGAACATCCAGCACAGGCACAGCCCGATGGCGTTGGCGACGATGGCGCCGATGGCCGCGCCCTGGATACCGCCCGACCCCGGCGGCGGGCCGCCGCCGATGGGGGGAGGCGGCGGAGGCGGGCCGCCCATCCCGCCGGGCGGCGGTGGATACCCCCCACCCGCTCCGGGCGGGGACTGGTACCCCCCTGTGCCCTCGGGCGGCTGGCCGGGACCGTAGTGCATCGGGTGTCTCTCTCGATCGGTTGGGGCACACGGGACGTGTACCGCCACGCACTGGGACGCGCGCAAACACGGTTCGGTTCGGAGAAACCCATCGCCCCGCACATTCATGACACGGTGCGCTCTTCATGTCGCGTTGAGTAGTAATGGGGTGGCTCTTCGGATAGTGTCCCAGCGTGTCTGTGACCTCACTGAGACGAGAACTCCGTGCCCGCGCTGCCGCGGCCCTGGGCCTGCTCCTCCTGGCGTCGGGCTGCCACTCCGACGCGCCGGAGGAGGCGCGCGCCGAGGCGATCCGCCTGCCGGTCGGCGAGGTGCCCGGCCTCGGCGTGGCCGAGCACTCCGTGGACACCGACCACAGCGTGGTGGGCTACCGCTACCCGCTCCTGGGCGAGGCACACCCGCTGACCATGGAGGTGCGCACCGCGATGGCGCGCCGCCAGACCGCGTTCCTGGAGGAGCTGACCGGCAGGGGCCGACCCGAGCTGCGGCAGGACGCGGCACTCCTGGCAGCCTCCTCCGACGTGGTCGGGGTCCGCCTCACAGCGGTCTCCTCCGCGGGGATCCGCGACCACGAGGAGGCCACCACACTGTGGTACGACGCCGAGAGCGGGGACGTGCTGCCCTGGACGTCGCTGTTCCGCGGTGAGGCGGCCATCGAACGCGCCCACCTGGTGCTCGCCGACGCCCTGCTCGATGACTACGGCCTGTCCCTGGAGGAGCTTCCGGGGATCGTCGGCGAGGTCGCCCTGCGCAGCGCGAGGGAGACCGCCTCCCCCGAGGGGGCGGTCGCTCCCGGAGGCGTCCCGGCGGAGACCGCCGGGAGCGAGGGCACCGACCTGCTCGACCCCGTGCGGGCGGCGGAGGCGGCCCAGGCGTGGGAGGGCTCGCCCTTCGAGGACCTGGCCTTCAGCACCGCCGGGGGCCTGGCGGTGCGCCTGGACCCGACGCAGTTGCCGGGCACCGGCCGGGTGAGCGATGTCGTACTGCCCCTGGAGGCCGGAGCGGCCGAGGGGATCCTGTCCGCGCTCGGATTCCACGCGCGCGACGCGGCGCTGGAGGGCCCCGCCTCAGGGCTGTCCGCCGACGGGCCCGTCTCGGAGAAGGACACCCTGGACTGCCTGCGGCTCAAGTGCGTGGCCCTGACCTTCGACGACGGCCCCGGCGAGCACACCGAGGACCTCCTGGACAGCCTCGCCGCCTTCGACGCCAAGGCCACCTTCTACGTCCTGGGCTCCCTGGTGGGCGAGTTCCCCGAGACCGTGGCGAGGATGGACGCCGAGGGGCACGAGCTGGGCAACCACACGTGGAAGCACGACGACCTGAGCGCGATGTCCGCCGCCGGGATCGAGGCCGACCTGGGCCGGACCAACCGGGCGGTGCGCGAGGTCATCGGTTCGGACCCGCCCACCCTGCGCCCGCCCTACGGCGCCCTGAACGGGACGGTGCGCGAGCACGCCGGCCTGCCCATCCTGTTGTGGGACGTAGACACCATGGACTGGCGCAGCCGCGACACCGACGAGATCGTCGCGCGCGCGCTGGACAAGAGCACCGCGGGCAGCGTGGTGCTGCTCCACGACATCCACGAACCGTCCGTGCGGGCGGTGCCCCCGGTGCTCAAGGAGCTGCACCGGCAGGGGTACCACTTCGTGACGGTCTCGGAGATGTTCGGCGACATGCTGGAGCCAGGCGACGTGTTCACCGACGCCCGACCCCAGTGAGCGCCGACCGGATCACAGCATGCGGCGCAGGAGCCGCTCCTTGAATCCGGTGACCGGCGCGTAGGCCAGCCGCATGGTGTCGGGCACGAGGGACTTGTCGAGCACCGACTTGGTGTGCGAGAAGGTGTCGATCGAGGCCTCGGAGTGGTAGGCGCCCATACCGCTCTCGCCGACCCCGCCGAAGGGCAGGCCCGGCACGGCCAGGTGGGCGATCGGCAGGCCGAAGGCCAGGCCGCCCGAGGAGGTCTCCGTGGTCAGGCGGCGCTTGGTCTCGGCGGACCCGGTGAAGGCGTACAGCGCCAGGGGCTTGTCGCGCTCGTTGACGAAGGCGATGGCGGCGTCCAGGTCGGGGATGCGGATGACTGGCAGGACGGGACCGAAGATCTCCTCGGCCATGACGGGCGCGCCGGGGTCCACCCCGTCCAGGACCGTCGGGGCGATGTAGAGGCCGTCGCGGTCGTACTCGCCCCCGACCACCGCGGTGCCCGAGTCCAGCAGGGCGGTGAGCCGGTCGAAGTGACGCTCGTTGACGATACGGCCGAAGTCGGGGCTCGTTCTGGGGTCGTCGCCGAACATCTCGGTGACGGCCGCGGCCAGTTCGCGCTCCAGCGCCTCGGCGCTGTCGCCGACGGCCAGGACGTAGTCGGGGGCCACGCAGGTCTGTCCGGCGTTGGTGAACTTGCCCCAGGCCAGGCGCCGCGCGGTCGCGGCCGGGTCGGCTCCGGGCTCGACGATCGCGGGGCTCTTGCCGCCCAGTTCGAGGGTGACGGGGGTAAGGTGCTTGACGGCGGCGGCCATGACCAGGCGCGCCACCGCGCCGTTGCCGGTGTAGAAGATGTGGTCGAAGCGCTGCTCCAGCAGGGCGGTGCTCTCGGGGATGCCGCCCTGGACCACCGCGACCGCCTCGGTGTCGAGGTAGCGCGGGACCAGGTCGGCCAGGGCGGCGGCGGTGGCCGGGGCGAGTTCGCTGGGCTTGACCAGGGCGGTGTTGCCCGCCGCGATGGCGCCGACCAACGGCGCCAGGGCCAGGTTCAGCGGGTAGTTCCACGGGGCGATGATCATCACGGTGCCGAGGGGTTCGCGCACCTTGCGGGCCTTGGCCGGGGCCAGCGCCGCGGGTACGGAGACCCGCTGGGGGCGCAGCCAGGACTTCAGGTGTCTCAGGGTGTGGTCGATCTCGTTGAGGACGAAGCCGATCTCGGTGGTGTGCGCCTCGACCGGGCTCTTGCCCAGGTCGTCCTTGAGCGCCTTCTCCAGTACGGGGCGCTCCTCGGTGAGCAGGTGCCGCATGGCGCGCAGTTGTTCACGGCGCCAGGTGACCGGCTTGGTGCGGCCGTCGGCGAACGCGGCGCGCAGGCCGCCGACGATCTTGGGGATGTCGGCGACGGCGTCTTCACTGGGGGCGTAGGTCTTCGACATGACCCGATGGTAAACGAAAGCGTTTCGTTTCCATAGGGGTAGAACGCCGCCGGCCGGAATCCTCCGCGCGCCCCTCCTCCCCGCGCGGAAGCGGGCGCCGCATCCGGACACGCTCCGGAAACAGCGGCTGGCATAGGATTCCGGGCATGACCACGGACCATCTGCCGGACGTGTCCGGCCCCGCCCCCTCCCGGGGGCGGCCACGGGACGCGGCCCGGGACCGCGCGCTGATGGACGCCACCCTGACCGAACTCCGCCTCCGCGGATACAGCGGACTGACCACCGCCGCGGTGGCCAAGAGGGCGGGGGTCTCCACGGCCACCCTCTACCGCCGCTGGAGGTCCAAGGAACACCTGGTGGTGGGGGCCGCCCAGGCCTGGATCGAGGACCTGGGCCCCGACGAGGACACCGGGAGCCTGCGCTCGGACCTGTCCCGCCTGCTGCACGACAAGGCCCGCGCCCTCGACAGCCCCTCGGGGCAGTTGGTCCGCGCCGTCATCGGGGAGGCCGCGCACAACCAGGCACTGGCCGACGTGCTGTTCGAGGCCTACATCGTGCCCCTGCAGAACCGGGTCGCCGCGCTGCTGGAGCGCTCCGCCGCGCGCGGCGAGATCGAACCGGTGGCCGACCCCGTGGTCGTCGGGGAGATGGTGATCGGGCCGATGACCACGCACACCTACCTCGTCCCCCACGTGCCCGGCACCACCCCGAGCGCGGACCTGGCCGACCGCCTGCTCCCCTACCTGCTGCGCGCCCTGGGAGCCCGGGACTGACGCCCGGCGTTCGACGCGTCCGCGTCAGAAACCCACCTCGACGCTCAGGCCCAGCCACAGACCCAACGCGTACTCCACCCGTGTCATGTCGGCCTGGTCCAGATAGCCAGCCGGGTCACCGAGCACATAGCTGGTGTCGATGGTCCGCATCTGGTCCGTGAGGGCCAGAGTGTCGCGCCCAGCGATGTGCGATCGAGGTCTGAACAGCGCGGACTGGGCACTGGTCGATGTGGGGACGACGGTCACCGTGGACCATACGCGCGGACCGTCACTGACAACGATGCCCAAGCGGCGCCCGCGCTGTTCGTGTCCACGCTTGGCGTCCCTCAGTTCGATCGGGTAGGCGGCGCCTTGGATCAACGGGTCTCCTCCGGACGCGCGTTGACGATCGTGTCCGCGCCAACGATGCGGATACGGCCGTCCTCCGTGTACTCCCCTTCGTCCGGTTCATCGGCGGGATTCTCGCGAGAAGCGGCGATGCGGGCCATGTCCTCGTGGGCTCTGCGTCGCTGCTCCTCTCTGACCAGGGACCGCAGCCCGCGTCGAATCAGCTCGCTGGTGGGCTCCCCAGGGCCTTTCAGACATTCGATGAGCTGCGTGTCCGCTTCGGTGGGTCGAAACCCGGTACTCATACTCTCGTTGTCCAACTGATGTTGGACAAGCTGCAGGCACACGGGACGAAAACCACGTCGTACGGCGCGAGAGACCGAACGACTGGACCCCGATTCGGGCCCCGAATGGACCTTGAGGCGGCCCGCGGACTCCGACAGCATCGGGGCCATGGACGACACCAGCCGACCGCACACCGCCCGCGAACAGTTCACCCCCGAGGGCGTCTACCTCAACACCGCGACCCACGGCCTCCTGCCCCGCCGGACGGTCCTGGCCTTGCGAAGGCACACCGACGAGGTGGCCTCGGGCCGCTTCCAGGCCGTCGACGCCGACGCCGACATCGAGGCGGCCCGCTCCGCCTACGCCCGGCTCGTGGGCGTCCCCGCGAGCCTGGTCGCGGCCGGCACCCACACCTCCCAGTTCGTGGGGACCATCGCCCGGTCCCTGCCAGACGGAGCACGGGTCCTGACCTCCGAGGGGGAGTACGGATCGGCGGTCCACCCGCTCATGACCGACGGCCGGCTCACCGTCGAACAGGTCCCGCTGGAACGGCTTCCCGAACGGATCGGCCCCGGCACCGACCTGGTCGCCGTGTCCGCGGTCCAGTCCTCCAACGGAGCCATCGCCCCCGTGGACGACCTGGTGACGGCCTGCGCCGACCACGGCGCCCGGCTGATGCTGGACACCACCCAGTCCGCGGGCTGGCTCCCGGTTCCGGCCGACCGCGTCGACTTCACCGTGTGCAGCACCTTCAAATGGCTGCTGGGCCCGCGCGGCGGTGCCTACCTGACCGCCACCCCCGAGGCCCTGGACACGCTCCGGCCACTGGCACCCAACCCCTTCGCCTGCGCGCGGCCCTGGGAGTCCCTCTACGGCGGGCCGCACGCCCTCGCCGAGGACGCCCGCCGCCTGGACCTGGGCCCTGTGTGGTCGGCCTGGATCGGCCTGGCACCGGCCCTGGAACTCATCGAGGAGGTGGGGGTGCCGGCCATCGGCGCGCACAACGCCGCGCTGGGCGACCGGCTGCGCACCGCGATGGGGCTGGAGCCGGCCGGGTCGGCGATCGTCTCCCTGAAGGTGGAGCCCGAGGCGGCCGAACGCGTGCGCGCGGCGGGCATCGCCACCGCCGAGCGCGACGGGCGGCTGCGCGCCTCCTTCCACCTGTACAACGACGAGTCCGACGTGGACCGGCTGGTGAAGGCCCTGCGCTAGAAGATGGTCCCGCACAGGGGCGCGTGGGGCACCCGCAGCGCGGTGTCCAGCGACGCGGCCGCCCCCGGCGTACGCTCGTCGACCAGGCCCGCCGCCGCGTGGGCGGCCAGGGTGTGCTGGCCCAGGAACGCGGCACCCAGGTGGGAGGCGTCCAACGCCAGGTCCGGGGCGGCGCCGGTGGCCTCCACCGAGGCGCCGCCGCCGTCGGCCCTGACGTGCCAACGGCCGGCGTTCCACGGCGCGTGGCGGTCGGTGACCTCCACGACGGTGTCGACAGGCGCGGCGTAGGAGCGTTCGGCCAGGGCGGCGGGTACGTCCACCAAGCGCACCCACAGGGCGGTGCCCGGCGCCGCGTGGATCCGCTGCCGGTCGGCCAGCAGGGACCACAGCGGATCGTCCACGGCGGTGTGCTCGAAGGCGATCCGCGCGACGAGGTCCCGGGCGAACACGTGCTCGTACAGGGCGACACGGGCGGCCGGGTCGGAGGCCACCAGCTCCTGGACGCGCAGTTCGCTCTCCCAGCCCGTCAGTGTGGGCTCCCCCTTGATCCGGTACAGGGCGTAGCCGCGCGGGCCGTCGCCGCCGGAGACCACGACCGCCCGCAGGGGGCCGGAGCCGCCGCGTGTCTCGGGCCGGTCGTCCAGGACGCGGTCCCACCAGTGGCCGTCGCGCCGGTAGCGGCCGGGCCGGTCGGCGACGGCCGCGTCGAACACCCGTGCGATCTCCTGGCGGACCTCTCCGGGATCGCCGAGGAAGGTGCGAAGGGCCGGGTCGCGGGGGGCGTCGGGACGCAGTACCGCGGCGGGGTGCGGCACGGTCAGGTGCGTCTCCACCGACGCCGCACCATAGCCGAACCGGCCGTAGATGCCGCCTTCGGAGGCCCACAGCGCGGCGAGCGGCTCGCCCCTGCGGTGCAGGTCGCGCAACTGGTGGCGCATCATGGCGGTGAGCACGCCCCGCCGCCGGTAGGTAGGCCACACGCCCACGACGGTCACACCCGCGACCGGGCGCGGACCGCCCGGCATGGCCATCTCGAAGTCGAACGACCCGGCCGTGCCGACGATTCGATCGCCCTCGACGGCCACCAGGAACCGGTCGTATCCGGCGGCCTCGACCACCGGTCGGAAGCGGTCCGCCCGCTCCCGGGGATCGTCGGAGGACAGCAGCGCCTCCCCGACCACCGCGACCAGGTCGGGGAGTTCGTCGGGTTCGATGCCGCGCACGGTCCACACCGCCGCGGCCTGCTCTGGGCCGGGATCGTTCGCCATGGGTCCACCCAACAGGAGAGCAGCCCCGGCCGCCACCGAATTTCCGCGGCGCGCCGCGCGGCCCCGGGGAAGGAGTATCCCCGAGCGCACGGGGGGACGCTCATGGTGTGACTCATTCCATGCACTCCCACCGCACAGGCACCCCGCGCGACACCGACCGGCTCGTGGTCGGGGTGGACGCGGGCGGCTCCACCACGCGCGCGATCGTGGCCGCGCCCACCGGCGAACGGCTGGGCGAGTCGTGGGCGGGCGGGTCCAACCCCGGCACCCACGGTGCCATCCGGGCCGCCGCGCAGCTCGCCGAGGCACTCGACGGCGCGCTGGACCAGGCCGGACAGTGGTCGCGCGCCGCCGTCGCCCGGACCGTCGTCGGCCTGGCGGGGGCCTCGGCCCTGCGCGACCCGGACGTGCGCGCGCGGATGGAGGGTGCCCTGGCCGAAGTAGGCCTGGCCCCGGAGCGGGCCGCATTCACCGGCGACGACGAGACGGCCTTCGCCGCGGGAACGCCCGCCCCGGACGGCACCGTGCTCATCGCCGGCACCGGGGCGATCGCCACCCGTATCGACGGGCGCCGCCGCGTCAGGTCGGCCGACGGCATGGGCTGGCTGATCGGCGACGACGGCTCGGCGTTCTGGATCGGCCACCAGGCGGCCAAGGAGACGGCACGGCAACTGTCCCGGGGCAGCGACCTCAGCCCGCTGGGCGCGGCCGTGGCCAAGCGGGTGATCCCCGGGCAGCGCCCCGCGGAAGGGGAGGACCACTGGCCCGAGGAGCACGCCCGCAACTTCGCGCGGACACTGACCGAGGGCCCCCCGGTGGCGCTGGCCGCGCTGGCACCGCTGGTCAGCGAAGCGCACGCGCTGGGCGACCCGGCGGCGGCGGTGATCGTGGAGGCAGCGGCCGGCCATTTGGCGCACACGGTGCACCAGGTCCGCACCCCCGGTGAACGGCTGCCCGTCGTGCTGGCCGGCGGGGTCCTCGCCCACTCCGAACCCGTGCGCGCCGCCCTCACCCGCAAACTCGCACTGGGCACCGCCGGGTCGCGGATCCTCCCGGCGGGCTGCTCCGTCGGCGGAGCGGCGTGGCTGGCGGCGCTGGAGGCGGGTGCGGACGCGGCGGACACGCGGCTGCACGGCGTGTTCACCCGAACCGGGCGCAGAACGGGACGCACCGACGCCGCCTGAGCGCGCCTCTCACATCCCCAACCCCTCCAGGGCAGCCAGGTAGGCCTCGTTGAAGGTGGGGAACTGGGGAACCGACTCGGCCAGAACCGCGACCGGCACCCGCGCCCGGACGGCCAGGGCCGCGGTGTGGATCCACTCCGAGGCCAGAGGGCCGTGCGCCCACGCCCCCACCAGGACGCCGCGGCCCCGGTCGGCGACCAGCGCGAGCGCACCCTCGGGGTCGGCGGTATAGGTCCAGGGACGCGCCGTGTTCTCCGGAACGTCCACCTCGGCGACGGCGGTGTCGATGCCCCGGTCGCGGGCCTGCCGCGCGGTCAGGCCCACGGCGGCGGCCTCCGGATCGCAGAACACCACGCGGGGCACCGCCGTGTAGTCGGCGGCGCGCCCGCGCCCCAGGATGTTGTCGGCCACGACCCTGCCCTGGTACTTGGCCACGTGGGTGAACATCGCCCGGCCCGTCGCGTCGCCGACGCCCCACAGCCCGGGCGCGGCACGGCAGTACTCGTCCACGGGCAGGGCCGTCCCCTCCAGGCCGACCCCCGCCTCGGGCAGCCCGAGCCCGTCGGCGGCGGGACGGCGGCCCGCTCCGAGCACGACGACGTCGGCTCGGACGGCGGCGCCGTCGCCGAGCACGGCGCGCACACCCGCCCCGTCCGGGGCCACCGACCGCAGTTCGGTACCCACCCGCACATCCACCCCGTTGCGGGCGAAGGCCCGCCCGACCCGCGCGCACAGCCGCGGGTCCTCGCGGTCGAGCAGGCGCGGGCCACGCTGGAGGAGGGTGACGCGGGTCCCCATCGCGCCGAGGAAGTGGCCCAGTTCGATACCGACCGCTCCCCCGCCGACCACCAGAGCGCTGCCGGGCAGGTCGGTGAGCGTGGTGGCCTCCCGGTTGGTCCACACCCGGTCCGGCCCCAGGGCGTCCAGCCCCTCCACCGGTGGGCGCACCGGCCGCGATCCGGTGGCCACGACGACGTGGTCGGCGCAGACCTCGCTCTCCCCGACCCGCACCCGCCAGGGGGCGCGGCCGGTGACACGGGCCCGCCCGCGCAGCAGCAGGGCGCCGCGGTCGCGGTAGCCGTCGGCCTGCGCGGTGTCGTCGAGGTGGCGGACCATCCGGTCGCGGCGGGCGCGCAGGGCCGGCCATTCCACCGCGGGCCGCTCCAGCCCGGCGGCACCCCCGGCCTCGCCGCGGGCCTCGGGTGTGCGCAGCAGCACCTTGGAGGGGATGCAGGCGTAGTAGGCGCACTCGCCGCCGATGAGTGCGTGCTCGGCCACGGCGACCCTGCGCCCCGCGTCCAGCAGCCGGGAGGCGACGGTCTCACCTCCGGGTCCCATACCGATGACGATCACGTCGACGTGCTCCATAGGGCCTTCCGCCTTCCCGGTCTCCGGTGCTCCCCGCGATCGTCGCCCCTGGCGCGGGCCCGCGCGGGGCCGACACGCCGGGGTGCCTCCCGGTGTCCGGGCTCACACCGCTGACGTGCGGGAACGGTCGGCGGCCGTGTTTGACTGTGGTGCGTTCCGCCGTCGAACACGAAGGGACCGCCGCCCCCGGCGCACAGGCATGTCCACCCAGACCATCATCCTCGTCCTCGACCTCGTCGGCGTGTTCGCGTTCGCCCTCGACGGAGCCCTGACCGGCATCCGCACCGCGCGGGTGGACATCGTCGGCGTCATGTCGCTGGCCGTGGTCACCGCCATCGGCGGCGGCATCATCCGCGACGTACTGCTCGGCGTGACCCCGGCGACGTTCCAGGACTGGCGCTACCTGGTCACCGCGCTGGCCGGGGGCACCGTGGCGTTCTTCCTCGGCCACCGGCTCAGACGCCTGAACAAGGCGATCCTGGTCTCCGACGCGGCGGGGCTGAGCCTGTTCGCGGTGATCGGGGCGACCAAGGCCCTGGAGATGGGGTTCGGGCCGTTGCAGGCCACCCTGCTGGGCGCCATCACCGGGGTCGGCGGCGGCACGGTACGCGACGTGCTGCTCAACCGGGTGCCGACGGTACTGAGCGCCGACTCCCGCCTGTACGCCATCCCGGCGATGCTCGGCGCCGGGTTCGTGGTGGTCGTGAACGTGTTCGGGTTCGGCGCCGGTTGGGTCGCCGCCGTCGGCGCGCTCGTGTGCTTCACGGTCCGGATCCTGTCGCTGCGCTACCGGTGGAACGCGCCGAGCCCGCCGGGGGCGCGGACCCGGTGAGGCGCGCCGCGGTCTCGTGCAGCGTCGCCACCATCGCCGAGACCGGCTCCGAGGGGCGCCGGCGGTGGACGGCGAAGATCTCTCTGGCCAGGCGGGCCCCGTGCAGGGGGCGGCTCACCCAGGCCCCCGTGCGGGCCGCGCCGAGGATGCTGCTCGGGATGAGCGCCACGCCCACCCCCGATTCGATGAGGGCGAGCGCCACCTCGTAGTCGCGGGTCTCGTAGACCACGTTGAGCCGCACCCCCGCCGCGGCGGCCGCGGTGTCCAGGCTGATCCGGTCGTGGACGCCCGGAGCTCCGCAGATCCACTCCTCTCCGGCCAGGTCGGGCAGGGACGGGGGCCGGTCGGTGATCGGGTGGCCCTCGGGGGCCACCGCCATCAGAGGGTCCACGAGCACGCGTTCGCGGTGCAGTCCGCCCGTGCGCGGCAGGGGCACCCCCGGGTACCGGTGGGTGACGAGCAGGTCGAGTTCTGCACAGGTGAGCAGGTCGTAGCCGCCCGGTGGTTCGATGTCGGACAGCGACAGCCGCACGTGGGGGTGGGCGTGGCCGAAGGCCGCCAGGGTCCGTGGCAGCAGCACCTTGCCCGCGCTGGCGAACGCCCCCAGGGACAGGTGCCGGGGCGGCTCACCGGCGATGGCCCGGACGGCGGCCTCCGCGTCGCGCAACTCCCCCAGGACCCGCTCGCCGTACTCCAACAGGACCCGCCCGGCCTCGGTGAGGGTCGCGCCGGTCCGGCCGCGCTCCACGAGCACGCAGCCCGTCTCGCGTTCGAGCTTGGTGAGTTGCTGGGACAGCGCGGGCGGGGTGAAGGAGAGCCGCTGGGCGGCGGCGGCGATCGACCCGGCGTGCGCGACCTCCACCAGGACGCGCAGCCGGTGGGCGTCCAGCACCGGCACCACCTCCGAACACGGTCCGACACAAAGCTGAGCTTCACCATCTTTAGCAGACCCAACTTCACGTTAACCGGAAACGGCGGCACAGTGGTGAGCATGAGTCCCGTTACAGCACACGCGGCACGCACACCCACGGCCACCGACGTGCGGGCCGCGGCCGAGCGCATCGCACCCTACGCCCGCCGCACCCCGGTCCTGCGCGCCGAGGTCGACGGCAGGCCGCTCACCCTGAAACTGGAGCACCTCCAGCGCACGGGGGCGTTCAAGCTGCGCGGCGCCCTCAACGCCCTGCTCGGCGGCGAACCCGTCCAGCGGGTCATCACCGCCTCCGGCGGCAACCACGGGCTGGGGGTGGCCACGGCCGCCCGGCTCCTGGGGATCGGGGCCACGGTCTACGTACCCGAGACGGTCCCCCAGGCCAAGGCCGCGGCTCTGGCCGCGACGGGCGCCGAGATCGTACGGGTGGGCGAGGGCTACGCCGAGGCGTCCCAGGCCGCCGGTGCCCGCGCCGAACACGAGGGGGTGCGCTACCTGCACGCCTTCGACGACCCCCTCATCGTGGCGGGCCAGGGCACCATCGGTCTGGAGATCGCCGCCGACGCGCCCGAGTGCGACACCGTGGCCGTGGCCGTGGGCGGCGGCGGGCTGGTGGCGGGCGTGCTCCTGGGCGCGGGCGGCCGACGCGTGGTCGGCGCGGAGCCGCAGGGCTGCGCGAGCCTGCACGCCGCGCTGGCGGCCGGGCACCCGGTCACCGGGCCGGTCGACTCGGCCGCCGCCTCCGCGCTGGGCGCGCCGGCCCTGGGCCGTGTCCCCTTCGAGGTGCTGCGCGGTCGTCCGGTGGAGTCCGCCCTGGTCGACGACGGGGAGATCACCCGCGCCCAGGACCGCCTGTGGGAGGAGTTCAAGATCGCCACCGAACCCGCCGCGGCCGTGCCGTTCGCTGCGTGGCTGGCGGGCCGGGTCCCCGGTGAGAACCCGTGCCTGGTGGTGTGCGGGGCGAACGCGGGCTGGCACCACGACGGCTGAGCCGGAGGTGACGTGGGGCACAAAGGGACCCTGCCTCCCGCGTTACCGACGGGTCGCCCTTACATTGTGGTGGGCATCCCACCACATCGTGAAGGAGAATCCGTGTTCTACGGTGCGCTGCGGCAGACCGCGGCGGTCCTCGCCCGGACCCTGTGCCGGCCGACCGTCGAGGGCCGGGAGAACATCCCCGCCACCGGGGCGGTCCTGCTGGCCAGCAACCACCTCTCCTTCGTCGACAGTGTCGTGATCCCACTGTCGGTGACCTCGCGCCGGGTCAGGTTCCTGGCCAAGAGCGACTACTTCGAGGGGAGCGGCCTCAAGGGGCGGTCCGCCAAGGCCCTGTTCGGGGCGCTGGGGGCCGTGCCCGTGCGCCGGACCAGCGCCCGCGACGCCATGGCCTCGCTGGACCTGATGCTGGAGCGGCTGCGCGAGGGCGAGGCGTGCGTGGTCTACCCCGAGGGCACGCGCTCGCGCGACGGGCGGCTGTACCGGGGCCGCACCGGCGTGGCCCACCTGGCGCTGGAGTCCAAGGCGCCCGTGGTTCCGGTGGCGGTGTCGGGCACCGAGAAGGTGCAGCCGATCGGCGCCTCGATGCCGCGCCCGCACCACTTCACCGTCCGCTTCGGCGAGCCGCTGGACTTCTCCACCGGCTACGACCACCTGGCACCGGGCAAGGCGCGCCGGGAGATCACCGACCACATCATGGACGCCATCCACGGTCTCTCCGGCCAGGAGCGGGCCGGCAAGTACAACACCTTCGCCGGCGAGGGCTGAGCCGGAGCGGCACCACGGGGACACCACGGCTCCCCCAAGTCGCCACAGGGAGAGTTTCCCCGTTCCGTGAGCGGTAACGGGCATGGACGCGGCCCAAGAGACGTCCATGCCCGGGAGGCGGCCATGAAGCTCCACCACGCGCCGATCCGCCTGACCGCGGGCGCGCTCATCCTCAACTCCGGGTGGGACAAGCGCGACGCCGACGAGGAGACCGCCCAGGGGCTGCACGGCATGGCCTCGGGCGCCTACCCGTTCCTGGGCAAGATCCCGCCGACCGGCTTCGTCCGGCTGCTCTCCGCCGGGGAAATCGCACTGGGCACGGCACTGCTGCTGCCGGTCGTGCCCGCCCGGCTGGCGGGGGCCGGGCTGGCCGCGTTCGCCGCCGGGCTGGTCGGCCTCTACCTGCGCACCCCCGGTATGCGCAAGGAGGGCAGCCTGCGCCCGACCCAGGACGGACTCTCCCTGGCCAAGGACACCTGTCTGCTGGGCGTGGGGCTGACCCTGCTCCTGGACGGCTGCCGCCGCGACGACGAGGTGACGATCATCGCCGAGGCGTGAGCGGCGCGGTGCCGACGTGTGCGAGCATGGCGGCCGTATCCGCACCGAAAGGGCTCCCGTGACCGAATCCAGTGACGCGCCGATGGCGGCCTTCCTCGCCCTGCACGCCGACCTGCCCCGTCAGGGGCCGGGCTCGGCGCAGACCACCCGCCGCCTGCTCGGCCTGGCCGGGCCGCTGCCCGCCCGGCCCCGGGTACTGGACCTGGGCTGCGGGCCGGGGCGCTCGGCGCTGCTGCTCGCCGCCGAAACCGGGGCCCGCGTCACGGCGGTCGACACCCACCAGCCGTTCCTGGACACGCTGACCGCCGCGGCGGCCCGCGACGGCCTCCAGGAGAGGATCACCGCCGAGAACCGGTCCATGGACGACCCGCCCTGGCCGGACGGGCACTTCGACCTCGTCCTGTCGGAGGGGGCGGCCTACATCATCGGGTTCGACCGCGCACTGCGGTCCTGGCGGCGGCTCATCGCGCCCGGCGGAACGCTCGTCGTCACCGAATGCGAGTGGATCACCAGCGCCCCCTCACCCGAGGCCCGCGCCTTCTGGGACGCCGCCTACCCGCTGCGCACCCGCCGCGAGAACACCGCCCTCGCCGAAGCGGCCGGGTACCGCGTCCTGGCCGCGCGCACCCAGCCCGAATCCGACTGGTGGACCGAGTACTACGATCCGCTCGCGGCCCGGACCGAGACGGCCGACCCGTCGGTCCCCGGCATGGCCGAAGCCCTGGCCGGCGCACGCGCGGAGATCGCGCTGCGCCGCGACCACGGCGGCGAGTACGGCTACACCGGGTACGTACTGCGCCCCCGGGACCGCTAGCGCGGCACGCGCTCGGCCAGCCACGCCTCGACGTCGGCCGACGAGCGCGGCAGGCCCGCCGACATCACCCGGCGGCCCTCCTCGGTCACCAGGACGTCGTCCTCGATGCGCACACCGACACCCCGGTACTCCTCTGGCACGGTGAGGTCGTCGGGCTGGAAGTACAGGCCCGGCTCCACCGTGAGCACCATGCCCGGCTTCAACTCGCCGTACAGGTGCACCTCCTGGCGGGAGACGGCACAGTCGTGCACGTCCAGGCCGAGCATGTGGCCGGTGCCGTGCAGGGTGTAGCGGCGCTGGAGCCCCAGTTCCAGGACCCGGTCGACCGGCCCCTCCAGCAGCCCCCACCCGATCAGGCCCTCGGCCAGCACCCGCTGGGCGGCCTCGTGGAAGTCGGTGAACGGCCGGCCCGGGGCCACGGCGGCGATCCCCGCCTCCTGCGCGGCGTACACCAGGTCGTAGACCCTGCGCTGGAGTGCGGTGAAGGTGCCCGAGACCGGCATCGTGCGGGTGACGTCGGCGGTGTAGAGGGTGGTAGTCTCCACACCCGCGTCCAGCAGCAGCAGGTCGCCGTCGCGCACCGGCCCGTCGTTGTGCATCCAGTGCAGGGTGGTGGCGTTGGGGCCGCAGGCGGCGATCGTGCCGTAGCCGACGTCGTTGCCCTCCACCCGCGCCCGCAGGAAGAACGTGCCCTCGACGAACCGCTCGGAGGTCTCCTTGGCCCGAGGCAGCGCCCCCACCACGTCGTGGAACCCGCGCACGGTGGAGTCCACGGCCTTCTGGAGCTGGGCGACCTCCCACTCGTCCTTGACCAGGCGGTGGTCGGCCAGCGTGACCGCCAGCTCCTCGTCGAGCCGGGCGGACTTGGCGCGCGACTCCTCGTCGACGTCGGCGCGCATCCTGTCCACGATCGCCTCCAGCTCGGCGTCGTGGCCACGCACGATGCGGGTGGTCCCGGCCGCCGAGCGCAGCGCCCCGGGCAGGGCGCGCACGTCGGCGGTGGCCACACCCAGCAGGTCGGCGGCCTCGCCCAGGCTGTTGCGGCGGCCGGTCCACAGCTCGCCGTAGGAACCGAGCCAGAACTCGCCGTTGTCGCGGTCCGAGCGGGACTTGAGGTAGAGCACCGCGTCGTGGCCGCCGTCGGAGCGCGGGTTCAACACCAGGCAGCCGCCGTCGGAGGTGTCACCGGTCAGGTAGGCGTAGTCCGTGGCAGCCCGGAAGGGGTACTCGGTGTCGTTGGAGCGGGTGAGGAGCCGCCCGGCCGGGACGACGATGCGGTCACCGGGGAAGGCGGCCCCGATCGCGGAGCGGCGGCGCGCGGTGTGCCCGGCCTGCTCGATCGGCTCCAGGTCGCGCCGATCGGTGTCGGCCCATCCGGTGCGCATCCACGCGGCGAGTTCGTCGGAGACCGACTGCGCCTGGCCGTTCTTGCGCGGGGTGAACACGAAGGCGTCCTCGGCTCCGGGGCGCTGCTGCTCGCTCACGTCGCGGCTCTCCTCGTGGGTCGTGGGTCGTCTGGGGCGGCCGCTTGTGGCGGCCCGCCCCTCCATCGTAGGGCGGGTGCACCGGAGCGTCGTCCCACCTCGCCCCGCCACCGGAACAACACCCGCACGATCGGGATCATGCCTGATCACCAGGGAAGAGTCCCCTCACCACCACCCGCCGCCCCCTCCTGAGGGGGCCGCCCGGTCAGGGCGCCAGGTCGCGGCCGAAGGGGATCGCGGTGGGATGCGGCAGCGCGCCGGTCTCACCCGGCCCCAGGCGCCGGTAGCCGATCCGCCCGTACAGGGCGAGCGCCTCGGGCTGGGCGGGTCCGGTGTAGAGCAGCACCCGCGTGTAGCCCAGATCGCGGGCGGCACCCTCCAGCTCGGCCATGACCGTGCGGGCCAGCCCGCGCCGCCGGTGCCGCGGCGAGGTCCACACGCGCTTGATCTCGGCCGTCCCGGCCTCCGCGGCGCGCTCCGCGACGTAGGGGCGCACCGCTCCCCCGGCGACGACCTCCCCGCCCAGCTCGGCCAGCACCAGGCAGCCGTGCGGCGCGGCGAACTCCGAGAGCGGGTACAGCGCCAGCTCACGGGCGGCCCCAGCGGCGCCGTAGCGCTCGGTGTACTCCCGCTTCAGCCCGGCGAGCAGCCCCGACGCCCTCGGGTCGTCGTGGCCCACCCGCAGGAGCGCCACCTCGCCGACGGCCGCCGCGCCCGCCCTGTTCGGGGCATACGTCACCGTGGTCCTCCCCCACTCGTCCTGTGTGCCCGGACGCCCGCTCAGGGGCCGCTCGGTGCGCGCTGGCCCGGAACCCGCGGAGAACGGAACCGGGGGCTCGCGCCCAGCGCCCGCAGGCCCCGCTCCATCTCGTACCCCGCGGCCAGCAGCCGCTCCTTGGCCGCCTGCGCACTGCGCACGGTCTCCTCGTCGAACACGAGATTGTAGTAGCGCTCGGGTACCCGGTTCAGACTCGCGCGCAGGGCCCGCAGCGCCGCGGTGGCCGCCGCCCCGCCGCCCGCCTCGGGCAGGACGCCGTAGTCGCGGCGCGCCCACGCCGGCAGGGTGGCGTAGGCCAGGGCCCCCACCGGGAACCACAGGGGCTTCAGCGGCGCCAGCCACGACAGGTGCTCGGGCACCTTCGGCCACAGCAGGAACCGCACCGCCCACCGCGCCTCCGGGGTCACCCGCAGCAGGGGGCGGACCGAGGCCAGGTAGCGGCGCATCTGCGCCACGTCGCGCGGCACGTCCCAAGGGTCCAGGCCCACATAGGTGGCGGTGCGCGCCTGCTCGTCGATGTAGCCGTCCATCTCCGCGGCGGTGAGCGGCACCCCCGCGCGGTACGTGGTCTCCAGATAGGAGGAGACCTCCGTGCAGTGCACCCACACCAGCAGGTCGCGCTGGTCCACACGGTGCGGCCGTCCGGTGCCGGGGTCGGTGAAGGACAGCGCGGCGTGGACCCGCCGGATCCGATCCCCGATCCGGTCGGCCTCCTGCGGGCTCCCGTAGGTGGTCACGGCCACGAAGTGGGCGGTGCGCAGCAGCCGCCCGGTGGGGTCGGTGCGAAAGTCCGAACGCTGCCACACGCCCTGCATCGCCACCGGGTGCAGGGCCTGGAGCATGAGGGCGCGCACCCCCGCCACCCACATCGAGCGGTCCATGTGGATCTTCCAGGTGACGCTCTCCGGGGCGGCGACGGTCGGCTGCATCGACTCCTCCAGCGGGGCATACGCGGGACGGTCCGCCTCCACGATACGACCGGTTCATCCGGATCGGAGGGGGGAACGGCTCTTCGATAGCGCACCGAGAACCGGTGCCGCCCCGGCACAAGACCCGTCCGGACACACCCGGCCCTGGTCAGACCGATAGGGTGGCCAGACGTGAGCGCGAAACCCCTGATTCCCGATGTCCTGGCCGCACGCTACGCCTCGGCGGAGCTGACCCGCCTGTGGTCCCCCGAGTACAAGGTGGCCGCCGAACGGCGGCTGTGGCTGGCCGTCCTGCGCACCCAGGCGCGCCTGGGCGTGGAGGTCCCCGACGGGGTCGTCGAGGACTACGAGAAGGTCCTCGACCAGGTCGACCTGGACTCCATCGCCGAACGCGAGCGCGTCACCCGCCACGACGTCAAGGCCCGCATCGAGGAGTTCAACGCCCTGGCCGGGCACGAGCACGTCCACAAGGGCATGACCTCGCGCGACCTCACCGAGAACGTCGAACAGCTCCAGGTGCGCGACAGCCTGCTGCTGGTGCGCGACCGCACCGTGGCGCTGCTGGCCCGCCTGGGGCGGCTGTCGGCCGAGTACGGCGAGACGGTGATGGCGGGCCGCTCCCACAACGTGGCCGCGCAGGCCACCACCCTCGGCAAGCGGTTCGCCTCGATCGCCGACGAGGTTCTGGTCGCCCACGGGCGGCTGGAGGAGCTCATCGCCCGCTACCCGCTGCGCGGTATCAAGGGCCCGGTCGGCACCGCCCAGGACATGCTGGACCTGCTCGGCGGCGACCGCGACGCCCTGCGGTCGCTGGAGGACGGGGTCGCCTCCCACCTGGGGTTCGAGCACCGCCTCACCAGCGTGGGCCAGGTCTACCCGCGCTCGCTGGACTTCGAGGTGCTGACCTCGCTGGTGCAACTGGCCGCCGGGCCGTCCTCGCTGGCCAAGACCGTCCGCCTCATGGCCGGGCACGAACTGGTCACCGAGGGGTTCGCCGAAGGGCAGGTCGGCTCCTCGGCGATGCCGCACAAGATGAACACACGCTCGTGCGAGCGGGTCAACGGACTCACCGTCATCCTGCGCGGCTACGCCTCCATGGCCGGTGAGCTGGCGGGCGACCAGTGGAACGAGGGCGACGTGTCGTGCTCGGTGGTGCGCCGGGTGGCGCTGCCCGACGCCTTCTTCGCCTTCGACGGGCTCGTCGAGACCATGCTGACGGTGCTGGACGAGTTCGGGGCCTTCCCCGCGGTGGTCTCCGCCGAACTGGACCGCTACCTGCCGTTCCTGGCCACCACCAAGATGCTCATGGCGGCCGTGCGCGCGGGGGTGGGACGCGAGAGCGCGCACGAGCTCATCAAGGAGCACGCGGTCGCCTCCGCCCTGGCCATGCGCCAGGAGGGCACCGGCAACCGGCTGCTGGAGCGGCTGGCCGAGGACACGCGCTTCCCCCTGGACCGGGCGGAGCTGGACGCGCTGCTGGCCGACCGGATCACGTTCACCGGGGCCGCCGCCGACCAGGTCTCCGCCGTCGTGGAGCGTATCGGACGCATCACCGGGGCCAGCCCCGAAGCGGCCGCCTACACCCCCGGCGCGATCCTGTAGATACGACGGGCCGGTTCCCGCACGCGGGAACCGGCCTCAGGACCCGGCCGTACGCACCAGCCGGGCGAACAGGTCCGGGTCCACGTTGCCGCCCGAGACCACCGCGACCGTCTCCTCCGGCCTCCCCGGAACCGTGGCCACCTTGCCAGCCATAACCGCCGCGGCGGCCAGCGCCCCGCTGGGCTCGGCCACCAGACGCGCGCCGTGGGCCAGGGCCGACACCGCCCGCGCGATCTCGTCCTCGTCCACCGTCACCACCTCGTCCAGCCGCACCGACAGGTGCGCGAAGGTCAGCTCCGACAGACACGTGCGCACCCCGTCGGCCATGGTCCGGCCGGTGCGTTCGGCCGACCACTCCACCCGGAGCCCCGCGGCCAGGCTCTCCGCGGCGTCGGCGGCCAGTTCGGGCTCCACCCCCACCACCCGCACGGGCCGGGGCCGCACCGTCATCGCCGCCGTGGCCACACCCGAGGCCAGCCCTCCCCCGCCCACGGGCACCACCACCGTGGTCACCTCCGGGGACTGCTCCAGGATCTCCAGGCCCACGGTGCCCTGCCCGGCGATGACGCGCGGGTCGTCGAAGGGCGGCACCATGACCAGGTGCTCCGCCTCCTCCAGCTCACGGGCCGCGGCCAGGCGCCGCCCGGGGGGCACCGTGACCACACGGGCACCGCACGCACGGATGCGGTCGACCTTGACCTTCGGGGCGCCCTCGGGCACCACGACCGTGCACGCCACGCCCTGGGCACGGGCGGCGTGGGCCAGCGCCAGACCGTGGTTGCCCGAGGAGTGCGTCACGACCCCCGAGGCTCGCTGGGTCGGGTTGAGCAGGGCCACGGCGTTGGTGGCGCCGCGCAGTTTGAACGCGCCGGTGGGCTGGAGGCTCTCGGGTTTGACGAGGAAGGGAGGGACGTCGGGGGGACCCGCGGTGAGGGGGGTGCGCACGACCCGGCCCTCCAGCCGGGTGGCGGCGGCACGCACGTCGTCTGCGGAGACCAGTCGCATGACGGCGATATGCCCCGCACCACCCCGGAACATACGGGATAATCACTATGATGCGTACCGAATGGACACCTGAGGACCTGCCCGGAAAGGCGTTCTACACGCTCCTGACCGCCGTGGTGGTGCCCCGGCCCATCGCCTGGGTGTCGACCAGGTCCTCCTCCGGCGTGGACAACCTGGCGCCGCACTCGTTCTTCACCGTGGCCTGCACCGAACCGCCGATCGTGCAGTTCACGTCGGTCGGACGCAAGGACTCACTGCGCAACGCCGAGGCCACCGGCGAGTTCGTCGTCAACCTCGCCCCCGAGCCGCTCCAGCGCGAGGTCAACGCGACCGGCACGCCCTATCCGCCCGGGACCAGCGAGTTCGACGCGGTGGGCGTGGCGCGCGAGGCCAGCCGAGCGGTCCGGCCGCCGCGCGTGGCCGGCTCACCCGCGGTCCTGGAGTGCGCGCTGCACTCGACCGTGCCCCTGGAAGGGTGCACGCTCGTCCTGGGCCGGGTGGTGCACGCCGCCGTCGACGAGAGCGCCCTGGTGGACGGGCACCCCGAGATCGGCCGCCTGCGCCCGCTGGCGCGGCTGGGACGCGACGAGTGGTCGGCCATCGGCGAGGTCAGCGAACTGCGGCGGCTGCCCTACCGGCCCTGACCGGCTCAGACGTCGAGGGGCTTCTCCGCGGCGGGCAGCAGGGACAGGAAGCCCACGACCGGCGCCGGGTCTCCGGACCAGTCCATGGCGATGATCTGGCCGGTGGTGCGCCGCCCCATGAGGGCCCGGTACAACTCGAAGGCGGTGCCGCGCCAGTGTGGCCCGGTGCCCTCCCCCAGCGTCCAGGATCGTTCGGCGTCGGTGGCGGTCACGGTCAGGGCGGGCCGCTCCTGCGGCCAGGACCGCCCCATCCCGGTGAGGGAGAAGTCCAGCAGGGCCTCGGCGTGCTCGGTCTGGGCCGCCAGGCCCAGGGCGCCGCGGATGTCGTTCTCGTGGTTCCACACGTCCACCGCGGGCAGCCGGTAGCGCGCCTTGCCCTGGCTGCGCATGAGATCGAGCAGGACGGGTGCGCTGGTGCGCCACTCCTGGCAGATCTCGGCGATGTCGCGGCCGTCGCGGTCGGCGACCTGGCCGGCGGTGACCTGGTCCGTCACCGGAGGGGTGACCGTCCCGGCCGCCACGTCAACACACACCCCGGCCAGGTGGGCGTAGGTCTGCCGGACGGTCCACGCGGGGCAGGCGGGGACGGCGGCGGACAGCTCGCCGGGGGGCAGGCCGAGGGCCAGGTCGATCAGGCGGCCGTGGGCTTCGCTGTAGATACGCACCGGATCCATGCGGGACACATTACCTAACGCCGTTCGGCGCACAGGGGCGTCCCGCCCCTTCCGGGCTCGGGTCGGAAGGGGCGGGACGCGGTCTCGGACGTTCGCTGCCCTCCTCGGAGAGGAGGGCAGCCGTGATCAGTCCTCCTGGCAGTACACCCGGGGATCGATGTTGGTCCCGTCATGGCTGCCCACGAACCCGAAGGTCGTGGACTCGCCCGCCGCCACCGCCGCGTTGCTGGACACGCTGGTCGCCTCGTAGTGGGCGCCGTGGTTGACGACATCGGCGTTCCAGGCGTGTTGGACCTGCTGGCCGTTGGCGAACACCCAGTCCACCATCCACCCGTTCAGGGCACTCTCCCCGGCGGTCACCTCCACCTGGGCCTGGAAACCACCCGGCCACTCGTTGACGAGCGTGTACTCGGCCGTGCAGTAGTCCTCCACCGGCTCGCTCGGCTCGTCGGTGGGCTCCTCCGTGGGCTCGTCCGTGGGCTCGTCCGTCGGCTCCTCCGTGGGCTCGTCCGGCACATCGCCGAAGACCACGTCCGAGCAGTTGTAGAACGCCTCCGGGCTGTCGGAGCGCTCCCACACCACGTACACCATGTGGCGGCCCTCGCGGTCGGGCACGTCGACGTCCCAGTAGTACTCCGCCCCGGCGTCGCCCTCGCTGCGCAGGGGCGGATCCGTGGTCTCGTCGATCAGCTCCAGGTCGTCCCAGGCCAGGGGCGACTGCGGGTCCCACCCGTCACGGGTGAGGTAGGTGAAGAACGTGCCCGGGTGCGGCGCCCAGGCGTTGTGGCGGAACTCCGTGGTGCCCGGCTCCAGCTCGGTGGCCGGCCAGTCCGTGCGTGCCGCGTTGAACGCGGCGAAGTCCTCGGTGGGACCGCACAGCTCACCGTCGGCGACGCGGTCGCGGTGTGCGCTCCCGACGTCGGGGATCAGGTTGCCGTACCAGTTCCAGAACGCGTACTGGCCGCCCTCGTCCAGCGCGTCGGCACACGCGTCGTTGGTGGGGTCCAGTGCCCCGCCGCCGGTGCCGCCGGTCGCGTCCTGGAAACAGGCGTAGGTGCGGCTGGCCGGGTAGGTGTAGGCGCCGTGGGCCTCGGCCGGACCGGGGGTGGCCACGATGACGCCGACGCCGAGCATGAGCCCGCCGAGCGCCGCCGAGAGGGCCAGAGTCGTATGTGACCTCGTTCTCATAGTCGTTCACTGCTCCTTCGTGGGGGGTGGGCCGCTCGCGCGGGGCCCTTGCGTGCCCCGCGCGAGCGGTGTTCAGGAGGTACAGGTGAGTTCGGGGACCTCGGCCGGGTCCTGGCGGGTGCCGGTGAAGCCGAAGGAGGTGCTCTGCCCCTCGGACAGGACCGCGTTGTAGCCGGCGTCAGCGGCACTCACCTCGGACCCGCTGGTGGAGACCACCGCGTTCCAGGACTGGGTGATCCCCTCGCCGCCGGGCAGGGTCCACCCCACCGTCCAGCCGTCCAGGTCGGTCCCGGCGGTGACGGTGACCTGGGCCTGGAAGCCGCCCGGCCACTCGTTGCCCACCGTGTACTCGGCCGTGCAGTCGCCCGCCGGGGCGGTGGGCTCGCCGGTCGGCTCCTCCGTGGGCTCCTCGGTCGGCTCGTCCGTGGGCTCCTCGGTGGGCTCCCCGCCCCCGTAGACCGGCGCCTCGACGGCGGTCTCGGCGATGCCGTCGGGGCCGTTGAAGATCCGCTCGCCCCAAGGCGTGATCCGGGCGGGGTCGAAGTCCTCGACCATGTCGAGGTAGTCCACTCCGCCGCTGTTGCCGCTCCAGGACCAGCCGATGTAGCCCAGCCCCAGGCGCTCGGTGTGGTGCATGATCGCGTCCTCGTCCGGGTTCCCGTCGCTGTGGTCGTGGCCGAACTCGCCCACGATCAGCGGTAGGCCCGCGTCGACGAAGGACTCCAGGTAGCCGACGACCGTCGACTCCTGTTCGTAGACCCCGTACATGTGGATGGAGAAGACCGTGTTGGCGTGCGGATCGGAGTCGAAGACGCCCTGGGCCTGCTGGCGCATGGTGCCCTGCCAGTCCTGACCCCAGTTGGGGGCGTCGACCACCAGGGTGTGCTCGAACCCGGCGCCGCGCAGCCGGTCGATGGCCGCGCTCGTGTCGGCCGCCCAAGCCTCGTTGGTGGCGGCGTCGTTGCCGTAGGGCTCGTTGCCGATGTTGACCAGGACGTAGTCCTCCTCGCCCTCGACGGCCTCCTGCACGCGCAGCCAGTAGTCGACGGCTTGGTCCAGGGTGGCGGCGGCCGATTCCTCCCCGTATCCGGTGGTGTCGTGCACCTCCAGGACACAGATCAGCCGGTGGGCCTTGCACTCGGCGACCACGTTCGCCACGTCGGCGGCGTCGTTCTCGGTCCACCGGTCCCCGCTGCTGAGGACCACGCGCACGGCGTTGGCGCCCAGGGACTTGATGCCGGCGAGGGAGTCGAGTTCCTGGGGGTACCAGGTGTGGGCGTGGCTCACGCCCCGGATGATGAAGTCGTTTCCTGCGGCGTCCACCAGGCGGCCGTTCTCGACACGGAACCCCGTATCGGCCTGGGCTGGGAGGACCTGGACGAAGAGCGCGGCGACCAGCGCCAGCGCGGAGGCGAGGGCGATGGCCCATCGTCTCATCATGCGGAACTCCTGGGGGGTTCGTGCCCGGTGGGGCACGGGGATCGGGGTAGCGGGAGGGCGTCGGCCACCGAGGCCCGCCGCGGCGCCTCCGCCTCGGGGAGGGGCGCCCGCCCCGAAAAGCGGGCGCCCCTCGTCATGTCGGTGCCGGGGCATCCGGCACGGTCGGATCGGTCAGTCGAGGGGCGGGTAGGCGTTGTCCAGCAGCTCCTGGAACTGCGCGGAGAACCAGTGGCCGGCGACCGGCGCGTCGGGCAGGGCGCCGCTGGGGCTGTTGCCGTTGCGGGCGTTGCCCTCGTAGGTGGGGTCGCACATCCGGTCGAAGCCCTTGCCCTCGTCGTTGGGGATCAGCTCGCTGGAGCCGTCGGACTCACCCGGCGGCTTCATCCAGACGTAGGCGTCGATCCCCGGCTCGGGGGCGGTCTGCGGGCGCTCGCCCAGGCCGGCGCCGGCCTGGTTGCACCAGTTGCCGATGTGGATGCGCCGGTCGATCCGGCTCTCCTCGATGTAGGTGTTCAGGTCGGTGGACGAACTCGGGCCGGTGGGACGCTCGTCGCCGCCCCAGCCGTTGCGGGAGGTGTCGATGAGCATGCCGATGTCGCTGTCGAAGCCGACCGAGACCAGCTCGTCGCGCAGCGCCTGGGAGAAGGAGAGCTCGTCGGCGTAGTGGTTCCAGTCCACCCAGTCGGACTGGCGGACCAGGACACCGTTGATGACGCCGTCCACGTCGATGTGGGGCTCTTCCAGCGCGGAGTAGTTGGCGGTGTTGGCGATGAAGCCGTGCACGTCGCCGGGCGTGGCACCGGCGGCGTTGGCGGCCTCGTAGAAGATCTCGGCGGAGGGGGTGAAGTTGGTGTCCCAGCCGATCCAGCCGTGGTGGCCGGCGTCGACGTAGTTGTAGACGTTGCCGATGTCGCCGAGGGTGGCCAGGGCGTAGCCGACGCCCTCGACGTAGTTGCCGTTGGCCAGCATCTCGTCGCACTCGGGGGTGGCCGTGGCCCGGGAGCCGACGTTGGTGACCAGGTTGGGCAGGGAGTCGATCTCGATCGTGGCCACGACCCGCAGGGAGGTGTCCTCGTAGTCGGCGAGGATGTCGGCGATCGGGTCGATGTACTCGTTCTTGTAGCGGTCGATCTCGTCCGGGCCGAGCTCCCCGTTGGAGGCGAGGGCTGCGCAGTCCCGGCCGGGCAGGTTGTAGATGACCACCTGGAAGACCAGCGGGTCGCCGTCGGCCTGCTCCACCGCCTCGTCGAGGTGGTCGCGCAGCCCGTAGGAGCCGGTCGTGGGGCTGTCGTTGCCCTCGATGGCACCGATGCGGTCGAGCCAGACACCGGTGGGCTCGTCGGCGACGGCCTCACCGCCGGGCTCGGCCGCGGCGTTGGCCGACCAGATCGGGTTCACGTAGACGTCGGCGCCCACGTAGGGGTTGTCGACGCGCTCACCGGGCTCGTCGGTGGGCTCGTCGGTCGGGTCCTCGGTGGGCTCCTCCGTCGGCTCCTCCGTCGGCTCGTCGGTGGGCTCCTCCGTCGGGTCCGGGTCGACCTCGCCCTGGCACACCGTGCCGTTGAGGGTGAACTCGACCGGAACCGGGTTGGCACCGCTGTAGGTGCCCTGGAACCCGAAGGAGACGCTGGAATCGGTGCCGATCGAGCCGTTGTAGCCGACGTTGCTCGCGGTCACGCTCTGGCCGGACTGCTCGTACGTGGCGTTCCACATGTTGGTGATCTGCTGGTCACCGGCGTAGTCCCAGTCCAGGTCCCATCCGTCGGCGGGGTCGCCGAGGTTGGTGATCTCCACGCTGGCGACGAACCCGGAGCCCCAGTCGTTGGCGACCTGGTAGTCGACCTCGCACTGGGTGTCGGCGCTGGCTGAGGTGGGGAAGACGACGGCGGCGAGCGTGCCGCCGAGGACGAGGGCGAAGGTCGCGGCGAGTCCGCGGCGCGCCGCCGGGCCGGTGCCCGGTACGCGTCTGGGTGTACTCATCTGCTGTTTCCTCATGGTCGGGGGGTGGGTCCATGGTTGGGGTGAGCGTGTGCGGTGGCGGCCCCCGGGCCGCGTACGGTGTCCGCACGCGGCCCTGCGGGCCCTCGACGACGGGATGGGAGCGGGGCATGGCCACCTCGTTGGTCGGGGCGGGCGGCCTCCACCGGCGAACGTGTCCGGGAGCGCTCCCACACGGGAGGCGCACACGGGGTCCGCCCGAGGAGACCACGGTCTCTTCAGCCCTCCGCCACGTGACCCACGCCACGTTCGGGAGCGCTCCCAGGAGCGTAACCACAGACCGTGCGCATGTAAACACCCCCTAAAGCAGAAAATTTTACGAATGTGGCGAACAGGTTTCCCCTATGGCACAGGGCTTACCGTCGGCACGCGTAGTGCCACGGCACCGAGGGGTGTTCGGTGCCGTGGCGCGGGGACCGCGCGGGCCTACGGCCCTACTAGGGGGGTACGGTCCCCTTCCCGGGAGGTCGTCGCGGCGGCGGTCCACCTCCGGCCCGGTTCCGGAGCCCCCACGCGGGCGTGCGTCAGAGCGCGCCGCACGTGGGTTCGGGGGACGAGACCCCCCCACCGGTACTGCCGACGAAGCCGAAGGAGGTCGACTGCCCGGCGGAGAGGGTGCCGTTGTAGGCGGCGTTGGTCGCGGTGACGTCTGCCCCGTCACCGGTCACCGAGGCGTTCCAGGCGTGCGCGACGCTCTCGCCGCTCCCGAAGGTCCACCCGACGGTCCACCCGGTGAGATCCGTTCCGGCGGTGACGGTCACCTGTGCCTGGAAGCCGCCCTGCCACTGGTTGGTGACGGTGTACTCGGCCTCGCACTCCCCGGAGGGCGGGGGGTCCGTCGGGTCCGGGCCGGGGTCGCCGCCCAGCGCCTCGTGGAGGGACCAGTAGGCGGGCTTGGGCTGGTAGCCGCCGTCGATCGGCAGTGCGGCCCCCTGGCCCTCGAAGACGTCGGGAACCCAGGAGTGGGCGTCGGTGACACCCCACACGGTCACACCGGAGCACCCCTCGACCGCGTAGCAGGCCTCGGCCACCCGCGTGTAGTCGTCGGCCTGCTGCTCCAGTTTCTGCTGGGTGGCCGGCAGTTGGACCCGGATGTCCAGTTCGGTGATCATCACCTCCAGGCCCAGGTCGACGAACCGCTGGATGTTCTGCTGGATGTCGGAGGGGACCTGCCCCGAGATGAGGTGTCCTTGGAAGCCGATCCCGTCGATGGGCACTCCCCGGGCCAACAGGTCCTGGACCAGGGCGTAGTAGGCGTCGCTCTTGGCGTTGATCCCGTCGATGTTGTAGTCGTTGATGAACAGGCGTGCGTCGGGGTCGGCGCGGTCGGCCATCCGGAAGGCCTCGGCGATGTAGTCCTCGCCCAGGGTCCGGTGGAAGACCGAGTCGCGGAACCGGGCGTCGTCGCCGATGGGCTCGTTGACCACGTCCCAGGTGTCGATGTCGTCCCGGTAGCGTCCCACCGTGGTGGTGATGTGGGTGTCCATGACCTCCAGCAACTCGTCCCCGGTGAAGTCGCCGTCAGCCACCCAGGACGGCAACTGGCTGTGCCAGACCAGCGTGTGGCCGTGGACCATCTGGTCGTTGCTCCGGGCGAACGCCACGATGCGGTCGGCACCGCTCCAGTCGAACTGCCCGGGTTGCGCTTGGACGGTCTCCCACTTGAGGGAGTTCTCGTGGGTGACCGAGTTGAACTCCTCCGCCGCGGTCCGCGCGTAGTCCGGCTGGTCCAGGTGCCGCGCGCCCACCGCGGCGCCCATGCGCAGGCCCTGCTCGTCGGCCAACTGCCGGAGTGCGGCGGCTTCGGCGAGGGCCGCGTCCCGGGCCGGGAGCGCGCTGTCGTCTTGGGCGTGAGCGGCGGCCGTCAGGCCGCCCGTGAGCAGGCCTGCGGCCAGGACGGCCGCCGCGGCGGCCCGGCCCCGGGGCGCTCTGCGCCCCTCGGTCGATGGCATGGTCCTTCTCTCCTTCGCTGGGGGGTAGGGGCGGGCGCCCGGAGAGCACCCGCCCCGCGTGCGGCCACGGACGGTCAGGAGCCGTCGCCGAACAGCTCACCGTGGGTGGCCAGGGCCGTGGCCACGTCCACCTGCGCCCAGAAGCGGTGGTAGGTGAACTCGGGAGCCGGACCACCGTCCAGGTACTCCTGGACCCGAGGCCAGTTCGGGTCGTCCTCGTAGAAGGAGCGGATGGACAGGAACGTGGAGTCGGAGTCGATCGCGTCCCCGTTGGGCATCTGGCCGGTCCATCCCTCGGGGACGTAGAGGCCGCCGTCGGGGGAGTCGAAGGGGTCGTCGAAGCGCTCGTAGTCGGACCGCGTCTCGGGAACGGCGACGCCCAGGTCGTCCTGGTGGGCCAGGAGCGCATCGAGCAGGCCCTCGGCCACCTCGCGGGACTCGGCGTGGCCGGTGGCCGCGGAGTAGTGCATGAGGGTCTTGGCCAGCCCCGCGGCGATGCCGACGTCCTGGCCGTGCGAGACGACCTCGACGCTCAGGCCGGGGTTGCCCGTGCTCTGGCCCGTCCAGGTGTCGGGGCTGCCGGTCCACTCCATGTCGGCGGGGATGGCGAACTCGCCGTCCTCCCCGACCGTGGTGTTGGCGATCGCCCACGGGATCCAGTCGTCCAGGATCCCGGCGGCGCGCTCGTCACCGGTGATGCGGTGGTACTCGGCCACCCGCTCCATGTCCCAGACCTGGAAGCCGAACCAGCGGTTGGACGGCGGGTCGTGCCAGACGGGCTTCTCGTCGTAGAACATGCCGTAGAAGGTGGGCGTGTCCGAGGGCGGCTGGGCGTAGGTGCCCTCCCAACTGTTGGTCGCGCCACCCGCGATACCGCCGTCGGAGGACTGGAGCCACTCCAGGAACTCCAACTGTCGGTCGAGGCTGGTGTCCCAGTCCTCCGCCCCGGTCGCCGACTCCGGCTGGAGCGCGGCCACCTCCGAGAGCGCGTAAGCCGCCATCACGTTCTGGTAGCCCTGGTGCGCGGAGGAGCCGCCGATGCGCCAGGCCCAGGGGTACTGGGCGCTCTCCGAGGCACCGCCCCAGGAGTAGTACCAGGCCATCAGGTAGTGCGCGGAGTCCTTGCCCGATCCGGGCGGGCAGGCCTGGGCCCCCACGCAGTCGCCGATCTCCTTGAAGTACTTGTCGAACATGGCGTAGCGCAGGTAGTCGCCCATCATCGCCGCGTTGGCGACGTTCTCGGCGATGGCGCCCTCGTTGCCCTGCTCCGAGGCCCACTGGTGCGCCAGGTAGGCCACCTGCACGGCCCGCGCGTCGGCGTCGGGGGCGTTGGTGTAGCGCCACTGCTCGGAGTAGGCGTCGTCGTCGGTGAACAGGTCGAGGAACCCGTTCTCCCCGCCGTGTGCGAAGGTCTCGCACGAGGGGTGCGGCACGGTCTCCCAGACCGACTCGTTGGAGCCGCGCTGGAAGGTGTTGATGTAGGCGGGGGCGTCGTCGGTGCCGTCACCGCAGAAGCCGTAGCCGTAGGTGTTGTCCACGTCCAGCAGCCAGTGCATGCCGTAGACCTCGTCGGTGCCGTAGGTGCTGCTCAGCTCCTGGGCGAGCGGGTCGGATCCGGCGGCGGCCCCGTCGTCCAGGGCCATGGGGTAGTCGCTGGGGTCGAGCGATTCGGGGATGTAGGTGGCCGGGTCCGAGGCGTCGTAGGAGCCGTTCGTGGGCTGGTCGGCCGTCCCCGGGATGATGAACGCCTCCATGGACTCCCATGCGGAGTTGAAGGGCGCCCAGTCACCGGTGATCCTGCCGTAGGTCGCCTCCAGCCACAGATAGTAGCTGTAGGCCTCGGAGGTGGTGGCGTGGCCGTGGTCGGGCGCCTCCACGATCAGGGTCTCCACCGAGTGGTAGGGCACGAGGAGCCCGCCGAAGTCGCGGAAGTAGCCGCTGGCGGGGTCCTTGATCTTCTCGTACTGGGTGAGGAACTCCTCCTCGTAGGGGTTGGCGGGGCCCGTCAGCTCGCGGGCGGTGACGACCACGGGGTCGTAGCCCTCGGCGGAGACGGTGAACTCGGCCTGGGCGGGGTCCCCCGACCCGTCACCGGAGGAGGCGACGGTCACCTCCTGGGGGGTGTCCCAGTCGCTCTCGCCGAAGGTCAGCGCGGCGCCCGAGGACACCGACAGCGCCTGGCTGCCGGAGGTGCGCTCCACGCTGACGGCGACGTCGGCGTCGGGGGCCTGCGACAGTGCGACGTCGAAGGACGCCTCGCCGCCGGGCTCCAGGGTGATCGAGTCGGGGGCCACGGTCAGGGCCGGGTCCTCGGGATCGGGCTCGTCGTCGCCCGCGCAGTCCACACCGTTGAGGGTGAAGTCCGTGGGGGCGGGGTTGTCGCCGCTGTAGGAGGCCTGGAAGCCGAACGTCGCGGTCTGGCCCGCGGCCAGGCCGGGGGCCCAGGACGGTCCCTGCGCGCTCACGGCGGCGCCGTCCTGGGTGACCTCGGCGTTCCAGGAGTTGGTGATCTGCTGATCGCCGGAGAACTCCCAGCCCAGGTCCCACTCGGTGAGGGGGTCGGACTCGTTGGTGACCGAGACCTGGGCGGTGAAGCCGGTTCCCCAGTCGTTGGTCTGGTAGTCGACGGAGCAGACCGGGGCGGCCTGCGCGGGGGCGGACGGGAGCAGCGCGGCGAGGAACGCCGCGCTCAGGAGAGCGGAGGCGGATCTGCGCCAACGCGTGCGGTGCGGATCGGGGCGGGGGGTGATCACGTGTCCTCCTCGGACAGGTTCTCCTCTGCCGCCGCCCGAGCCCGAGGGAACAAGCGGGCCTCTCTCCGAGGGGAAGGGCGGCGGGGTCGGAGTGCGGGTATCTGAGGGGAGCCGGGCACCACGCTGTGACCTGCGGCTCGGAGCCTGGGAGCGTCCTCTTGGGAGCGCTCCCAGGCGAGGGGGTGGGAAGGGGATGGGTAGGTGACTGGACACTCGCGCCCTCCGCATGTGATCCAGCTCATGCGGGAGCGCTCCCAGGAGCGTAACCACAGACCGTACCCATGGGAACACCCCCTAGGGCCGAAAGTTCACCGAAAGTCTCGGCCCCGCTTCCCCTGCGGCACAGGGCCTCCCGCCCCCTCGCGGGCCACAGCCGACACTCCGGTCCCGCCCGCCCCGGGCGGGACCGGCCTCACCTGCCCAGGCCGTCCATGAGGTCGGCGAAGTCGACCGGGTCCGCGCAGGGGCCCCGGTCCTCGGAGGCGTGGTCGGCGGCCAGCAGGGCCAACTGGCGGGCGGCCCGCCCGATACGGTCGTCGAGCTCGCGGGCGCCCGCGCCGTCGGCTCCCCAGTCCGCCGAGGCCGCGTACACGCCCGTGGGCACGACCACGGACCTGGTGTGGGAGAACAGCGGCCGCAGCGCGTGCTCCAGCACCAGCGAGTGGCGCGGGCTGCCTCCGGTGGCGCCGACCAGCACCGGGGTCCCGTCCAGGGACCCGGGTTCGACGACATCGAAGAACGCCTTGAACAGACCGCTGTAGGAAGCGTTGAAGACCGGGGTGACGGCGATGACGCCGTCGGCGGCGGCCACGTCGTCCAGGACCGCGGGCAGACCGCCGGTGGGAACCCGCGTGAGCATGGCGTTCACGATGTCGTGGGCCACCTCGCGCAGTTCCACCACGCGCGCGTCGGCCTTCAGGCCCCGCTCGTCCAGGGCGCGCTCGGCGGCCCCGGTGAGCCGGTCGGCGAGCAGCCGGGTCGAGGACGGGGTGCTCAGCCCCGCCGAGACGGCGACGATCCTACGAACCTCGGTCATGACACGGCCTCCTCGTCGGCGCCCTTCGCGGCCAGCAGCGATGCATGGGTGGGCGCGTCGGGCACGTGTGCGGGCCTCCTAGCGGCGAACTCCTTGCGCAGCACCGGGACGACCTCCTCTCCGAGGATGTCCAACTGCTCCAGGACGGTCTTGAGGGGCAGTCCGGCGTGGTCCATCAGGAAGAGCTGGCGCTGGTAGTCGCCGAACTGCTCCCGGAAGGTCAGGGTACGGTCGATGACCTCCTGGGGGCTGCCCACCGTGAGCGGTGTCTCACGGGTGAACTCCTCCAGGGAGGGTCCGCCGCCGTAGACCGGGGCGTGGTCGAAGTAGGGCCGGAACTCCTTGACCGCGTCCTGGGAGTTCTTGCGCATGAAGACCTGACCGCCCAGGCCGACGTAGGCCTGGTCCGCCTTGCCGTGGCCGTAGTACTCGAACCGGCGGCGGTAGAGCGAGATGAGCTTCCTGGTGTGGGTGGCGGGCCAGAAGATGTTGTTGTGGAAGAAGCCGTCCCCGTAGTAGGCGGCCTGCTCGGCGATCTCCGGGCTGCGGATGGATCCGTGCCACACGAACGGGGGCACGCCGTCCAGCGGGCGCGGGGTGGAGGTGAACCCCTGGAGCGGGGTGCGGAACTTGCCCTCCCAGTCCACGACGTCCTCCCGCCAGAGGCGGTGGAGCAGGTGGTAGTTCTCCAGCGCCAGCGGGATGCCCTGGCGGATGTCCTGTCCGAACCAGGGGTAGACGGGTCCGGTGTTGCCGCGGCCCATCATCAGGTCGACCCGGCCGTCGGCCAGGTGCTGGAGCATCGCGAAGTCCTCGGCGATCTTGACCGGGTCGTTGGTGGTGATCAGTGTGGTCGCCGTGGACAGGACGAGCCGCTCCGTGCGTGCGGCGATGTAGCCGAGCATCGTGGTCGGAGAGGAGGCCACGAACGGCGGGTTGTGGTGCTCGCCGCTGGCGAAGACGTCCAGGCCGACCTCCTCGGCCTTGAGCGCGATGGCCACCATCGCCTTGACGCGCTCGGCCTCCGTCGGTGTGCGCCCGGTGGTGGGATCGGTGGTCACGTCGCTCACCGAGAAGATTCCGAACTGCATGGCCGCCCCTCAGGCTAGTTTCCAAAGAAGTAGTTTCTTGCGAAACTATCACGCGGAACAACAGCACGCACCGGCGCATTCCCCCGCCGGATGAGGGTCGCACGAGGGCCCGCGTTCATCCACAGGCACGCTGTGTATCCACTGGACGTCATACCGGCGTGCTATTGCTGATAAGTGGGCACCGCTACGGTCACCCCGAGTCATAGCGGCCGAACGCGGTTGAGAACGCACACGAAGGAGGAGGGGCGCCGACCACCCGACGGCGGCCCGACACCCCATGGCCACCACGCTCGACCCCCGCCGGCGCGTACCCCACCAGCGCCAGGACACCCACGAGCACACCGACCGCGAACCCGTCGTACTCGCCGACGCCCTCGGCGAGGTCATCGCCGCCCTGGGCGGACCGCCCCCCGAACCGGCCGAACCCTCCCCGCCCCGGTAGCCGGCCCGGGGCCCGGAAACGCCCCGGGCCCCGGTTCACCCGGGCAGGAACGAACGCACCAGCTCGATCCTGCCCGCGATGTGGGCGTTGAACTCGGCCAGTTCCTCCGCTGGGACCCACAGTTCCAGGATCGTGCGGCCGCCGACCCGGCGTACCGGGTAGCGCGCGGCGAAGTCCGCCTCCACCCGGAAGCGGGTGACGTGGCCCCCACCGTCGCGGGGCAGGTTCCAGTCCCGGGCGATACGGACGGCATAGTCCTCGTTGAGCACCGGGTAGAAGATCGGCTGTTCCGGCAGGCACGGCGGCCACGCTCTCCACCCGGAGTCCCTGAGCAGCGCCAGCTCCTCCGGCCCCGTGGGCCGCCACAAGGTCGTCGCCTCGGGCATGGTGCACCTTCCGTTCACACGAGTCCGGGGGATCCTAGAACTCCCATGACCTGGAACGCACGCGATTATTACCCACCTCACCGAGAATCGGCCGCGCCACCGGGAACACCACTCATAGGCGAAGCGTTCTCACAGGTGAAGCGCCCGACAAGAACTCCCGACAGACCCCGTTCCACCCGTCTTCACCCTTGGGGCGCTCCACACAAACCATGCGCGGGTGCGCGCGTTCGTGTTCGGCAATGGGGGTTACCGACACGTCTTTCACAGCCGCACCCGCCTTCCCAGCGGCCGGACCGCACTCAGTGCACCCTGGCCGCGTCGGCTGTGGCCCGCGTTGGGGGACGCGGGCCACAGCTATGTCCGCAGGGGCTTGCGGCCGACACCGCAGTACTCCGCCACCGGGACGACCTCCCCCACCTCGGCCGGAGCCACCCGCCACAGCGAGCACGACACCACGCCGGGCTCCAGCAGTTCCAGACCGTCGAAGAGCGACTCGACCTGGGCGGCCGAGCGCACCGTCAGTTTGGGCGTCCCGCGCTCGTTCCACGCCGCGGCCACCTGGTGGGCGCGGTCGGCGTCGACGTCCTCGACCGGGTGGGACACCACCAGGAAGCTGCCCGGGGCCAACGCGTCCAGAAGCCGGTCCAGGATCGACCGGACCTCGGCGTCGTCGTCGACGAAGTTGACCACGCCGAGCAGCATCAGCCCCACGGGCTGGGACAGGTCCAGGATCCCGGCCGCCGCGGACAGGATGGTCTCCGGGTCGCGCAGGTCGGCGTCGACGTAGTCGGTGGCCCCCTTCTCACCGCTCGTCAGCAGGGCGCGCGCGTGGGTGAGCACGAGCGGGTCGTTGTCGACGTAGACCACCCGGGCCTCCGGGGCCAGCGACTGTGCCACCTCGTGGGTGTTGTTGTGGGTGGGCAGGCCGGTACCGATGTCGAGGAACTGCCGGATCCCCTCCCTCTCGACCAGGTGGGTCACCGCGCGCTCCAGAAAGCGGCGGTCGGCGACGGCGTTGTCCACGATCTCGGGGAAGAACGAGCGGATCTGCTCGCCCATCTCCCGGTCCACGGGGTAGTTGTCCTTGCCGCCCAGCCAGTAGTTCCAGATACGGGCGTTGTGCGGAACGGAGGTGTCGATCTTGGGGTTCTCGGGAGGCACGCTCTGCACTTTCTCCATTCGTGGTGTGAGCACCGCGATGCTTCGGGGCCCGGGAACATTCAACGCCTCCCGAGGCTACCGGAGCAAGTTGCCCAGAAGCGGAAAACCCGTTGGTTGCGGCGATACGGGACACGATACGCTCACGCCGCACAGGGCGGGGCACGACGGGCGCCCGCCGCACCGGCGGGGCAGTGGAGGCAGGGCGTGAAGCATTCCAGCGCGGAATTCGCGCGGATCGCCGAGAACGGCACCGTGCTGCGCTGCCGGGTCGGCTCCTCGGTCCACGGCCTGGCTCTGGACGGCCAGGGCGACCGCGACGAGATGGGGATCTGCGTCGAGCCGCCCGAGTACGTCATCGGCCTGCGCGCCTTCGAGCAGTACGTCTTCCGCACCCGTCCCGACCACGTGCGCTCGGGCCCCGGCGACCTCGACCTGACCGTGTACTCACTGGGCAAGTGGGTCACCGACGTGACCGAGTTCTCCGTCGGCGGCGAGAAGGTCTACCTCTCGCC
>NZ_JBHMIV010000028.1:0-64304 GCF_048060475.1 Nocardiopsis sp. LOL_012 | reverse complement strand
GGGCGGGCAGAACTGCGGCCGGAGGCCGTCCGTTGAGGGTGGTGGTGGGCGACGGGCGGGCCTGCGAGGGACCGTAAGCACGGTCAATCACAGACCTGCGACGACACCTCCGCCGTCGCCGTCAGTCCCGCTCCGGCGTTGGTCGCGACCTCGTCCGCGGTGAGCACGTAGCCGGTCTCGTCCTCGTTCGTGGCCGCCGCGAACACCACCCCGTACACCGTGCCGTCGGGGGCCAGCAGCGGCCCGCCGGAGTTGCCCGGCCGCACGACCGCCCGCACCTGGTAGATCTCCCGGCTCACCTGCTGCGAGTGGTAGAAGTCTGGCCCCTGGGCCGTCTGGCGGGCCCTCACACGCGCTGGAACGGCCGTGAAGCCGCTGTTGCGGGGAAACCCGGCCACGACGGCGTCGGCGCCCTCATCGGCCTCTCCGTTGAACTCCAGCGGTGTCAGTTCCAGCCCGGGGACGTCGAGAACGGCCAGGTCCTGCTGCGGGTCGAACAGCACCAGGGTCGCCTCCAACTGGTGCCCGTCCCGGGTGACCACCCGAAGGTCCCGGGTGACCCCGGCGACCACGTGGGCGTTGGTCATGATCCGGTCGTCACCGTAGGCGAACCCGGTCCCCTCCACCCGCCGCTGGCACTCCGGTGCGGTTCCCAGGACCTTGACCACGCTGTGGCTGGCCTCGATGAGCTCGGGGGTGGTGAGAACCTCGGGGTCGGGCGGCTCCACCTCCGCCAGTTCTCCGGTCCCCAGCCCGCTGAACACCTGGGGGAAGTCGCTCTGGTCCACGATCCCCCGAAAGGTCGTGAACCCGCTGTGCGCCGCCTCGGGCATCACGGCGTCCACCGACTGCAGGATGCGGGAGTCCTGGACCTGGCCGGCGATGAAGGGCAGCGCCGAGTTGGCCACGGTGCTGCCGATGAACCATGCCACGAGCAGGACCGAGACCCCGCTGACGACCGCGCCGCCGAGGGCGTCCAGGACGCGCGCCGAGTCCCAGGTGACCCGGTTGCGGACCAGCGTGCCCAGATAGGAGAGCAGGAACTGGCCCAGGGCTGCCGCCAGGAACACCACCGCGATCGCCAGCAGCGCCTGGCGCCCGGGGTCGGCCACCCACTCCTGGATGTGGCCGGGAGCGGTCAGTGCGGCGAGGACACCGCCGCCGACGAACCCCGCGAAGCTGAAGACGCCGACGATGAGCCCCTGCCTGTAGCCGATCACAGCGAACACCAGCAACAGGACCATCAGGATCACGTCGAGCACGGTGGCCTCCAAGAGCGTCACCCGACCGGGCGGAGACCGTGCGGGGTGGCTTCGAACACGTCAGTGAGACCCTCCCGGTGCCAGGGAAGTTCCCATCCGCCCAGACCGAGGAGGGCGTCGACGACCGCGCCGGTGAAACCCCACACGAGCATGCCGTCGACCCGGAAGCCGGGGCCCCACGCGCCATCGCCGCCGTAGCGGACCTGGACCCGGTTACCGGGGTCGGCGAGGTCGGCGACGGGCACCCTGGAGACCGCGGCGACCTCGCCGATGTCGACGGGGCGCACGTCGCTCGGTCTGCGCCACCATCCCAGGACGGGCATGACGCGGAAGTCGCTGAAGGGCAGGTACAGCTCTGGGAGGCGGCCGACCACGTCGATCCCGTCCGGCTCGGCACCGGTCTCCTCCGCCGCCTCGCGCAGCGCCGCCGCCTCGGGTGAGGCGTCGGTGGGCTCGATGCGGCCGCCGGGGAAGGCGGGCTGCCCGGGGTGTCTGCGCAGACCCTCGTTGCGCTGGATGAGGAGCAGGTCCGGCCCCGACTCCCCCTCACCGAAGAGGATGAGTACGGCCGACTCGCGCCCTCCGGTCTCCGGAGGGCGCATACGGCGGGGGACGGGCATCGTCCTGGCCGACTCAGCGAGAGCGGTGAGCCAGCCCGGTGTCGAGTTCATGAAGGAAACCTGCCCTGGGGGTCGTCACACCGGTTGTGTGGACGGGGCGTGACCGAACCCGTCCGGGGACGGTGAGTGTGTACCCACTCACTTGACCAGGGTACAAACCCGCGGCGTCCCCCCGTGGCGGTCGCCCCGAAATCTCAGGCGAACGAACGCATACGCAGAAGCTTCACGGCGGTGGCCTCGTCGGTGGGCCCCTCCCCGAAGGACGGGCACCACCGGGCGAGGCCGCATGCCCCGCAGGCGGGCCTGCGGGCGTGGCAGACCCTGCGCCCGTGCCACACGACGCGGTGCGAGAGCATCGTCCAGTCCTTGGGCGGGAAGAGTTCGGCGATCTCGTGTTCGACCTTCACCGGGTCCTGTTCCCCGGTCCACCCGAAACGTCGGACAAGACGCCCGAAATGGGTGTCAACCGTGATTCCGGGCACATCAAAGGCATTACCAAGCAGTACGTTTGCCGTCTTACGCCCAACACCCGGTAGTTTGACCAGGTCGGAGAGGTTTCCAGGAACCTCGCCGCCGTGCTTCTCGCACAGGGCCTGACCCAACCCGATGAGGTTGCCGGCCTTGGACCTGAAGAAGCCGGTCGAACGGACCATCTCCTCCAGTTCCTCGCGCCGGGCCGACGCGTAGGCTTCGGCACCGGGATAACGCGCGAAGAGCGCGGGGGTGACCTGGTTGACCCGCTTGTCCGTGCACTGGGCGGACAGGATCGTCGCGACCAGCAGCTCCAGGGGGGTCGTGAAGTTCAGTTCGCAGTGCGCGTCCGGATACAGCTCGACGAGCTCCCGGTACATCTTGCGGGCACGGCGGACCAGTGCGAGCCGGCTCTCCCCGGTCGGTGTGACCGGTACCGCACTGCCGTCTGGTGTCTCACGGGGCATCGTCACAGGATAGGCGCCCCGAGCACCCCGTACCGGCGCTCGGGGAAGGGGGAGAGTGCGTCCGGGTGAGCGGGGCATGGGGCTTTCGAGGACCGGGATTATGCCACCGATGCCCGCAAAGCGGCGGGGGGCGCCCGGAATGCGGACCGATTCCGACTAAGATCGCATGGGCTGACGTCGGCTGTTGTGAGCGTGCGATCTCCCGGCGGACAAGCCGAGGCAACGACCTGGTTTCACGACCGGGTGCGATATACGTCACACTGTTGGCGGTCGGGTTTTTGGGAGGACGAGTAGTGGACGAGATCAACGAGGTTCTACGGAAGGCTCCTCTGTTCGAGGCGCTGGGTGAGGAGGACACGGCCGCGCTCCGCTCCTCGGTCAACGAAGTACGCCTCGGCCGCGGGCAGACCCTGTTCGGGGAGGGCGACGAGGGCGACCGCCTCTACGTGATCCTCAGCGGAAAGGTGAAGCTCACCCGCACCGCGGTGGACGGCCGCGAGAACCTGCTCAGCGTGCTCGGCCCGAGCGAGATGTTCGGTGAGCTGTCGCTGTTCGACCCGCGCCCGCGCACGGCGAGCGTCGTCGCGGTCACCGACTCCGTACTGGCAGGCCTGGGCCACGACGACCTGCGCCCGTTCCTGTCCAGCCGCCCGCACGTCTCCCTCCAGTTGCTCAAGGCCCTGGCCGAGCGGCTGCGCCGCACCAACGACGTGATGGCCGACCTGGTCTTCACCGACGTGCCCGGGCGCGTGGCCAAGGCCCTGCTGGAACTCGCCGACAAGTTCGGCAAGGAGAGCGACGACGGCCTGCACGTCCACCACGACCTCACCCAGGAGGAGCTCGCCCAACTGGTCGGTGCCTCCCGTGAGACGGTGAACAAGGCCCTGGCCGAATTCGCCCTGCGCGGCTGGCTGCGCATCGAGGCCAAGGCCGTGGTCCTGCTCGACGTCGAGCGCATGCGCCGCCGCGCCCGCTAGGCTGTGTTCTTTGAACCTCCGCTCCGCTTCGGTCCGTGCTCGGGCGCCCGGAGAACGGGAACCTTCGGCGCCTACGGCGTGTTCACCCGTTCCTCGCGAACCCGCCTCCGGCACCTCCGCCAGCCCCGTGGGCGCCCTCGCAACCCCCTGCGGTGCGGCACCGCGTTCAAAAAACAGCTCCTAGGCGCATTGGCCTGACAGGTCAGGACCGCGTCGCCTTGTGGCCGCCGCCTCCTCGGGGTAGGCGGCCACAGCGCTGTCCGGGGCCGCCCGCCGATCAGACCTCGACCTCCTCCGAGAGCTCACCGTGCTGTTCGAGGTAGCGCAGCTGGGCGCGCACGGACGAGTGCGCGGCCAGACGGATCTTCTCGGAGATGTCCGGGTAGACCTTGTCGACGATCTCCTCGGTACTGGCCGCCCCCGATCTCAGAGCGGCCCGCACCTGCTCCAGTCGCGACTCCCGGTGGTCGATGTAGGAGCTGAGCACCGCGTCCGGGGAGGAGAGGATCGGACCGTGCCCGGGCAGCAGCGTCCGCACCCGGTACTCGCGCACGAGGTCCCGCAGCCGGTACAACGAGTCCATGTAGGGGGCCAGGCCGTCGTCGCCGTCGATCACCGGCGTCCCGTGGCCGAGGACGGTGTCACCGGTCAGAAGGGTGTCGTCGGACTCCAGCAACAGGCACACGGAGTCGTCGGTGTGCCCCGGCGTGGCGATCACCCGCAGCTCCAGGCCGTCCACGGAAATCACCTCCCCGTCCTCCAAACCGGATCCGCCCACCCGCATCCGCGGGTCGACGGCGTGGACCGGGGCGCCGGTCAGCTCCGAGAAGTAGCGGCTCCCCCCGGTGTGGTCGTCGTGCCGGTGGGTCACCAGGGACATGACCACCTGGGCGCCCTGCTCCTGCACCATGCGCGCCACGCGCTCCAGGTGGCGCTCCTCGTGCGGGCCGGGGTCCACGACCACGACGCCGCGCGCCCCCGGCTCCCGCAGGAGCCAGGTGTTGGTCCCCTCCAACGTCATCGGGCCGGGGTTGGGGCAGAGCACGCAGCTCGCGCGCAGTGTTCCGGAACCGTCGATCCTCATCGCACCTCGCTCACTCGCCGGGGCCGAACCGGACCGTGTGGGCGCCGTGGCGCGGGGTCCCTCAGGAGGTCTTCTTCGGTCGGGGCAGGGGATAGCGGGACCCGTCCGGGGCCACGACCCAGAGGTGGCCGTCAATCTCCCGAACATCCGGTTCAAAAGGGACGATATCCCGTTGAACGCGGCGTACACCTGCCAGGGTGCGACAGGCGGCCAACTGGGCGCACGAGAACAGGGTGGGCGGCAGCATCGGCAGCCGCCCCGCCTCCCACGCGGCGGGGACGGCCGCGGGGTCGGTCCAACGGATGGCATCGGCCTCCCCGCCCACGTCGCGGGGCACCTGGCCGGGTGGCGGTTCGGCGACGAAGAACCAGGTGTCGAAGCGCTTGGGCTCCGTCCTGGGGGTGATCCAGCGGGACCAGGCGCGCAGCCACTCCGACCGCAGCACCAGGCCGCGCCGCGCGAGCACCTCCGTGAAGGAGCGGGAGCGGTCGATCAGCCCCAGCCGGTCCCGCTCCCACTCCTCGGTGGAGGTGTCGAGGGTGATCGGCTCCCCCTCGGCCCGTCCGGGCCTGTCGGCGAGCAGGACGCCGGTCTCCTCGAACGTCTCGCGGACCGCCGCGCACACGAGCGCCCGGGCGGTGCGCACGTCCGTGCCCAGGGTCCCGGCCCACTCCCGCGGGGAGGGCCCCGTCCACGGCAGGTCCCCGTCGGCGTCGCGCTCGTCGACCCCGCCTCCGGGGAAGACGTGGGCCCCCGGCGCGAACCCCATGGAGCGCACCCGGCGCATGAGCAGGACCTCCAGGCCCGCCCCGCCCTCGCGCTCCGCGGAGCGGAGCAGCATCACCGTGGCCGCGGGCCTGGCTTCGGGGGCGCCCCGCGGCGCCTGTTCGACGGACATCCTGCCCTCCTGCTCCGGACGGTCGCGCCGCGGACCCGGTTCGTCGGACGACCGGTCAGCGGACCTCGACGATCATCTCGACCTCGACCGGCGCGTCCAACGGCAGGGACACCGCGCCGACGGCGCTGCGCGCGTGGACACCGGCGTCACCGAAGACACGGCCGATCAGGTCGCTGGCCCCGTTGATCACACCGGGCTGCCCGGTGAAGTCGGGGGTGCTGGCCACGAAACCGGTCAGCTTCACCACCCGCACCACCTTCGACAGGTCGCCGATCTCGGCGCGCACCGCGGCGATGCCGTTGAGCGCGCACCGGGCGGCCATGTCCCGGGCGACCTCGGCCGTGACGCCGCCGCCGACCCTGCCCGTGACGGGCAGCGCACCGTCCACGAAGGGCAGTTGGCCCGCCACGTACACGTGGTCGCCGGAGCGCACCGTCGGCGCGTACGAGGCCACCGGGGGCACCACCTCGGGGATCGTCAGTCCCAGGTCGGCGATGCGCTCCTCCGGAGTGGCGGCCATCAGAGCTCCCGCTTCATGTAGGCCACGTACTGCTGGTTGCGCGGGTCGGTGCCCTCCGGGAGCGGCGCGGGCACGACGCTGACGAGCTCCCACCCGTCCGCCCCCCAGTTGTCCAGGATCTGCTTGGTGGCGTGCGACAGCAGAGCCACCGTCTGGTACTCCCACTTGCTCATGTGCAACTCCCCCATCGGAAACCGCGACCCGCCGAGACGACCGGGCCGAACGTCAACGCCGCCACCTTACTCACCCCGTGCGCCCACCGGCGCGGCCCGTGTCCCCGACCGGCACGCGCGCACGCACGTAGACTCCGTGGCGTGAGCGAGGCTGAGTTCGGACGGGGGACCCGCGCACGATTGCACATCGTCACGGGCAAGGGCGGGACGGGCAAGACCACGGCGGCGACGGCGCTCGCCCTGGCCCTGGCCGCGGAGGGGGGCCGGGTGCTCCTCGTGGAGGTCGAGGGGCGGCAGGGGATCGCCGGCCTCCTGGACCGGCCTCCCCTGCCCCCCGAGGAGCGCGAGCTCATCGTCCTCCCCAGAGGCGGCCGCGTGTGCGTCCTGGCGGCCGACGCCGAGGCCGCGCTCCTGGAGTACCTGGCGATGTTCTACGGGCTGGGACGCGCGGGACGGACCCTGACCAGGATGGGCGTCGTCGACTTCGCGACCACGATCGCCCCCGGCCTGCGCGACGTCCTGCTCACCGGGAAGGCCACCGAGGCGACACGCCGTCGCGCGGGGGGCCGCCGGGGAACGGGCGACGCCTCCGCCCCGTTCCACTACGACGCGGTGGTCATGGACGCCCCGCCCACCGGCCGCATCGGCCCCTTCCTCAACGTCAACTCCGAGGTGGCCGGGCTGGCCCGGGTGGGTCCCGTCCGGAGCCACGCGGACAAGGTCATGGACGTCATCCGCTCGGAGCGGACGCTGGTGCACTTCGTGGCCCTGTTGGAGGAGATGCCCGTGCAGGAGTGCAAGGACGGGATCGCCGAGATCGAGGGGCTGGGGCTGCACGCGGGATCGGTACTCGTGAACATGGTGCGACCGCCCCTGCTGGGAGAGGAGGACCTGGCCGCCGCCGCGGACGGGGGCTTCGACGGGGCCGCGCTCGTCCCCGGGCTGGCCGCGGCCGGGCTGGCCGACGCGCCCGGTCTCGCCGCGGCTCTGTCCGGTGAGGTGCGCGCGCACGCGCTCCGGACGGGTCTGGAGCGGCGGACCCGGGAGGACCTGGCCGCCGTCGGCCGGCCGATGGTGGACCTGCCGTACGTGGAGGGCGGGGTGGACCGGCCCGCCCTGGAGCGGCTGGCGGACGCTCTGAAGAGCCAGGGGATGGTGCGATGAGCGCTGAGGCAGGGGCGGGCCCGGCCCGTCTGGACGTGGACGCGATCATCGACGACCCTCGTACCCGGATCGTGGTGTGCTGCGGGGCGGGCGGTGTCGGCAAGACCACGACCTCCGCGGCCCTGGGGCTGCGCGCCGCGGAACGCGGTCGGCACGCGGTGGTGATCACCGTGGACCCCGCTCGGCGTCTGGCCCAGTCACTGGGGCTTGAGTCGTTGGACGGGACACCGCGCCCGGTACCGCTGGCCGAAGGCGCCCAGGGCACCATGCACGCGATGATGCTCGACATGAAGCGCACCTTCGACGAGGTCGTCGAGGAGCACGCCGACCCCGAGCGGGCGCGGCAGATCCTGGACAACCCGTTCTACAAGACGCTCTCCACCGGCTTCTCCGGCACACAGGAGTACATGGCGATGGAGAAGCTGGGCCAGCTCCGCCGGTCCGGCGACTGGGACCTGATCGTGGTGGACACCCCTCCCAGCCGGTCGGCCCTGGACTTCCTGGACGCGCCCAAGAGGCTGGGCCGGTTCCTCGACGGCAAGCTGATCACGTTCCTGAGTGCCCCGGCGGGCAAGGGCGCGTTCCGGGTGCTGGGTTCGGGGTTCGGCCTGGTGGCCTCGGTGGTTGGCAAGCTGGTCGGCGCCCGGTTCCTCGACGACCTGAGGTCGTTCGTCTCCGCCTTCGACACGGTGTTCGGCGGGTTCCAGAAGCGTGCGGAGCAGACCTACAGGCTGCTCCAGGAGCCGGGGGCGGCGTTCGTGGTGGTGGCCGCCCCGGACACCGACGCGCTCCGGGAGGCGTCCTACTTCGCCGACCGCCTGGCCGCCGACTCGATGCCTCTGGCCGGGCTGGTGGTCAACCGTGTCCATCCCCTTCCCGACGGCGGGCGCCTGTCGGCCGCGGAGGCCGAGCGGGCCGCGGAGGCTCTGGGCGGCGGCGAGGGCCACACCCTGGCCGCGGCCGCGCTGCGCCTGCACGCGGAGCGGGTGCGGCTGCGGGCACGGGAGCGGCGGCTGTGCCAGGAGGCGCTGTCCGCGCATCCGGGGCTGCCCGTGGCGGAGGTGGCCGCGCTCGCGGAGGACGTGCACGACCTCGACGGGCTGCGCTCCATCGGCGCCGCGCTGGCCGACCCCGTACGGGCCTGACCCTCAGAGGGCGGCGACCCCGCGGTCACCCACGTAGCGGCCCAGGTCGGTGTAGCCGCCGCGGCGGGCTTCCTCCAGCACGGCCGCCCAGTCCCGGACCCCGGGGTGCTTGCGCAGGAGCGCGCGGCGCTCGCGTTCGGTCATCCCGCCCCACACCCCGAACTCGACCCGGTTGTCTAGCGCGTCGGACAGGCACTCCGTACGCACCGGGCAGCCCCCGCAGATGAGCTTGGCGCGGTTCTGTGCCGCGCCCTGGACGAACAGCGCGTCGGGGTCGATACCCCTGCACCGTGCTCTGGAGGTCCACTGTTCGGTCCGCATGTGCCTACTCCCAATACACGTACGCCGGGCCTGGGGATTCGTGTGACATGAGCGTGTCCGGAAGGCGGTATGCTCCCGCTGCCGTGGGGGATGGCCGCTGAGAGAACCGGTCTCCTTCCGTTCATCGAACGTACGGATCCGAACGCCCCGCCACCAGAACCCGACCGACCCCCTCGACGTCTCACCGGTATGGCCCGCTCGAACCATGGCGGAGGGCCCGGTGGGCCATCGGCCCAGGTCTCCGGACGGTGAAGGTCGCGTCCGTGATCGTGTTCGAGTGCGATAACCATGAAAAGATGATCTGTGGGCAACCGTCCGCTCCCCCAGTGGACGATTCGTCACGCTTACGCACGCTCCGTTCCACATTGCACTGTTTTTAGATGCTCGTGGTCACTTAGTCTGGTGGGGTGGGTCAGGGGACATTGCTTCAAAGAATCAGCCAACTCGTCGTCGTCAGCTCCCTAGCGGGTCTCCTGGTCGCCCTGCTGGTCCTGCCGGCACTCGGCGGCATCGGAATCACCGCGCGGGACGTCGCCAGTGGATTCCTCGATATGCCGAGTGACCTGGAGACACCGCCTCCTCCCCAACGCTCCACGATCTACGACGCCGAGGGCGGCGTCATCGCGGAGATCTTCGACCAGAACCGGGAACTCGTCGCCCTCGACGACGTCTCGCCGGTCATGGTCGACGCGATCCTCGCCATCGAGGACGCCAGCTTCTACGAACACGGCGGCATCGACCTCAGCGGCACCCTCCGCGCGGCCGTCCGCACCCTGGGGGGCGACACCGAGGGCGCCTCCTCCATCACCCAGCAGTACGTGAAGAACGTCCTCATCGAGGCCGCCACCTCCCAGGAGGAGCTGGAGGAGGCCCGTGAGACGACCATCGCCCGCAAGATCCGGGAGCTGCGCTACGCCGTGGCCCTGGAACAGAGGATGACCAAGGACGAGATCCTTGAGGGCTACCTGAACATCGCCTACTTCAGCGACGGCGCCTACGGGGTCGAGTCGGCCGCCCAGCACTTCTTCCACAAGCCCGCCAGCGACCTGGAACTGCACGAGGCCGCCACGATCGCGGGCCTGGTCCGCTACCCCTACCTGTACAACCCCCGCTTCTTCCCCGAGCAGACCGAGGACCGCCGCAACGTGGTGCTCGACCGCATGGTCGCCAGCGGTGCCATCACCCGGGCCGAGGCCGACGAGGCCAAGGCCGTCGAGACGGACTGGAGCGACCTGGACACGGCCCCCAACGGCTGCGTACCCAGCGACCAGCCGTTCTTCTGCGACTACATCGTCCGCGAGATCGAGGCCGATCCACAGTTCGGCGAGAGCGAGACCGAGCGGGCCCGCTGGCTGCGCACCGCCGGGCTGGAGATCCACACCACCCTGGACCCGCAGACGCAGCAGGCCGGCCAGGAGGCCGTCGACGAGTGGGTGCCCCGGGAGAACGAGGCCCGCAAGGTCGCCGCACAGGTGGTCATCGAACCGGGGACCGGCCACATCCTCGGCATGATGCAGAGCCGCAACTACGGCCCCGACGAGAGCCGCCTCGGCGAGACCTCCATCAACTTCACCACCGACGCCTCCCAGGGCGGCAGCACCGGCTTCCAGGCCGGGTCGACCTTCAAGGCCATCACGCTGGCCGCCGCCCTCGACGAGGGGCTGCCGTTCAACACCAGCTTCTCCGCCCCGGGATCGCTGACGGTGACCGGCCAGCGCTCCTGCAACGGCGGCAGGCTCCAGAACTGGCCCGTGAGCAACGCGGGCGACAGCAACGCGGGCACGCTCAACATGATCGGCGGTGCCAAGGCCTCCTCCAACACCTATTTCGCGCAGTTGCAGGCACGGGTCGGCCTGTGCGACGTGATGCAGATGGCGGAGACCCTCGGCCTGCAACGCGCTGACGGCACCAGGTTCACGGAGAACCCCAACACCCTGGCCAACAACAGCTTCACGCTGGGCAGTGAGGAGGTCTCCCCGCTCCGGGTGTCCAACGCCTACGCCACCTTCGCCTCCGGCGGAATGTACTGCGAGCCGCAGGCCATCACCCAGATCGTCGACCACCAGGCGGACGCGACGCTTGAGTTCGCACCCGAGTGCGAGCGGCGTCTGGACCAGAGCGTGGCCGACGGGGTGGCCTACATCCTGTCGCAGACCTTCAACGGCGGCACCACCACCAACGTGCCCATCAGCCATCCCGCGGCCGCCAAGACCGGCACCACCGACGGTTCGGCCGCGGCCTGGTTCGCCGGATTCACCAGGCACATGGCCAGCGCGGTCTTCGTCGGCGACCCGCGCGGACCCCAACAGTACCCGCTGCGCAACATCGAGATCGGCGACCGCTACTTCCCGGTGGTGTACGGGGCGACGATCCCCGGCCCCATCTGGCAGCAGACCATGGAGAACGCCCACGAGGGCCTGCCCGTCGAGCCACTGCCCGGCCCTCCTGCGGAGTTCGGCTCCACACGGCCGCCCCAGCAGCCCACGACGACCAACGAGGCCACCGACACCGGCGGGGTGCCCGACGTCGTGGGTATGGAACAGGCCGCCGCGGTCAGCGCCCTGGAGGCGGCCGGCTACCGGGTGAACGTGTCCGGGAACCCGATCCGCTCACCCGAGCCGGAGGGCTCGGTCGCCGCGGTCAACCCCGACCCGGGCACCCGGCTGCCCGAGGGCGCCACGGTGAACGTGTTCCTGAGCAGCGGCGGCGGGGTCGCCTCCGAGGACTCCGACCCCGAGACGTGGTTCCCGGTGCAGCCGGCCGGGCTCGGCACGACACGGGAGGACAGGGAGTAGGACGGCGGGCGGGGCGCGGAGGCGGCGGGCAGCCGCCCCCGCGCCCCGCGCGTGTCAGGACAGTTGGCGCTTGACCTCGGCGGCCACCCGCTTGCCCTCGGCCCGTCCGGCGATACGCGGGTTGACCACCTTCATGACCTGGCCCATCGCCCGCGGTCCCTCCGCGCCGGTCTCCTCGACCGCGTCGGAGACCAGCGCGGCGAGTTCGTCGTCGGTGAGTTGCTCGGGCAGGTAGTCGGAGATGACCTCGCTCTCGGCGCGCTCGGCCGCGGCCTGCTCTTCACGCCCGCCCTTGTCGAACGCCTCGGCGGCCTCACGGCGCTTCTTGGCCTCGCGGGTGAGCAGCTTGACGATCTCGTCGTCACCGAGGGAGCGCTGGGAGGAACCGGCGGCCTCCTCGGTGGAGATGGCGGCGAGCACCATGCGCAGGGTCGCGGTGCGGACCTGGTCACGCGCCTTCATGGCGGTGGTCAAGTCGCTCTTGAGGCGGTCTTTGAGTTCGGACATGGCCCGATCCTACGGCGGAGCGTCCCGGGGCCACCAACGGTTTGCGCGCGTCGCCCCGCGGTTCTGGGACCATGGAACGGGCCGACGGAAGGGAACCGATGGGTACGGACAGCAGGCGGATCCTACGCGGAATCGGACGCGTGGCCGCCGCCACAACGGCGATCGGCGTGGCGGGCGTGGCCTACGCGTCGGTGATCGAGCGTAACTGGTTCCGGTTGCGCCGGTACGAGCTTCCACTGCTGCCGCCGGGCGCCGACCGGCTACGCGTCCTGCACCTGGCCGACGCGCACCTGACGCCCGGCAGGAGGATGCTCATCGAGTGGATCCGTGGGCTGGCCGAGCACGAACCAGACCTGGTCGTCAACACCGGCGACTCCCTGGGGCACCGGGACGCCGTCGACCCGTTCATCGACGCCCTGGGCCCGCTCCTGGACCGGCCCGGCGCGTTCGTGTACGGCTCCAACGACATGTTCTCCCCGCAACTGAAGAACCCCGCCCGGTACCTGTGGCGCACGAGCCGCGCCGACTACAAGAAGCGCCGGGTCCCGGACCTGCCCTGGCGTGAGCTGGGCGAGCGGATGTCCTCGGCGGGCTGGCTGGACCTGAACAACCGCAAGGGCTCACTCAAGGCCGCCGGTTCCGGCATCGCCCTGGCCGGGGTGCACGACTCCCACATCGGGCTGGACCGCTACGACAAGGTGGCCGGCCCCGCCGACCCCGACGCCGACCTGCGGATCGGGCTGCTGCACTCCCCGGAGCCCGCCAACCTGGACCGGTTCGCCGCCGACGGCTACCAACTGCTGCTGGCGGGCCACACCCACGGCGGTCAGTTGTGCCTGCCGTTCTACGGAACCCTCGTCACCAACTGCGGCATCGACCGCCGCCGCGCGTGGGGCCTGCACCGGTACGACAGCGCGTGGCTGCACGTGTCCGGCGGCCTGGGCACCTCGCCGACCGCGCCGGTGCGGTTCTGCTGCCGCCCGGAGGCGACCCTGCTGGACCTGGTCGCCTCCTCCTGACCCCGGTCGGCCCGCGCCCGGCCGGCCCCACGCCGAGAAAAAGGCGTACCCGAGCACTCCCCATGTCCGTTAGACTTGGGGGCGTTGCTTCGGGGTGTAGCGCAGCTTGGCAGCGCGCTTCGTTCGGGACGAAGAGGTCGTGGGTTCAAATCCCGCCACCCCGACCAGCCAGAACGCCGGTCCTACGGGACCGGCGTTTTGCGTGTAGGAAGCCAGAATGGTCGTTCACCCACACGCTGCAGATGGTCCGCCCTGCCGTCGAGGTTCGCCCCAGGGAGAACCCGGGACCCGAGGTTCGCCTTGAGGCGAACCTCGGGCCGTCGCCGCGCGCCATGGCGGGGCCCCTCAGCGGCGCCACCACGGCGGCGGATACGCGCCCATCGTGACGGCCTCCGGGATCGGCCTCCGGCGGGTGGGGACACGCAGTTCGGCCGCCTCCCAGGCCGCCCCCAGTCGCAGGTCCCACTCCTCACTGAAGTGGTCGTAACCGCCCACCCAGGCGTTGACCTCGCCGACCTGCGGTCCCTGGTCGGTCGCGAACAGGTCGACCCGGGTGAAGGCGTACGGGGAGGCCGTCGAGACGCGCCGGGCCGCCTCCTCCAAGGCCTTCCGGTCCGTCGGCGGTTCCAGCGAGTCATCGATCTTGTCCGTGTGCTTGCCGGTCTCCACCGGGTTCCACTCCGCGTCGTACCACCGGTAGGAGGCACGCACCCCCCGATTGTCCGGGCGAGGGCGTCCGCGCCGCTGGAGGATGAGGGCGATGTCGCCCTGGAACGTGTAGAACTTGAGATCGTCGGGCACCCCGGTTCCCGCGGTGAAGGGCTCTTCGAGAAGCCACACGTCGGAGATCTCACGGCGAAGAGCGACCTTTCCGGCCCGCAGCCTGATCTCATCCAGGCTGCGGCTCCTGTCGGTCAACCGGTCGTAGTAGCTCTTACCGTCCGGTTCGAGGACCATGACACCTGCGGCGCTGCACCCCTCCAGCGGCTTGAGCACCACGGGGCGCCGAAGGTGTTCCTCGGTCAGGTTGTCGATTCCTTCGAGGACCGTGTGCACACGGGCGTGCCCAACGCCGATCCGGTCCAGGAGGAGATACGCCCCGAGCTTGGTGGTGGCCCGGTAGTACTCGGCGTCCGGAGCCAAGTCCCGTTTCTGGAGGAGCTCACGGCACTTGTAGGCGAAACTGGCCGCGCTGCGGTTGTGGTCGAGTTTGGCTTCGGACGGCACTGCACCGGTATCGGTGGCGCGTAGGGCCTTCGTCCCTGCGTGGCTGGTCGGGGCGCTCAAGGCGGTCTCCAGAGCATGGGGGATATGAGCATGTATGGGCGGATCGACTTCCGCAAGCAGATCCTATGTGTGACACACAACATCGCGGGCTCCGTTCCCATACGGTACTGCGGCCATCAGCAGGGGACGGGGGCCCTCACGCCTCCCCTCGCCAGCGGAGCACCTCCAGGGCGGCGGCCACCGCCACCACGTTGTCGGCGAGCGGGCGCGGCAGCAGCTCGTCGGCCCTGGCCAGCCGCCGCAGCACCGTGTTGCGGTGGGTGTAGAGCCGCCGCGCCGCCGCCGTGGTGCTGCACCGCTCGCGCACGTAGACCTCCACCGCCTCCCGAACCTGCGGGTCGGCCGTGACCAGGTCCCCCAGGGTGTCGGCGACGAACTCCTCCGCCTGCGCGGTGTCGGCGGTGAGCAGTGCGGCGAGCTGGACGTCCTCGTACCGGGCGATCCGCCGGGGCGAGCGGGCCAGCATCCGCTGGGTGGCGGCGGCGTCGAGGTGGCTGCGCCGGAAACCGTCGACACCGGGTCCGGGCCGCCCAAGCGCCACCCGGACCCCGGTCCGGTCGGCGAGGCGTTCGGCCAGCGGCCCCGTCTCGGGCACGGTGGCGACGGGCAGCCACATCCACAGCGAGGCCGCACCGGCCACCACCGTCAGCCGACCCGCCGCACCGGTCGCGTTCGCCAGGGCCTCGGCCACCTCACCCAGCCGCTCCGGAGCCGTCGCCGACCCGCCCCAGACGATCGCGGCGGTGTGCGGACCGGTGAGCCGGTAGCCGAGCCGGGCCTCGGCCCTGGCGCGGCCGATGGGTGCCCCCTCCAGCAGCAGGGCGACGGTCTCCCGGCGCTCGGCGTGCGTGCCCCGGGTGAGCTCGGCGCGCTCACTCTCCATCCGCGCGGAGATCGCGGCGACGGTGTCGTCGATGAAGGTGGAGATCGACAGCGCGGACACGTCCAGCAGCTCACGCAGCTCATCCGGGTCCGAGGTCAGCCCGAAGCAGATCTCCGTCCACCTGCGCCAGACCACCCCCTGTGCGGTCCGGTATCCCCCCAGGGCGTTCTGGTCCAGTCCCCGGCGGACCAGGTCGCGGGCGGCCTCGACGGTCTCCGGCGCGAGGTTGGCGGGCACCCGGCACCCCGGTTCGCGCACGTTGGCCGCCGCCCAGTGCAGGAGGTTGGAGCGGTTGGTGCGGCGCACCCCCTCGGCCAGCACGGGGTCCTCGGTGATGGGCCGCATGCGCTCGCCGCGCAGGGACGCGGCGACGATCTGGTCGACCCACTCCTGGCGCGGGGCCAGCACGCTCTCCGCGCCCCTGCGCATGAGTTCGGCCACCCGGGGGGACACCCGCGGCCACGGCTCCTCGGACACAGCGCTCTGCACCATGGTCTGATCATCCCAGAGCAAAGTGCTGTGGCGTGATCGGGGCCACACCACCGATCCTGGGAGCCCGGCCACCCCCGTCGGAGCGGAGAGGGACATGACCACACACACGCCGACCGAGCACCTGGACGTCGTCGTCATCGGGGCGGGGATCTCCGGGATCGGGGCCGCGCGCTATCTGGCGACCCACGCGCTGTCGAAGAGCTTCACGATCTTGGAGGCCCGGGAGGACCTGGGCGGCACGTGGGACCTGTTCCGCTACCCCGGCATCCGGTCGGACTCGGACCTGTACACCTTCGGCTACGAGTTCAAGCCGTGGCGGGACGAGGACGCGATCGCCGACGCGCCCAAGATCCTCGACTACCTGCGCGAGACGGCACACGAGAACGGTGTGGACGCCCGCATCCGCTACCGGCACAGGGTGCTGAGCGCCTCGTGGTCGTCTGAGCGGGCGCGGTGGACCGTCGAGGCCGAGCGCACCGACACCGGCGACCGGGTCAGGCTGACCTGCGGGTGGATCTTCTGCGGCAGCGGCTACTACGACTACGACGCGGGCTTCACCCCGCGGTTCGAGGGCAGGGAGCGCTTCCGCGGCGAGATCGTGCACCCTCAGCACTGGCCGGAGGACTTCGACTACGCGGGCAGGCGGGTCCTGGTGATCGGCAGCGGGGCCACGGCCGTCACCCTGGTGCCGGCGATGGCCGAGACCGCCGCGCACGTCACGATGCTCCAGCGCACCCCCACCTACGTCATGCCGGTGCCCAAGCGGGACCGGCTCTCCAGCCGTCTGAAGAAGGTGTTCGGGCCGAAGCTGGGCTACGCCCTGGCACGGCGCAAGGGCATCGCCCAGCAGCGCGCCGTCTACGCCTTCTGCCAGAGGTACCCGCAGGCGGCGCGGAAGCTGATCCGCCGGGTCAACACCCGGCTGCTGCCCGAGGGCTTCCCGGTGGACGAGCACTTCAACCCGCCGTACGACCCGTGGGACCAGCGGCTGTGCGCGGTCCCCGACGGCGACCTGTTCCGGGCCATCCACCGGAAGCGGGCCTCGGTGGTCACCGACCGGATCAGCACCTTCACCGAGAACGGGGTGCTGCTGGAGTCCGGCCGGGAGCTGGAGGCCGACGTCATCATCACCGCCACCGGCCTGAACCTGAAGGTGTTCGGGGGGATCGCTCTCACGGTCGACGGCCGGCCCGTGCACCTGCCCGACACGGTCGCCTACAAGGGCATGATGCTCTCCGGGGTACCGAACTTCGCCTACGCCATCGGATACACGAATTCGTCGTGGACGCTGAAGGTCGGGCTGCTGTGCGAGCATTTCTGCCGCCTGCTCGGCCACATGGACGCCCGCGGATACGATGTCTGCCGCCCGGAGGTGTCGGGGCCGGAGATGGCTACGCGGCCGCTCCTGGACTTCTCCGCCGGGTACGTCCAGCGCTCCATCGACGCGCTGCCGCGCCAGGGCGACCGCATGCCGTGGCTGACCTCGTTCTCCTACCACTCCGACGTCAAACTGCTGCGCGCGGACAGCGTCACCGACCCCGAACTGCACTTCTCCCGGGCCGAGGCCGCGCGTCCCTCGGCGGCTCTCTAGCCCTTCGGGGTGTAGAGCACCGCGTCGATCTCGACGGCGAACCCCGGCAGGTCCGCCTGGATGGTGGTGCGCACCGGCGGCTCGTCGCCGAAGAACTCGGCGAAGAGCCCGTTCATCTCCTGGAAGTCGTCCAGGTCGCGCAGGTAGACGCGGGCCTGGACGGCGTCGGCCAGGGTCGCCCCCGCCGCGTGGGCGATGGCGGCGAGGTTGGCGAACGTGGCGCGCGTCTGCTCCTCGAACGTACCCTCCAGGAGGGAGCCGTCCGTCAGGTGCGGGGTGCATCCGGCGACGTAGACGAAGTCCCCGGCGACGACGCCCTGCGAGTAGGGGCCGCCGGGCGGGGCAGCGTCGGGGGTGGAGACGGTCAGCTTCCTCTGGGCCACGGGTCTTCCTTCTCTCCGTTGCGGTGGACGGGCTTCGGGGGGTCAGAACAGGGTGCGGACGGCGTCCACGACGCGCAGTCCGGGGTCGAGCACGGGGATCAGCGGCCACTTGTCGAACACCGTGCACGGGTGGGACAGCCCCAGTTCAACGGTGTCACCGACCCGTGGCGCGCGCTCGTCGTCGGCGTCGAAGTCGCAGAACGCGTGGTGGTCGTTGAGCTTGGCGATGCGCGCCGTGCCCTCCAGCGGGACGCGCTCCCCGCCGCGGAGCAGGGCGCGCGGCAGGGGGAGGTCGATGTCGAAGGACACGTCGCGCTTGCCCGCGCCCAGGATCGCCCGTCCGGGTTCGGGGCGGGAGAGCACACGCGCGTAGCAGGTGAGCGCGGGGACCAGCGGATCGTCGTCGGCCGCCGAGCGCAGTGGTGAGACGCGCTCCATGAACACGTCGTCGTGGGTGACGTAGCAGCCCGAGCGCAGGATCCGGCGGACCGGCAGTGAGAGGTCGAGCTCCCCCGCCAAGGCCTGGTCTGCCAGGTCGGGGAAGGCGCTGCCGCCAGCGGTGACGATGATTTCGTCGGCTTCCGAGAACAGCCCCTCGGCGTCGGCGCCGCGCACGAACTCGGGCAGGCGGTCCAGCCAGGCACGCACCCGGGCGGGGGAGCCGTCGTCGCGGCGCTGGGGGAACACGCCCTCGAAGGCCTCCACCCCGGCCAGGGTGAGGGACGGGATCGCCGCCACCGTCCGGGCCAGGGCCAGCGCGCCGTCCGCCTCGCGCACGCCCGCGCGTCCGCCCTCGGGTCCCAGTTCCACGAGCACCCGCAGGGGGCGCGCCGCCCCGGCCAGGGCCGCCCCCATGGCTTCGGCCCCCTCCGCGGAATCCACCAGGCACAGGACCTCGAAGGCGGGGTCGGCGAGGGCGTCGGCGATCCAGGCGAGCTGGTTCCGTTCGACGACCTCGTTGGCGATGAGGACTCGGGGGGCACCGTGTGCGCGCATGGTGCGGGCCTGGGCGACGGTGGCGGCGGTGAGACCCCAGGCTCCGCGCTCCAACTGGGCCGACCACAGGCGCGGGGCCATGGTGGTCTTGGCGTGCGGGGCCAGGTCGACGCCGCGTGCGGCGCACCAGCGCGCGAAGCGGTAGAGGTTGTGCTCCAGCGCCCTCTGGTCGAGGGTGACGGCGGGCAGCCACAGGTCGTGCAGGGTCAGACCGGCCGCACGGACCTGGGCGGGGCTGAGGGGGCTGGTGGGCAGGGAGCGAGCGTCCACCGGCAGGGCGTCGAGGGCGGCCAGCCGGTCGGCGGGCAACGCGGGCCCGGCGGGGGCCGGGGCGTGGTCGGTCATCGGCGCGCTCCTCCATCGGTGTGCTCCCCGTCTGCGGGGCGCGGGAAGGGTTCGTCGAAGTCCTCGGGGCGGTCCAGGTGCCGCACGGAGTGGCGGACCCGTGATCGGCGCTCGGCCTCGGCGCGTTCCTGGGCCGCGCTGAGCGGCACCCACTCGGGCGGGGACGGTGCGGCGCGTGGCGGCAGTTCCCGGCCGGAGACGTAGGTGGCGGTGTTGGTCAGCCGCAGCGGCGCCTCACGGATCCCGCCGTGCACGTCCACCACGGGGAAGGCGCCGTGTTCGACGTCGAAGACGGCGATGTCGGCGTCCGCCCCGACCGTTAGTGTGCCGCCCGCGAGGCCGAGCGCGCGGGCGGGCCGGACCGTGGCGGAGCGCACCGCCTCGGCCAGGTCCATCCCGGCGGCCACGGCCTTGCCCATGACCGTCGGCAGGTCGAAGGCGGGGCCGTGCACGGAACGGACGTGCAGGTCGGTGGAGACGACGGGGGTGATCCCGGCGGCGAGCTCGGCCTCCAGTACGTCGAAGTCGAACGCGCCCGAGCCGTGGCCGAGGTCGAAGACCACCCCGGTGTCGCGGAGCCGGGACAGGGTGTCGGTGGGCCTGCCCTCGGTAACGAGTCCGGCGGCGACCCCGGTGGCACAGTGGGTGAGGATGTCGCCTTCGGTGAGCAGCGGCGCGATGTCGTCGATCGAGGGCGGTCCATAGCCTATGTGCACCATGAGCGGCCGTTCCAGCCGCCGGGCGAGTTCCACCGCGCGGCGCAGCGGTTCCAGCCCGTGCGCTCCGACGGTGTGGCGGTCGATGCGGGCCTTGACGCCGCGGACCAGGTCGCCGTGGCGGGCGGCCGCGGCCGCGGCGGCGTCCACGTCGAGGTTCTCCAGGACGTGGTGCTCGCCGGTACGGCCGACCAGTCCGAGCCCGGAGACGTTGATCAGCGCGTGGACGCGCAGCGGTGTGGCGTCGGCGACCCAGCGGCGCAGCCCGTCCATCGAGTAGGCGCCGGCGGACCCGGCGTCGACCCAGGTGGTCACACCGGTCCGCCAGGCGAGGGCGTCGGCGTCCAGCCCCCAGTAGGTGGCGCCGTGCCACAGGTGCGTGTGCAGGTCGACCAGTCCCGGCAGGACGAGGCGGCCGGAGGCGTCGGCCGTCCGGACGGCCCGGGAGGCGGGCAGGCAGGGGGCGACGGCGGCGACGCGGCCCGCACGCACGGCGACGTCGGCGGTCCCGTCAAGCCCCGAGGCGGGGTCGATGACCCGGCCGCCGCGCAGCACCAGGTCCCACACACCGACCACCCCCGCACTTTTGTTGCACTATAAGCAACACTGTTGCGTATTTTCCACCGTCAGGAATAGCATTCGGCCGTCGGGCGGGTCAAGCTCCCGCGTGGACCGGGCATGTGGGAGGCCGGAGTGGACGCGCAGCAGCTCGACGCGGTGTGTGTGGGCGAGACCATGGCCCTGCTCGTCCCCGACGGCGACTCACGGGACGGCGCGCCCCTGCTGCGCGCCGAGATCGGCGGCGCCGAGTCCAACGTGGCCGTGCACCTGGCCCGCGCCGGGCACCGCGCCGCCTGGCTCGGCGCCGTGGGCGACGACGCGTTCGGGCGGCTGGTCCGCGATCGGCTGACCGCCTCCGGGGTGCGCTGCCTCGCGCGCACCGACCCCGAACGCCCCACCGGGCTGTACACGAAGGAGCCCGGCCCGGGCGGGGTCCGGGCGCGCTACTGGCGGCGGGGGTCGGCCGCCTCCGCACTCGGTCCCGAGACGGCGGCCGAGGTCCGGCGGCTGCGGCCCCGCATCGTGCACACCACCGGCATCACCGCGGCCCTGTCCGACACCTGCCTCGCGCTGGTCGGGGACCTGCTGTCCGCTCCCTCCGACGGCACCCTGCGCAGCTTCGACGTGAACTACCGCCCCGCGCTGCACGGGGACCACAACGCCGACACCCTGCTCGGCCTGGCACGGCGCTGCGACATCGTCTTCTGCGGCACGGACGAGGCGGCGTCGCTGTGGGGCACCTCCGGCCCGGGCGAGTTGGCCGGCCTCCTGCACGGCCCCGACCTGCTCGTCCTCAAGCAGGGGGCCGAGGGCGCCATGGCCGTCCGGCACGACCGGTCCTGGTTCCAGCCCGCGCCCCGGGTGTCGGTCGTCGACCCCGTCGGCGCGGGCGACGCCTTCGCCGCCGGGTTCCTGGGGCGGCTGCTTGAGGGGGCGGCGGTCCCCGACTGCCTGGCCCAGGGCGCCCGGACCGCTGGGAGGGTCCTGGGGATCACCGGTGACGCACCCGCCCCCGAACCGGGGTACGCGGCGGCCTGGGAGACTGGGCACCGACCCGGCCGCGACCCGCGAGGGAGGGACTGACGGTGTCCACCAGTGTCGAACGGGCCATGCGCATCCTCGTGGAACTCGCGGACGGCCCCACCACGATCAGCGAACTGGCGCGGCGCCTGGACGTGCACCGCACGACCTCCCTGCGGCTGCTGCGGACCCTGGAGGAGCAGCGGTTCGTCCTGCGCACCGACGACGGCGGGTACCGGCTGGGTCCGCGGATGGCCACCCTGGCCGCGGCCGCGCTGGAGGGGTTCGACGTGCGCGGCCTGGCCGCCCGGCACCTGCGGGACCTGGGGGAGGCCACCGGGCAGACCGTCCACCTGGGCGCGCTGGAGGACGGCCGGGTGGTGTACCTGGACAAGGTGGAGTCGCGTCACGCGGTGCGCATGTACTCGCGGGTGGGCGCGCTCGCCCCGGTGCACGCCACAGCCATCGGCAAGGCGATCCTGTCCCGCCTGCCCGAGGACGGGCGCGACGCCCTGCTCGGCCCGCCGCCGTTCGCGCGCTGCACGCCCGCCACCCTGACCGACCGGGCCGCGCTCGACGCGGACCTGGCCCTGGCCGCCGAACGGGGGTGGGCGCTGGACGAGGCGGAACACGAGGAGTTCGTGCACTGTGTGGCGGCACCGGTCCTGGGGGCCGACGGGCGTCCGGTGGCTGCGGTCTCGGTCTCCGCTCCCCGCATGGTGCTGGACCGGGAGGACCTGCTGGCGCTGACCGGGCGGCTCACCGCCACGGCCCGTGACATCAGCGAGGAACTGGGCCGGCGCCGGCCCTGACCGGCACCGCGTCACCCGGCCACCGCCGCCACCGCCTGCCCGGCGATCGCCAGAGCGCCGCCCCACAGCGTGAGCCGCCGGAACGGTTCACCCGCCCGGCGGGCGGGAAGGATCACCATCCGAGCACGTCCCCGCGAACGGCAGACCGCGCACAGGGAGGGCCGTTGCCGCACCGACCCCGGGTAGACCACCCCGCCTCGCCGATGCTCAGAGTCCACTCCGAGGCGAGCCTCTTCCTCGGTTCGGCGTACGCGGTCCTCCTCCAGATCGCCCACCCGGGCGTGGCCCAGGGGGTGTACGACCACAGCGACTTCGCCTCCCGGCCCCTGCACCGGCTGCGCGGCACGCTCTACTACGTGTACGGGACCTCCTTCGGCACCGACGAGGAGCGCGCCCGCGTCCAGGCGATCGTCCGCGCCATCCACCGGAAGGTGCGCGGCCCCGGGTACGACGCCCTCGACCCCGAACTGCTGCTGTGGGTCGCCGCCACGCTGTTCCACACGTGGACGCGCATGTACGAACTGACGGTCAGGCGCCTCGAACCGGGCGAGGCGGCGGCCCTCCTGGACGAGGCCTCCGTCTACGCCACCGCCCTCGGCCTGCCCGCACAGAACTGGCCCGCCACCCCGGAGGGGTTCGACGCCTACTGGCACCGGGCCGTGGCACGGCTGGAGGTGGGCGGACCGGCCCTGGAGATCTCCCGGCAACTGTTCCGGCCGCACAACCGGCTGCTGTGGCCCCTGACCCGCGCGCAGCGGTTCCTCGCGGGCGGGTTCCTGTCCCCGGACCTGCGCGAGGCGTTCCGCCTCCCGTGGTCGGCGCGGCACCAGCGGTGGTTCGACCGGCTCATGCGGGTGGTACGGGCCCTGTACCCGCACCTGCCGAACGCGCTGCGCACGCTCCCGGGCAGGCTCTACCTGCGGTCGATGCGCAGGAACGGCGGCTGGACCCGGCCGCGACGGCGGAGAGCCGTCGCCTGAACGCCCTCAGCCGACGGATTCGAGGCTCAGCAGCGCCGCGCGGGCCTGGTCGGCCTCGCCCAGGCCGAGTTCGGCGAAGGTCCGCTCCGCCGCTTTGAGGAGTTCACGGGCACGGTCGACGGGCACCGCCGGTGCCGGGATCCGCCCCAGGGCGAGGGCGGCGCGGGCCTCGGCGTAGCGCTCGCTCCGCTCCTGCGCCGTGGCGTGGGCCCGCTCCAGAACGACGGTGGCCTCCCCCGGCCGTCCCGCGGCGGCGTAGGTGAGGCCGAGGTCGGTGAGGATCTCCGCGTCGCCGCTCCGGTCGCCGGACTCCTCCGCCAGTTCCAGTGCCGCCGTATGGGCATCGACGGCCTCGGCCCAGGAGCCGGCGGCCCGGTGGGCGTTGCCGAGGGAGTTGTGGACGTAGATCCGGTTGCCCACGAAACCCAGGCGGGCGGACAGTGCCAGGGACTCCTCCAGGTGGCGGAAGGCGTCTGCCAGCTCCCCGAGCCCGGTCCCGGCCTCGCCCATGACGCGTTTGGCGTGCGCCCTGGCCTCGTCCTGGTCCTGGCCCACGGTCTTGGCGATCACCTGTTCCGCGCAGTGCAGGGCCTCCCGGTACTGCCCGAGCGTCTGCCGGAGCACGGCGAGGTTCCCCCACTGGTGGGCCTCCAGTTCGGTGTCGCCCATCTCCACCGCGTAGTCCAGGACCCCCTGGAAGGCCTCCAGGGACTCGCCGAACCGGCCGATCCGCTCATGGACCATGCCGAGGTTGGCCAGGGCCCGGATGATGCCCCGGCGGTCCCCGACCGACTCCAGGAGCACCCTGGCCTTGGTGAGGAAGGCCAGCGCCTCGTCGAAACGGCCGGAGATGTAGTGGGCGATGCCCAGCCCGATGAGCGTCACGGCGCGGCCCCGCAGGTTCCCCTGGTCGTCGCTGGCCTGGAGTGCCCGCTCCTGGGAGCTGATCAGCAGCCCCATGTGCCCGTGGAGCGCGTAGAAGCGCCATACGGAGTCCGCCATCCGCCACGCGTGGTCACCGCTGTCACAGGAGGCGAAGTACTCGATCGTGTCCGCGAGGTTCTCCTGGTGGCGGGAGAACCACTCCTCGGCGTCGGCCCGGCCGGACAGGTCGGTGCGGTGTGTCGTCTCGCGGTCGCGAAAGCGGCTGCCCATGAGCTCGGCCGCGTGCTCGGCCATCGACAGGTAGTACGCGGCCAGGTTCTTCCTGGCTTCCTCTCCGCTACCGGGCTCCAGTGCGCCGCTGCGGCTGAGCGCGAACTCCTTGACGAGGTCGTGCAGGCGGTAGACGTCGCCCTGCGGTTCGTCGAGCAGGCACATCCCCACGAGTTCCTGGAGGGCGTCGTCGGCGTCGTCGAAGGACAGGCCCAGCAGGGTCGCCGCCCCGCCCAGGTCGACGGTGTCCCCGATCATGAGCCCCAGCAGTAGGAAAGTCCGCCGCTGGTCGGCGTTGAGGCTCCGGAACGACAGGTCGATCGCCGTCTCGACGCTCTGCCCCTCCACACGCAGCTCGCGGAACGTGCGGCTCTGGTCACCGAGCCTCCTGGCGACGTGCGCGAAGGACCACTGCGGCCGGCTCAGCATGCGTCCGGCGATCACCCTCAGGGCGAGCGGGAGGCCGCCGCAGATGCGGATGATCTCCCGCGCCTGGTCCGGTTCCTCCCGGACGCGCTCCTCCCCCAGCACCCGGCCCAGGAGTTCCAGGGACGACTCCTCGTCGAACATGCCCAGTGACAGGAAGGAGGCCCCGCTGAGGCCGGAGAGCTCGTTGCGGGTGGTGATGAGCGCCATCGAACCGGGGGAGGACGGCAGCAGGGGGCTGACCTGCGCGTAGCCCATGGCGTTGTCCAGGACGAGCAGGACCCTGCGCCCCATGAGGGTCGTCCGCCACAGGGCGGAGCGCTCGTCCAGGGAGTCGGGCACGGACTCGGGGGCCGTTCCGACGGCGCGCAGGAGCGCCCCCAGAGCGGCGGCCGGGTCGAGGGGCTCCTTGTTGGCCGTGTATCCGTACAGGTCGATGAAGATCTGGCCGTCGGGGTAGCGCGGAGCGCACTCGTGGCCGAAGCGGACCGCTGTGGTGGTCTTGCCCTCGCCGCCGGTCCCCGTGATGACGCAGACCTTGGCGCGGTCCTCGCCCGAGGCCGAGATCTCGTGCAGACGTCGCAGGGCCTCCCGCCGCCCCGTGAAGTCGGGCAGGTCCCTGGGGAGGTCGCTGCGGACCAGGTAGCGGTCGCCCTGGTCCGGCCCCGTCTCGGCCGCGGAGTCCTCACGCAGCATCCGGGCGTGGAGCGAGACCAGGTCGGGCCCCGGGTCCACCCCCAGTTCCTCGGCGAGTCTGGCCCGGAACTCCTCGTACAGCGCCAGGGCGCGGGCCCGTTCGTTGTCACGCCACAGGGCGGTGATGAGCAGGTGGTGCGTCTTCTCCCGGAACGGGTCCTCGCTCACGAGCGGGGTCAGTCGGGAGACCACATCGGCGCAGCGGCCCATTTCGAGGGCGTTGGACGCCCACGAGATCACGGCGGACGAGTGCTCCTCGCGCAGGGGGACGACCACGGTCTGGTCGAGGAAGTCCGATCCAACCCCGGAGAAGGGGACCCCGCGCCAGCAGGACAGTGCCTGTTCCAGGAGTTCGACGGCCCTCTCGGGCTCCGCCGACGAGGCGGCGTCCCTCAGCAGGCGGAAACGGTGGAGATCGACGGCCTCGGCGTCCACATCGAGTGCGTATCCGCCCGGTGTCGTACGAATGTGCCCCGGAAAGGCCCGCCGGAGGTGGGAGATCTGCACCTGGATGACGGATCTGGCGGTCCGCGGGGGGTCATCACTCCACAGGTAGGAGATCAACTGATCGACGGTGACCTCTCGGCGGAAGTGCACCAACAGTGCCCCGAGTACGCAGCACTGACGAGGTCCGCCGACCGAAATCCGTCGTCCGTCGGACCAAGCGGTGATGGGACCAAGAACACCGAATTCCACACAGGAACCCTAGCAAGGGCAAGGGCTTCCCTGTATGGATAAGGGCAGGAAAAAGACTCCGAGTACCCCCCTCTGCACCGGCACTCGGAGTGACTTTTCGGATGCTCGATCCGGTTTATGCGCCTTCCTCGGGCTCCTCCTTGGCAGGCTCACTCTTGGCGGGCTCCTCCTTGGCAGGGGCCCCCTCGCGCGGTTCCGACTGAGCCGGCACGCCTTCCCTCGGGTCGGGGTCGTCCATCGGCCGCATCTTCGCCGCGGGCTCGACACCCGAGATGATCGCGTCGAACTCCTCGTCGACCATCAGCATCTTCGGCACTCGGACTCCTCGTCTCACCGCACTCGTGTAGAGCCGCAGCGCGGCCCTACGCCTTCTGTTCCTACGAAGTACCACGGACCGGCCCCCCTGGGGGTGGAGGGCCACCCGCGGCGGTTCCGCCTGCGACGCGCCACGGGTGGCATGTGTCCAACGAACTCCGGACCGGCAACGAGCCGTCCTCTCGCGGGAGCCGGTCGCGTCGAACGTGCTCCACACTAAGAAGAGGATCTTCCGTCCCGCTTTCAGTCCGCTTTCACCCCCGTCCCACTCGGGGAAGAGGCCGCCCCGGCCACGGGTTCACAGAAGGTGTGGCGGTGTACCACCGCCGCCCCGGGGAAGTCCCCTTCTGGCAGGCGCCATCTCCGGGGTGGAACATGGGGGGAGAACGGACCGGCCCGAGGCCGGCGCGACACGGATGGAGGACTCGATGCTGGACGGAGACGGCAACGGCTGGGTGCACCTGCCAGACGGAGGCCGACGCTGGGGAGTCTACGGAGCCGCAGGGCTTCTGCTCTACTCCACCGACGTGACCGGTACCGGCCATGTCCTCCTCCAGAACCGCGCGCAATGGACACACATGGGTGGAATGTGGGGCATTCCCGGCGGGGCGCGGAACCGCGACGAGACCCCGCTGGAAGCCGCGGTCCGCGAATTCCGGGAAGAGGTCTCGGGAGACCTCGGCGACTTCACCGTCGTCGGCAGCTACGAACACGACCTCACCGTGTGGCGGTACGACACCTTCCTGGCACGCGTCCCCGACCTGCCGCCCTTCGGTGTCGGCAACGCGGAGAGCAACGAGGTCCGCTGGGTCCCCGTCTCCGAGACCGAGTCCCTGCCCCTGCTCCCCGCGTTCCGCACCACCTGGGCGCACCTGTGGGCCGACCTGGCCGCGATCGGTGACCAGGCCGCGCCGGGCACTCCGGCGGCCGGCTGATCGTTGGACGGGAGACGGGGCCGCGTAGGGCCCCGCCCCGGGTGCCGCGGGGGCGCCTCCGGGGTAGATCAGGGACGTGCCCTGATGTCACGGCGGACCCTGGAGCGCATGCTGGAGGAGACGGCCGTGCGAGGACGGGCGTCACGCGATTCGACTGGAGCGGTGAACATGACGCTGGAGCGCGGTAACGCATTCACTCCTGTCGCCTCGGCGACGATGATCTGGCCCTGGGGGGCGTCGGTCGTGGGCGGCTCGGTCGCCGGTGCCCTCTCCTTCCTGATGAACTTCGGCCTAGCCGGTATCCCGGGGGCGGTGACGACCGGAATCTTCTTCTTCGCCCTGATCGGTGGTGTCGGCGGGGTGCTCCGCAAGAAGGCCGACCGCCGGGGCCGCCGGTGGGCGGCGACCTACCCGTTCCGCTACGCGGCGGCTCCGGCCCTGCTCGGCGGCGGCGCCACCGCCATCGTGAGCTATGTCGCATCCGTGATCAGCAGCTTCGCGATCTTCAGCGGGCTGTTCGGCGCCCTGTTCGCCGGTCTGGGCGCGGGCCTGGTCCTGTGGGTCATCATCGGGATCGTCGCCATGGTGGCGGGCGACAAGAACTAGGCCGCCTTCGGGGGCACCACGATGGTGGTCGGGAACAAGAACGCCTAGGCTCGGTGTTTCCCGCCGATGGGCGGAACCACCGATACTCACCTAGGGAGACGACCGGGCGCCGATGACTGAAGCTGCTCGTCAGAAGATGGTCGAGCGGGTCCGCGGGCTTCTCCGCATGGCGGAGGACCCCGCGGTCACCGATGCCGAGAGCCAGGCGTTCACCGCCAAGGCAGCCGAGCTGATGACCCGGCACGCGATCGCCGAGGCCGAGGCCCGGGCCGAACGGGGCGAGGCACCCGACGCCATCAACCGTATGGACTACACGGTCACGGGGGTGGGCGGCCACGGCAAGGCACGGGTCCGCGCCCTCGCGGACATCGCCGCGGCGTACGGCTGCCAGTCGGCGGTGCGCGGCAACAACGCCACCAACGCCGACCGCACCATCATCCTGGTGGGCACCGTGGACGCCCTGGAGGCGCTGCGTATGCTGCTGCCGTCCATCTCGATGCAGATGGAGGCCTCGGCCAGGTTCATGAGTTCGACGCACGTGAGCGATATCCGGGAACTGCGCAACTACACGCGCTCGGAACTGGAGACCGAACGCAAGCGCTACTACCGGTCGTTCGTGCGGGCCTACGGACAGGCCGTGGCCGAACGCATCCGCGACTTCCGTGCCCGGCTCCAGGAGGCGGCCGCCCAGAAGGGGGCCGAGGGCTCCGGCGGTACGGGGGAGAACGGCGGTTTGGAATCGTCCCGCGGAGCGGAACTGGTGCTGCGCGACGACGTTCACCGCGTCAGCGAGGAGTTCCAGCGGCAGTTCCCGCAGTTGCGCAAACACCGTCCCGAACGCACGCACAGCGCGGCCGGGTACCGGGCCGGGTACCGCCGCGGGCGCGAGGCGGAGTTGGGGCTGGGAGCTTCGGTGAACGCCGGTGGGATGTCCACTCTGACTGAGGGCGAATAGCCCAGACCGTGAAGTTATCCACAGGCCGCCCCGACTTGTGGATCTTCGACGTCTTCGCATGTCAAAGCCGTGTCAAGCGGCCTTCCCAGGGAAGACCCGCACCTTTTGAGCACCAATGGCCCTGGGTTATCCACAGGCATTCGAGACGCCTGTGGATAACTTGTGGACATCGGCGGAGAAGTCCCGGAGATCCCGGTTCCGCCCCTGTTCAGGAGAGCCGCAGCGGCTGGACCAGATAACGGAAGGCCGGTGCGGCACCCTCATTGGCGGGCACGTCGGTGATCACCGCGGGTTTCGTCGGCTCGGTGAAATTCAGGTAAGCGGTATCGGTCTCCACCCCGGCGAGACCGTCGATGAGGTAGTCCGGACGGAACGCCACCCGCAGAGGATCCCCCTCGTAGGCGACCCCCATGGACTCGACGGCCTGTGCGTCGTCACCCGACCCCGCCTCCAGCACGGCCTCCCCCGCGGAGAAGGCCAGCCGCAGCGGGGTCCCCCGGTCGGCGACCAGCGCCACCCGCTTGACGGTCTCCAGCAGCGGGCCCACGGCGACCTCCGCCCGCGCGGCGAACTCGGTGGGGAACCAGGAGGCGTACGTGACGAAATCGCTGTCGATGAGTCGCGTGGTCGTACGGCGCTCCCCGTTCTCGAACCCCACCATGCCGTCCGCCGCGCCGGTCGGCCGCCCCTCGCTAGCCGCGAGCGCGATATCGACGTTCGACTTGCTCACCAGGCCGCGCACGATGTCGGCGAGCGTACGGGCGGGCACCAGGGCCGCGGTGTCGATCCCCGCCTCGGCGGGCTGCCACCACATCTCGCGCAGCGCGATCCGGTAGCGGTCGGTCGCCACGAGGGTCAGGGTGTCGCCCGAGAAGTCCATGTACACACCGGTGAGCATGGGAAGGGTGTCGTCCCGGCTCGCCGCGGGTGTGACCTGACGGACCGCCGCCGCCAGCACGTCGGAGGGCGCCGACCCGATCACGCCGGGCATTCCCGGCAGGTCCGGGTAGTCCTCCAGAGGCATCGTGACGAGCGTGAAGCGTGCCGCGCCCCCCGTGACGAGCAGCCTGGGGCCGTCGCTCTCGATGGTCACCGACCCCTGGGGAAGGTTGCGCACGATCTCCGCCAGCAGGCGGCCCGGCACCAGTGCGGCACCCGCCTCCTCGGCCGCCACGTGGACCGACGCCCGTGTGGAGACCTCGTAGTCGAACCCGGACAGGTACAGGGAGGTGCCGTCCTCGGCCACTCGCAGGCGCATCCCCGCGAGCACGGGCACGGCGGGCCGGGTGGGAAGGGCACGAGCCGTCCAGGCGACCGCCTCGGCGAACGCGTCGCGGTCCACTCGCAGTCTCACGCCATTGCCTCCTCATGGTGTCGACACTGGGAAACCTACCCAGAAGGGACGACAAATCCGTGGCCCGGACGTGGACGCGCACGGCCCCGCCCTGGGATCGTGGGGACACCACACGTCCCACAGCCCACGGGAAGAGCATGACGCCACCGGCTTCCGTCGATCCCCGCGACTACAACGCCCGGCCCTACGGGGGCGGGGACCCCTACGCCGACCACAGGCCCGCCACACGCGACTTCTCCGGCCTGACCGACCTCGCCGACCGGCGGCTCGGTGGCTCCGTCATCGCCGCCAACGACGAGTTCTTCGCCGACCGGGAGAACCTGCTCGTCACCGGACCGGCCGTGTTCGACCCCGAGGTCTTCGGCCACAAGGGCAAGGCCATGGACGGCTGGGAGACCCGCCGCCGACGCGGCACCAGCGCCGAACAGCCCCACCCCGCCGACGACGACCACGACTGGGCCCTGGTCCGCCTCGGCCTGCCCGGAACCGTCCAAGGGGTCGTCGTGGACACCGCGCACTTCCGCGGCAACCACCCGGCCGAGGTGAGCGTCGAGGCCGCCCATGTCGAGGGCGCGCCCTCCCCCGAGGCGCTCCTGGCCGCCGAGTGGACCGAGATCGTGCCGCGCACCCCGGTGTACGGGCACGCGGCCAACGACTTCACGACCGCCGTCGAACGGCGCTGGACCCATCTGCGGCTCAAGCAGTTCCCCGACGGCGGGATCGCCCGCCTGCGCGTGTACGGCACACCGGTCGCCGACCCGGCATGGCTGTCCGCCCTGGGCGGGTTCGACCTGGCCGCCCAGGAACACGGAGGAACGGTCGAGGACGCCTCCGACCGGTTCTACTCCCCTCCGGAGAACATCATCGCCCCGGGCCGCTCCGCGAAGATGGACGACGGCTGGGAGAACCGCCGCCGCAGGGACCACGGCAACGACTGGGTGCGCCTCCGGCTCGCCGCGCAGGGTTCGGTCCGCGCGCTGGAGGTGGACACCGCCTACCTGAAGGGCAACGCCGCCGGGTGGGTGACCGTCCTGGGCTGCGACGCCGAGCGCGACCCGGACACGTGGTTCGAGATCGTCGACCGCACGAGGCTGCAACCCGACAGCCCGCACCGCTTCCTCCTCGACACCCCGGTCACCGTCACCCACGTGCGCACCGACGTCTTCCCCGACGGCGGGATCGCCCGCCTGCGCGTGTACGGCTCACTGACCGACATCGGCCATGCCGCCCTGGTCCGGCGCTGGGAGGAGTCGACCGGCTGAGGCCCCGCGGAACGGCCCCTGGGAAGCCAGGTGTGCAAGAGCGGCGCATGCCCTACCATGACTGGCGGAGCGTCGTGCTCCACCAGGAGGGTTCGCATAGCGGCCGAGTGCAGTGCTCTTGAAAAGCACCAAGTCCTTGACGGGGCTTCGTGGGTTCAAATCCCACACCCTCCGCCGCCGAGGTTCGCCCCAGGGCGAAGCCGGGGCCCGAGGTTCGCCCTGAGACGAACCTCGGGCCCCGGCCGTACGTCTCGCTCATCCCCGTCTCCTCACACGCGTTCCCTCCCCAGGACACAGGGATCCGAACAGCCGACGCGTGAGCGGCGGGATATCAGCCCGCCAGGGTGGTCAGGCCCTTGTCGAGGAACACGCCGCCGAAGACGAACAGCAGGGTCATCATGACGGTGTCGTGGCGGGCGACCAGCCAGGTGAGGGCCCGCTCCAGTGCGCGGTCACCGTCGGGGCCCCTGACCAGCGCCACCGCCAGCGGCGTGAGGAGACCGACGGCACCGAGAACAGCGAAGAGGAGCGCGAACGCGGCCGAGCCCCCGGTGCCGAGGCCGCCGACGCCGATGGCGGTGCCCGCGCCGAGGGACATCGCGAGGTTCTTGGGGACCAGGCCCGATATGGCAGCCGCCAGCCCCACGACCTTCACCGGGGTGAGCCCGTTGACGGTGGCGATCCACGCGGGCGGTTCGGGGTCCCCGTCTCCGGAGGAGCGCAGCGAGCTCCGCAGTCTCCGCACGGCGAGGACCAGCATGAGCGTGCCCGCCAGCGACTGCACCGCGCCGACCCAGGCGGGCGGTGCGCCGCCGCCGTACCCCAGACCGGTGAGCAGTGCGACGACGAGCGCGACACCGAACAGCGCGGCCGTCCACGCCGCGATGAACACGACCGCCCTGCCCCTGCCGCCGTCGGCCGTGAGCAGCACGATCACCGCCACGACGGACAGCGGTGCCGCTATGAGGCCGAAGACGAACGGCAGCATGCCGGCGAACACACCGGACACGGCTTCCCCTCTCGACACCTGAGCCGCCGGTGTGCGGCGCGCACCGGCGGCGTGGACGAGGCCGGCTCAGGCGCGCAGCGCCTCGACGAGCTCCTGCTCGTCGTCCTTGGACAGGTTGGTCTGGATGACCTTGGGGTCCAGCGGACGGAAGGCCTCAACGACCCGGTCGGCGGCGTTGATGTCGGTGAGCAGGAACACCGCGGCGCGCCCGTCGTCGAGCTGGGCACCGATCTGCTTGATCATGTCGTCGTCGATGCCGATGTCGGTGAGTTTGCCGGCGACCGCGCCGCTGGCGGCGCCCACCGCCATGCCCAGGATCGGGTTGAGGAAGATCAGCCCGATGAGCGTGCCCCACAGGGCGCCGCCGAGAGCGCCCCTGCCGGTGGTGTTCACCGTCTGGTGGATGCGGGGGCGCCCCTTCGCGTCCTTGTAGGCGTAGGCGCCGTCCTGCAGGCGCAGGAGCTCCTGCCTGTTGAGGCTGGCGGCGATGTCGAGGGCTTCTTCGGCGGTGTCGCGGTCGGCCACGCCGAGAACGATGAGCTGAGCCATGGGTGTACGTATCTCCCGTCATCGCCGGGCCCTCCGTTCGGGCCCGGTCCGGTGCGAGCCTTCCCGCCGCCGTCTCCGGACAAGGCCAACGATCGACAAAGGTCCGGCCGTGCCGCGACCGCCCTCCCCTACTCCTCGTCGGCGTGCTTGGGCAGGATCACCACGGGAACCTTCGACCGGTGCAGCACCGACTGGCTCACTGACCCCAGCAGCAGGCCGAGCACGCTCCCCCGCCCACGGGAGCCGACGACGATCGCGTCCGCGTCCTCGGCGGCGTCCATCAGGGCGTCCGTCGGAGACTTCTGGGTGCGGATCACGCTGACCGGGACGCCAGCCTCGTCGCCCCGTTCGTCGATGACGTCGGCTATCAGCTCGGCCACCATCGACTCCGACTCGCGGTCGAGCACCTCGTCCTGCCTCTGGTATCCCGCAGCGGTCAGCGCCACCGGGTCGTGCGGGAAGACGACCTCCCAGCTATTGACCACGACGAGCTCCCCGGAACCCTCCTTCACCAGGTCCACGGCGAGCCCCAGGGCACGGCGCGCGTGCTTGGACCCGTCCACACCGACCACGACCTTGCCCAGGGCCGTGGTCTTCGGGCTGCCGCCGACAGCGGCGGGCACGGCGACGACTGGGCAGGGCGCGTGCGCGGCCAACCGAACACTGACCGACCCCGCGAACACCGACGCGACCGACCCCATGCCCCTCGTCCCGACCACGATGAGGTCGTGCGGGTGGCAGTGGCGGATGATCGCCAGCGGAGCCTCCTCCAGGTCGGTCATCGTCTTGATCTCCACCGAGGGCGCGATCTCCTCGGCCCGCTTCACGGCCCGGGTCATCACCTGATCGGCCTGGTCGGAGATCTCCTGGGTCGGCTGGAAACGGACCGGCCGACCGTAGGCGGTCACGATCAGCGGCATGCCCAGCGCGTACACGAGTGTGAGCGGCACCCCTCTGCGGTCCGCCTCCACCGCCGCCCATTCCAGGGCCGCGTTGGAGTTGTCCGAGCCGTCGATCCCCACCACCACGTGGGGATGGTGCTCTGTCTGCTTGGTCATGGTCTCCCCCTACGTCTACTCTCAATGATCACCGGAAAAGGGGTGCTGACACGGCAGCGGCACAGGCGGGGTCCTCCGGCCGTTCTCACTCCGTCTCCTCCGAGCGCGGGGGCAGCACCGCCACGGGGACCCGCGACTCGCGGATCACCCCCTGGCTGACCGACCCCATGACCAGGCCGCTCACACCGCCCCGGCCACGCGAGCCGACCACGACCAGATCCGCTCTGTCGCCCGCGGCCACCAGGGAATCGACGGGGTCGGCCTGGGTACGGACCGCGCTGATGTCCACCCGCTCGGTGCGGTCGTCGATCACCTCCGCGAGCACCCCGGCGACGATCTCCTCGGACTGCCGGTCGAACACCTCCTCGTGCGTCTCCCGTATGTCCGCCCCGAGCGCCGTCACGTCCGCGGGCAGCGGCACCTCCCAACTGTTGACCACCTCCACCGAGGCGCCACTGAGCAGGGCCTCGCCCAGGCCGAAACGCAGCGCCCTGCGGGACGACTCCGAGCCGTCCACACCCACGACGATCACCCCCCTGGGTTCGGGCGGCCCGTCCAGGGGTGTGGGCCGGTCCTCATGGGCCGGGACGGCCACCACCGGGCAGGGGGCGTGGGAGGCCGCCCTTGTGGTCACCGAACCGTGGACGATCGCCCGGACGGCCCCCAACCCGCGCGAACCCACCACGATGACGTCGCCGTGCCGCGCCTCGTGGAGCACCGCGTCCGGACCGTCCTCCGGGGACAGCACGGTCACCGCCTCCACCTCCGGACGGATCCTCTGGACCAGGTGGGCGCTGTCGGACAGCAGCTCCCTGCCGTACCTGCGCGCCTCCTCGGCCTCGGTGTCACGGTCCGAAGCGCTGTGGTCCTCCGTAGGCGCACCCAGCCCGTGCACGATCCGCAGGCCCACCCCGCGCCTGGCCGCCGCGTCCGCGGCCCACTCCAGTGCGGCATGGGCCGCGGGGGAGCCGTCCACCCCGACCACGACGGCGTGCCCGCGTTGCTGTTCGCTCATCTTCACAACCTCTCCGTGTCCTCTCCATTCTGGTGACACGGGGGCGTACGGCACCAGAGCCCCGCCCACCGGATCGGCACGGTCGTCAGGCGAACCCCTCCCCCACGCTGGCCGCCAGCATCAGATAGGCGTCCCTGGTCCCGGCGTCGAGCCTGTCCAGATCCACCTCCGCCCCCTCCTCCAGGTGGCCGTCCCACGGCACCCGGACCACCGTCCGGCACCGGCCGGCGAAGTGCCCCTCCAGCCGTTCCAGGTCGACGCTGCTCTTGGAGTTGGGCCGGACCATGGACAGGACCACGGCCGCGCCCCGGACCAGGCCGCCGTACCCGTGCGCCTCCAGCCAGTCCAGGGTGGCGCTGGCGCTGCGCGCCCCGTCCACCGAGGCCGAACTCACGAGCACCACCTGGTCGGCGAGGCCGAGCACACCGCGCATGGCGGAGTGGAGCAGCCCCGTACCGCAGTCGGTGATGCAGATGGAGTAGAAGTGCTCGACGATCCGCGCCACCTCGCGGTAGTCCTCCTCGCTGAACGCCTCCGAGACCGCGGGATCGCGGTCCGAGGCGAGGATCTCCAACCGGCTGGGCGCCTGCGAGGTGAACCCGCGGATGTCGGCGTACCGCGACACCAGGTGGCTCTCGTTGAGCAGGTCGCGGATGGTCGCGGAGGTCTCCAGGCGCACCTTGTCCGAGAGGGTGCCCCGGTCCGGGTTGGCGTCGACCGCCAGGACCCGGTCACCGCGCAGGGAGGCCAGTGTGGCGCCGAGGGCGACCGTGGTGGTGGTCTTGCCGACGCCTCCCTTCAGGCTGAGGACCGCCACGCGGTGGTGTCCGCCGGCGACGGGGGTGCTCGCCCGGGAGACGAGTTCGCGGTGGCGCCGCTCCCGCGCCGACTCCCCTGGGGTGACCAGCCCCAGGGTCATGGTGTGCACGGCCTTGCGCCACCCTCCGTCGGGCCCCTGGCGACGGGTGCGCACCAGGCTGGCGGTGTTGAGCGACTCGGCGGTCTCGCCGCCCTCCCGCAGGGACGGGGCCGGGCGCGGCGGGCTCTGCGGCGGCGCGGTGTCGGCCCGTGGCCCGGCCAACGAACGCGGAGGTACCGGGGTCTGGCCGGTCCAGGGGGTATCGGGCTCAGGAGCACCGTCCGGGGCCTGCACGGTCCCGGACCGCTCCGCGGCCGGACGGGTGGGGGCCGGCGCCGGATCGACGCGTTCGACCTCCAGAGGGGGCAGTTGCTCGGGCTCGGGGACGTCGGACGCCCCCCGCGTCCGGCCGGTGCCGAACGGTTCCGCTTCCTCGGCCCCCGGCCGGACCGGTCGCGGGGGCAGGGACGGGCGCACCGGCTCCGGGCGGTCGGGGAACAGCCGGACCGTGCCGCCGTCCCCGTCCGCGGTCTCCGGCCCCTCACCCGCCTCGGGTTCCACGGGCGGGTCCTCCTGCGGCGGTGTCCGGCCGTCCTCGGGGATCCGGGCGTAGGGCGGCGGGGGCGGGGCCTCGGCCCCCTCGAACCCGCCGAACCACTGCTCCCGGGGGGAGGGGGCGGACGCGGGCCCGGCGTCGTCTGAGGCGCCCTCCCCCTCCCGCGCGCCGTCCGCGGGCGAGTGCCAGAGCGGCTCGTCGCGGGGCCCGGTGTTCAGGTCCGGTCCATCGTGTTCCTTGTGTGCCACCAGAGTGCTCCCCAAGAGGCGTTGAGGGGTGAGAGAGGGTCGACCGGGAGCGGGTTCCGACCAGGAACGCTCCCGGTCCCACTCATACCCGTACGGCACAGGAGAAGCATCCCGTTCGGCGAACATGTGGGCTTGATCCCCCGAACGGGCCGAACACGGCGCGGGTAATCTCGGACCCATGTACGCAATGCGCATCACCGCGCCAGGCGGACCCGACGCCCTCTCCTGGTCCGAGGTCCCCGACCCGGTTCCCGGCCCCGGCGAGGTCGTCGTCGAGGTCGCCGCGAGCGCCCTCAACCGGGCCGACATCGCACAGCGCGAGGGGGCCTACCCCCCACCGCCCGGCGCACCCGAGTACCCGGGCCTGGAGTGCTCGGGAACCATCGCCGCCCTCGGTTCCGGCGCCCACGACTCCGGGTGGGCGGTGGGCGACCCCGTGTGCGCCCTCCTCGCCGGGGGCGGCTACGCCGAACGCGTGGCCGTACCGGTGGGACAGCTACTGCCGGTCCCCAAGGGCGTCGGGACGGTCGAGGCGGCCGCCCTGCCCGAGGCCGCGTGCACCGTGTGGTCGAACCTGGTGCCGGAGGCACGGCTCAAGTCCGGGGAGACCCTCCTGGTCCATGGCGGCAGCAGCGGTATCGGCACGTTCGCCATCCAGTTCGCGCGCGAACTCGGTGCACGGGTGGCCGTCACCGCGGGCAGCGACGAGAAGCTGGACTTCTGCCGTGATCTGGGCGCCGAGACCGCGATCAACTACCGGACCGAGGACTTCACCGAGCGGATGCGCTCCCTGGGCGGAGCGGACGTGGTCCTGGACCTCATGGGTGGCTCCTATCTGGACGCCAACCTGCGGTCCCTGAAGACCGGCGGGCGCCTGGTGGTCATCGCGCTCATGGGCGGCCGCTCCGCCGAACTCGACCTGGGCCGCATGCTCGTCAAGCGCCTCTCCGTACACGCGACCACCCTCCGGTCCCGGCCGGTCGAGGAGAAGGCGGCCATCACCGCCGGAGTACGCGACCAGGTCTGGCCGTTGGTGGAGAAGGGGGCCGTTCGGCCGGTGATCGACCGGACGGTTCCGATGCGGGAGGCGGCCGAGGCGCACCGCATCATGGAATCGAGCGCGCACACGGGCAAGATCCTGCTCACCCTGTGACCGGGTGCCACGACATCCTTGCGAAGGAGACCGATGACGAACGCGGACCACGACGACCAGCCCCGCATCCTGTTGGTGGGCGCCGACCGGGCCGAGGGGGAAGATCACGACGAGGGAAGCGGTGAGCCCCGCTCCCTGACCGACATGGTGGAGCAGCCCGCCAAGGTGATGCGGATCGGCAGCATGATCCGGCAGCTTCTGGAGGAGGTCAAGGCCGCCCCCCTCGACGAGGCCAGCCGGGCCCGCCTCAAGGAGATCCACACCTCCTCCATCAAGGAACTGGAGGACGGTCTCGCCCCGGAGCTCATCGAGGAACTGGAGCGGCTGACACTGCCGTTCGCCGACGGCTCGGCTCCCAGCGAGCCGGAGCTGAGGATCGCCCAGGCCCAGTTGGTGGGCTGGCTGGAGGGGCTGTTCCACGGCATCCAGACGACCCTGTTCGCCCAGCAGATGGCGGCCCGCGCCCAGTTGGAGAACATGCGCAAGGCCCTGCCGCCGGGCCTGTCCGGCCTCCAGGGCTCCGACGGCGGAGGAGACCACCAGGGCATGGCCTCGGGACCCTACCTGTAACCGTTCCCGCGAACGCACCGGAGCCCGCCCCGGACGGGGCGGGCTCCCGGCTTCACTCGGGCGGGATCAGCCCTTCTGCTTCCTCGGCGCGCGGACCGGCTCCAGGACGTCGCGCCCCAGGTAGGGGCGCAGCGCCTCGGGGACGACGACCGAGCCGTCCTCGCGCTGGTGGTTCTCCAGGAGGGCGACGATCCACCGCGTGGTGGCGAGCGTACCGTTGAGCGTGGCGGCGAAACGCGTCCTGCCGTCCTCACGGAAGCGCACGTTGAGCCGCCGCGCCTGGAAGTCCGTGCAGTTCGACGTGGAGGTCAGCTCCCGGTAGGTCTCCTGGGTGGGAACCCACGCCTCGCAGTCGTACTTGCGGGCGGCGCTGGTGCCCAGGTCGCCGCCGGCGATGTCCACCACGCGGTAGGGCAGGTCCAGCTTGTCCAGCATCTCCCGCTCCCAGGCCAGCAGCCGCAGGTGCTCCTCGTCGGCCTGGTCCGGGTGGGTGTAGACGAACATCTCCACCTTGTTGAACTGGTGGACCCGGATGATGCCGCGCGTGTCCTTGCCGTAGGAGCCCGCCTCGCGGCGGAAGCAGGGCGACCACCCGATGTAGCGGTTCGGCAGGGCGTCGGCGGGCAGGATCTCGCCCGCATGGTAACCGGCCAGCGGCACCTCCGAGGTACCGACCAGGTAGAGGTCGTCGGCCGGCAGGTGGTACACCTCGTCCGAGTGCTCACCGAGGAACCCGGTGCCCTCCATGGTCTCGGGCTTGACCAGGACCGGCGGGACCATCGGGGTGAAGCCCGCCTGCACCGCCTGGTTCATGGCCATGGTGAGCAGGGCCAGCTCCAGTTGGGCGCCCACACCGGTGAGGAAGTAGAACCGGGCTCCGGAGACCTTGGCCCCGCGCTCCATGTCGATGGCGCCGAGCATCTCGCCCAGCTCCAAGTGGTCGCGCGGGGTGAAGTCGAAGACCCGCGGTTCTCCCACGGTCTCCATGACCCGGAAGTCGTCCACACCGCCCCCGGGGGCGTCGGGATGCACCAGGTTGGGCACGCGGGAGAGCACGGTGTCGAGTTCGTCGGCGAGCCGGCCGGCCTCCGCCTCCGCCTCCTTGACCTCGGCGGCCAGCGCCTTGGCGCGGGTGAGGAGTCCCTCGCGCTCTTCGGGGGAGGCCTTGGAGACGGACTTGCCCACGCTCTTCTGCTCGGCGCGCAGGGACTCGAACCGGCTCAGCGCCGATCGGCGGTCGGCGTCGAGTTCGAGCAGCCGGTCGGCGAAGGAGGCGTCCTCCCCGCGGGCCCGCTGCGAGGCACGGAGGCGTTCGGGGTCTTCTCGGAGAGCGCGAAGGTCGATCACGCCTTGCAGGTTACCGTCAGCGCTGGGAGACGACGACGCCATTCCCCGCAGTCGCGTCATGGACCGCTCCCCACCTCGTATTTCGTGTGGAGAGCCGGTGGGGCGCGAGCGCCCGCCGACATGACGCGGGGGAGAGTGGACGTGAAGACACTGGCGGAGCTGGGCACGGAGGAACTGAGCGCGCTCCTCGCCGTCCTGGACGACACCCGGCCCCATGACACGGCGCTCCGCCTCGCCCTCTACCGGGAACTGCGCCGCGCCGCCGCCGAGGAGGCCGCACCGGCGAGGCCCCCGCGCTTCCGACCTCAAGGCGTCGGTTGAGGGTGGTGGTGGGCGACGGGCGGGCAGGGCTGCGGCCGGTGGCCGTCCGTTGAGGGTGGTGGTGGGCGACGGGCGGGCGACGAAGACACCGACCTCTTTGGCGCCCGAGCACGTCCCGAGCTGGCGAGGGACCATGGGTTCAGTCCACGTACCCCGCGCGGATCCGAGCCAGCCACTGCTCGGCCTCGGCGAAGTCGGCGTCCGTGGCCGGGCGCGGGCGCAGCGGCGGGTCCGCCTCAAGGGCCTGGTCGTTGCGCGGATAGCTGCCGAGGAACCGGACGTCGCGGCAGACGCGCCGGATACCCATGAGCGCCTCGCCGACACGTGCCTCCGCGACGTGGCCCTCCGCGTCGATGCAGAAGCAGTAGTTGCCGAGTTTGTCCCCGGTGGGGCGCGACTCCAGCCGGGTGAGGTTGACCCCGCGCACGGCGAACTGGTTGAGCAGTTCGACGAGCGCGCCGGGGTGGTCGGTGTTGATGAAGGCCACCAGAGACGTCAGGTCGGACCCGGTGGGTTCGGCCAGGGTTCCGGGCCGGGACAGGTAGATGAACCGGGTGGCCGCGTCGGAGTGGTCGCCGATCCCGGTGGCCAGCGCGCGCAACCCGTACCGTTCGCCCGCGATCGACGCGCAGATCGCCGCGTCGTAGGGCGACCCGGGTTCGGACAGCGAACGGGCGGCGGCGGCCGTGGACGAGACGGCGTGCGTGTCGGCGTCCGGCAGGTTCTGGGCGAGCCAGCCGCGGCACTGGGCCAGCGCGTGCGGGTGGGTCGCCACCCGCTTGACGTCCTGCAGTGCGGTCCCGTCCTTGGTGAACAGGGTGAATTCCACGGGGACCGCCGTCTCCCCGGTGATGACCAGCGGCTCGCCGTTGATCAGTTCGGCGATGGTCGCGGTGACCCCGCCCTCGACGGAGTTCTCCAGGGGCACGACACCGGCGTCGACGGCTCCGGAGCGGACGGCGTCGAAGACTGAGGGGATCCCCTCACAGGCGATGCGGGCGTTGTCGGGCGCCTCGGGGCGCAGGTCGCGCAGCGCGGCTTCGGTGAAGGTGCCCTCGGGCCCGAGGAAGGCGTAACGGTTGGGCATGATGTTCCAACTATACGGACCTGAGGTCGGAGGTGTCCTCATCGGATGCGCTTTCGCCCGCCTCCCGCCGCCGCGAGACGACCACGGCGTCCTGCTCCGTCACCGGGAAGGATCGGGACACCGTACCGACACCGTTGCCCAGGCGCGCGGAGCGCACCACCCGGCACTCCTCCGGGCTGAGCAGGCTGTCCGCCTCTCCGGCCCGGATCTCCTTGGCGTAGGTGCGGGTCTCGGTCCGCCCGTTGATCGAGGTGAGGACCACACCGTCGCCCTCACCGTTGAGCAGGGCCAGGGAGAACGACCGTGCCCCCGACATCTCCTCCAGTGCGTCGTAGCGCAGGAGAGCGACGTCGCGCACGGCACGCGGATCGACACCGGAGGCACCGTCCGGAGCCGTCGGCACGGGCATCCGGCGTTCCTCACCGAGCCTCCTGGCCGTGACGAGTGCGGAGGCGCCGAGCAGGAGGCCGCCCACGCCCACGATGATGCCGAGAGAATTCAGGAGCAAAGTGAACACTGTGCGATCGTATCGCTACACACAGCTCTCGCACGGTTAATCGCGGCGATATCCACGGGACGGTCGGCCGACCTCTCGCTCGGGTTCACCCCCGGCCGCACGCCCCCGGGCCCGGCCCGGCCGCCGCCGTACCGTCGGGCGGAGACCGCGTACCGCCAGCGCCCGGGCGACGTCCGCGAACTGCCGTGCCCGGTGCGCCTGGGCCCGCAGGTCGGTTCCGGTCGCCCTGTGCTCCAACCGCACCTCGACCTCCAGTACACGAAGCCCCGCGCGCAGCACGTCGATGGTCAGTCCGGTCTCCACACCGAAGCCCGAAGCCAGGGGGCGGGCCGCCTCGAACGCGGCGCGGGTCAGGCAGCGCTGCCCGCTGAGGGGCTGTTCCGGCTCCCAGCCGGTGGCCCTGAGCACGCCGGCCCGGGAGAGCCGTACGACGAAGCCGTGCCCGCCCAGACGCAGGCGGGTGGCGGGGAACAGGGCGATCGTCATGTCGGTCCGCCCGTCCAGGACCGGGGTGATCAGGGGTGCCGCCCGCGCGGCGGTCTCCCCGAGGTCGGCGTCGAGGAAGAGGAGATGGCGGGGCGGGGCACCGGGTTCGGCGAGATCGGCGGAGCGCACCCCGGCGGCGCCCGTCTCCATGGCCGCGCCCTTGCCCCGGTTGCGGCCGTGGGCCAGTACACGGGCGCCCGCCCGGCGCGCCACCTCAGAGGTGGTGTCGGCGGAACCGTCGTCCACGACCACGACCAGGTCGACCCCGGGCAGCGCGCGGGCCGCACGGATGGTGGCGCCGATGCGATCCGCCTCGTCCTTGGCGGCGATCACCACGGCGACCCCGCCGCGGGAACCGCCGTTCTGCCCCTGGCGCACGGCCGCCCGCTAAGGGGCGTTGCCGGTTCCGGCGGCCACCGGCAACGCGTCCAGGTCACGGTGGATGGTGAAGACCTCGTCCAGCCCGGTGACCTCCAGGACCTTGCGGACAGCCGCCTTGGGCGCCACCAGTTCCACATCGCCCCCCTTGCCGCGTGAGCGCTTCATGGCGGACAGCAGCACGCTGATGCCGGTCGAGTCGCAGAACTCGGTCCGCGACATGTCGACGACCAGCCGCCGCGCACCGTCGTCCAGAGCCCCGATGAGGCCGCTGCGCAACCGGGGTGCCGTGTACAGGTCGATCTCGCCGCTCACGGTGACCACCGCGACGTCGCGAGACCGGCTCGATATCTTCAGCTCCACAGTCGTGACTGTAGCGTCACCGTCGACCCCCCGGCCACCTTGTTGACGGTGTTTCGCGACATCGGTCCTGTTCCTCCGGGTCCCAGAGGGCTCGATCAGAGCAGGGCGCCCCACGCCGGGGAGCTCTCGCGGACGCGCAGCCGCAACTCGACCATGTCGTCAGCCGACGGGTCGGAGCAGACGACGGCGGAGCGGCTCTCGCCGACCTCCGACCGCAGCGGCGCGATGTCGGCGGGGGCGATATCGAGCACTGCCCACACCGTGGTCGTGGTGGCGTCCATCTCGGTCCCCCAGCGCCCGGCGAGTGACTGCACGATCCCCAGGCCCCGGCCGCCCAGCCCGGACACGGACGGCCGCGCCACCCGCGGCATGCTGCTGGAACCGCCGTCGCGGACCATGATCTCCACCCATCCGCCGTCCTCGGACCGGCGGTCCACCCGCACACGCCAGGCGACCCCGACGGTGTCCGCGGGGGTCGGCAGCGGGGAGGCGTGGCGCAGGGCGTTGCTCACGAGTTCGCTGACGATGAGGGAGGCGTCGTCGACCCGGTCACCGCCGATGCCCACGGCGCGCAGGTCGCTGCACAGCCTCTGCCGGGCTCCGGTCACGCTCAGGGACGCGTAGGGAAGCGTGACGCTCCGCTCGACCGCGGACGACCGGTCGTCGAGTGGTGTGTGGTGTCCTGACACAGCTTTCGTCCCTGAGCGTTCGTGCTTGGTCGGGCCGCGCGGAACCCGCCCACGTACGGGGCGAATTCCACCGGGGTGGAAATGCCCCGATCAGGTCAGGTGGAAACCCACAGTGACGTGAATCAACGTCGACGGCTCGCGTGTCGGCCACCGGATCGCTGGTGTGGCAAGGCTTCGCGGCTTTTCGACTTTTTTGTGGTTTCTTGTACCTCGCGAGGCCCGGGTGGGGGCGTATCCGTGGGCGGGCTCGCCCGAACCGCCCCCTCCGACGGCTTCCCGGAGCCGACCGCCACCGCTTCCGCCGTCTGGTCTCCGCCCCGGAACGCGGGGACGGTGAACCGCAGCCGGGTACCGTCCGTCCTCCGCCTCGCGGTCACGTCCCCGCCCTGTTCCCTGGCCAACTGGCGGACGATGTACAGTCCCAGCCCGAGCCCCAGGCCACCAACACCGTCCCGGCCGTCGCGCGCGCCCCTGCGCACGAACCGCCCGAAGACCCGCTCCTCGTCGCCCGGGGCCAGGCCCACCCCCTGGTCGTCGACCACGATCACGACCTCGTCGCCCTCCTCCCAGGCGCTGACACGCACGGTCCCGCCCTCCGGGGAGAACTTCAGGGCGTTGTCCAGGAGCTGGTCCATGACCATGCCCGTGGCCAAGGGGTCGCCGACGGCCCAGGCCAGCCCCTCCCCGGCCGATAGTTCAACGGTGTGCCGCTCCGACAGGGTCCGGAAGGTCCGGACCACCCCCTGGAGCAGCGCGGGCAGGTCGAACGGGGACCGCTGGACGTCCAGCGCGCCACGGGACGCCGCGGACCCGAGACGGAGCCGTTCCACCAGGGAGACCAGTGACGCCGACCGGGCGGCGATCGTCCCGATGGCCTCCCGCTGGGCCTCCGCGCTCAAGCGCTCCCACTTGCGGGCGAGCGTGGTGGCGAACCCGTGGATGACCGTGATCGGGGTGCGCAGCTCGTGCCCGGTGGTGGCCAGGAAGAACTCCTGCTCCTCCTCCATCGCCTTCTGCGCCGTGATGTCGCGGAAGTCCACCACCCACTCGTGGGTGCGCGGGACTCGCGCCATCAGGATCTCCAGCCAGCGTCCGCCCCTGATCTTGTGCTTGACCGGCATCCCGTGCGCCGCGGGCAGCGGGAACGGCGGATGCCGCCCCTCCACCGCCTCCGCCGAATAGCCCGTGAGCTCCACCGCCGACCGATTCCACTTGCGGATCCGGCCGCTGAAGTCCAGGACCGCGATCCCGTCCGCGCTGGAGTCGGCGACCACCTGCTCGTGGACGCGCTGGAGGTCGAGCTCCTCGTAGGCCATCGCGTTGCCGATCGCCACCCCGGCATGGGCCGCTAGCAGCTCCAGCAGTTCCAGCTCGATGTAGCCCACCTTGCGCCGACTGTAGAGCGCGTACAGGGCGCCGTAGGGGCGGCCGTGCACGTTGGACACGGCCAGGCCGATCGTGTGCAGCCCGGGCAGGTCCGCCCACACCAGGTCCTGCAGTCCCCGAGTGTCCTCGTTGGCCAGCAGAACGGACTTGCCGCTGCGCAGCAGCTCCCCGAACAGACTCGTCTCCAGAGGGGCGCTGTAGCCCTGCAGCCCGTCGGACAGCTCGGTGAGGCTGACCAGCTCCACCCGGTCCTCGTTGAGGAGGACGAACCCGCCGGCGTCGGCCCCGGTCAGCTCGGTGATGCTCGTGGAGATCCGGTCAAGCACCGATTTCAGGCTGAGGTCGGAGTTGATGTCCACGACCACGTCGGTGAGGCGGCGCACGAGCCGGGCCCGCTCCGTGGCCGCGGACTGGACCTGCTCCTCGCTCTCACACGGCGTGATGACCAGGACCCAGCCGACCGCACCGCCTCCGTCCCCGGGCACGCGGCTGGCACTGCTCCGGACGTCGATGACGACCCCGTCCCGGCGCACACGGCGTGTGAGGACCGAAAGGGGCGCCCCCGCGCGCACCTGTTCGAGCACCGCGCGGTGCTCGGCCGCCAGGTCCGCCGGGACGATCGGCAGCTCGCCGCCGACCACCTCCCGTTCCTCCCAGCCGAACATGCGCTCGGCCGCGGGGTTCCAGAGGGTGACACGGAGCTCGCCGTCGATACCGACCACGGCGTCCGCGGACGCGGCCAGCACGGCTTCGGCGCTGAGGGGCGCGCGCTCGGAACTCACCTCGTCATAGTGCCACCCGGAGGCCCCCACTGCGGGAGCTTCGCACAATCCGTTCAAAATCGACGCTCGAACGCCCTCCCTGGGACACTCAGACCACCCTGGGCTCCTCACCCGACTCCGCCACCATCTCCAGACCGGCGTGCTCCCACGCCTGCATCCCCCCGGCCACGTTCACCGCGTCCCACCCGGCCTGGTTGAGCGCCATCGCCGCCTGGGCGGAGCGCCCGCCCACGCGGCAGACGACGTAGACCTTCGTGTCCTTGGGCACCTCACCCGCGCGCTGACCGAGCAGACCGAGCGGGATGTGCACCGCTCCGGGGGCGTGCCCCGCGCTCCACTCGTCGTCTTCCCTGACATCGAGTAGACAGGCACCCTCGGGCACCTCCGTGACACCCGCCTCGGGTACACCACCGAACATTGAACGACCCCTTGACTCACGGACGGACGGCAAGAAGGGAGAGGCCGTGCCTACACCTGCACCGCACGGGGGTTCCCCGTCGGGTCCGGGGACGGAAGGTGTCGGGGCCTCCCCTGGCAACGACCGTACCCGGCACCGCGTCCACCGAGGTCGGCGACGGCGGCGGTCGGCCGCCGCCGTCGCTCAACGGGAGTAGGGCGTGTCCCAGAAGGCCACCTCGTGGCGCATCCCCTCAAGGAAGAAGCGCTCGGCGCGTTCGGGGTCGGGGCCGGCCTCCTCAAGGCGCCGGGCGTAGTGCTCGGTCAGCGTGGTGAACTCCGGATCGGCGTAGGTGTCGATCCAGCGCGCGTAGCGCGGGTCCTCGGGGCGGACCTTCTTCGCCAGTTCCAGGCCCAGCATGTTGTAGCCCCACATGCAGGGGTACACGGCGGCGAGCCCGTCCCTGTAGTCGGCCGCGGCCTCCAGGAGCCAGGAGGTGTAGGCCGCGCAGGCCGACCCCTTCTCCTTGGTGGACAGGTCGGCGCCGAACTCCCCCGCCAGGGAGCGGTGCAGCTCCAGTTCCCCGTTGAGGGTGGCGTGGGCGATGCCCACCAGGTCGGCCAGGTGGTCGTCCGGGGCCTGCCAGGCGAGCCGGGAGAACGCCCGTGCGTAGTCCAGGAGGTAGAGGTGGTCCTGTTCGAGCCAGTAGCGGAACGCGCGCTCGTCGAGGTCGCCCCGGGCGATGCCCGCGACCGTGGGGTGGGCCAGTTGCTCGTCGACCAGGGGGCGGCCGATCGTGTGGAGTCGTTCGATGATGCTCACGGCCGCAGTGTGCCACCGCGCGGGCGGCGGGGGTCCGGCGGGGCGGGTCCGAACGCGGGAAGAGACTCGGCGGTGGCCCCTTGAGGGGCCACCGCCGAGTCTGAACAGCTCGTGGGCGAGGAGGGATTTGAACCCTCACGTCCTTTCGGACACACGGACCTGAACCGTGCGCGTCTACCGTTCCGCCACCCGCCCGGGTGAACGTGATTCACTTGTAGTGCCGGGCTCCCAGGGCTTTTCGGCCCTCCTGCCTGGCGACATCGATAAGGCTAGCACGGTCTGAACGCGGCTCGCACACGCTTTTCGGTCCCCTGGGGCCGACTCCTCTCCCGGGTACACGTGAAACCGGGAGCACTCGGGCCCGGTTACGATCGTCTACACATACGGAGTGGAGTACAAGGGAGGTACCTCGTGGGAGTGCTCCAACGCTTCGAACGCAGGCTTGAGGGCATGATCGAAGGCACCTTCGCTATGGCCTTCAAGTCTGAGCTCCAACCTGTCGAGGTGGCGAGCGCCGTTCAGCGGGAGATGGACGAGCGGGCGGCGATCGTGGCCCAGGGGCGCACCCTGGTGCCCAACGACTTCATCGTCGAACTCGCGGCCAGCGACAAGGAACGGCTGGAGGTCTACGCCGACAGCCTGGGACAGGAACTGGCCATGCTTGCCCGCGACTACGCGACCGAGCAGGGCTACTCCTTCGTCGGGCCGGTGCGGGTCCACTTCAGGTCGGACGACGGGCTCAAGACCGGGCGCTTCCGTATCCGGTCCGGAGTGGTACGCGGCGCCATCCTGGGCGACGAGGGCATCAACAAGCCCGCCAGGGACCCGGGCTACAACGCGGGCCAGCGCCAGGCGGGCCAGCCGCGGCTGATCATCTCCCCCGGCGGTGCGACCGCCGAGGGCAGTCTCTCCAGCCACGGCAGCCAGCAGGCCTTCGAGCTGACCACCCCGGTGACCCTGCTGGGGCGCGGCACCGACTGCGACCTGCGCCTGGTCGACAACGGGGTGTCCCGGCACCACGTGGAGATCCGTTTGGAGGGCGACGACGCGGTCCTCGTCGACAAGAACTCCACGAACGGGACCTTCGTCAACGGCCAGCAGGTGCAGCAGGCCCGTCTGGTGGACGGGACGCGGATCAGCCTGGGCCGGACCACCATGACGTTCCGGCGGGACTGACCGGCGGGGACCGGATTCTCGACCGATCAGGCCCGGGAGAGGCGCAACCTTTGGCCGACTGCCGACGTCTGACTGGTCGAAATCCGGTGGTACATGCGCCACCGCTGTCGGATCTGTGCCTGGGACGGTAGTCTCCCGCGGAGACCTGACCATATCGGGCAGACTGGCCACGGCCGCGGGGCCGTGAACCAACGACCTTGACAACTCACCGAGCCGAAGGTGGGGCAGACACGGTGGCGGTGCCGACGGGCGCCACCCCGGCCGAAGCACGACAGGGGCTGAAGAGCGGTTCGATGTCCAACTTGACCCTCATACTGATCAAGATCGCGTACCTGGCGGTGCTTTGGCTGTTCGTCCTCATGGCGGTCGGCGTGATCAGCACTGACCTTTTCGGCCCCTCCAAAAAAAAGAAAAAGAGCCGAAAACAGCGGCCCCGGCCGCAAGGGCGCCCCTCCCCGCAGGGGGGACCCCCGCCGCGGCCCCAGCGCTCGCGCCGGAGTGAGCCCACCGTCCTGGCCGTGACCCAGGGGTCCCTCAGCGGCACCACCGTCGACCTGTCCAGGCAGCCGATCCTCATCGGCCGCGCCCCGGACTCGACCCTGGTCATCACCGACGACTACGCCTCGGGCCGCCATGCCCGTGTCTACTCCGACCAGGGCCGCTGGTTCGTGGAGGACCTCAACTCCACCAACGGCACCTACCTCGGCCAGCAGAAGCTGAGCCGCCCCCAGCCCATCACGGTGGGTCAGCCCATCCGTATCGGCAAGACCGTCCTGGAACTGCGCAAATGACAATCGCTCTCCGATACGCGGCGTACTCCGACGTAGGATGCCTCCGCGAAGGCAACGAAGACTCCGGCTACGCCGGCCAGCACCTCCTCGCGGTGGCCGACGGCATGGGCGGTTACGCGGGCGGTGAGGTGGCCAGCTCGATCGCGATCTCCGCGATCCGCCGCCTCGACACCGGGACCACCCAGCCGGAGGAGATGACCGAGGCCCTCCAACGGGCCGTCGAACAGGCCAACTCCTCACTGGCCAAGCGGATCCTCCAAGAGCCCCGGCTCGAGAACATGGGGACCACGCTCACCGCGATGCTGTGGTCGGGGCCCCGGGTGGCGCTCATCCACATCGGCGACTCGCGGGCCTACCTGCTCCGCGGGCCCCGGTTCGAGCAGATCACCCACGACCACACCCTGGTGCAGACCCTCGTGGACGAGGGCAAGATCACCGAGGAGGAGGTCGCAACCCACCCCCAGCGCTCGCTGATCCTGCGCGCTCTCGACGGCAAGAGCCCGGTCGACCCGGATATCTCCATCAGCGAGGCCAAACCGGGCGACCGGTACCTGCTGTGCTCGGACGGCCTGTCCGGGGTGGTCCGCAAGGAGACCATCCACGAGACCCTCGCGACCGAGGCGGACCCGCGTGTGGCCGCCAAGCGGCTCATCGAACTGGCCATCCGCGGCGGCGGACCGGACAACATCACCGCCGTCATCGCCGACGTCATCGAGACCGAGACCGAGCGCCCCACCGCCAACTCGCAGGTGGTGGGCGCCGCCGACCAGCGCCTCGACCTCGAAGGCCCGCCGGACGACGCCACGAAGGCGCAGGAGCAGTACACCGCCGGCGACACGGCGGAGATGGAACGGGTCCCCGCCGACACCGCCCCAGGGGCTCCGAAGGGGGCCCGCGGCGGACGGCAGCGGGGGGGCAAAGCTCAGGAGTTCGAGTACCGGCGCCGCCGCTGGTGGCCCATGGTCCTGGTCTTCCTCGTCGTGGTCGGCGCCGTGGCGGGCGGTGCCTACTACTTCGGCCGCCAGTACATCGACGGCCAGTACTACCTCGGCCCCTCCGCCGACGGCGAGACCGTGAGCCTCTACCGCGGCATCGACACCGACATCGCGGGCTTCAGCCTCTCGGAGGAGGTGGAGTCCTCCGAGGTGCGCCTCGCCGACCTCACCGAGTCCACCCGCAGTTCGGTCCAGAACACCATCCCGGTCGACAGCCCCGCCCAGGCGCAGGAACGGCTCACCACGCTGAGCGAGGAGACGGCCGAGGAGGCCGACCGGAGCGAGCCGGAGCCGGAGGCGAACACCGCACCCGAGCCCTCCGCGGAGCCGGGCGACGAAGCGGCCGACATCGGTACGCCGGCCACGTCGGCCGACGGTGCCGAGGAATCGGGGTGACCCCTTGAGCACGGACACGACCGAGGCACCCACCGCGCTCCCCCCGATCAAACGGCGCAACGCCGAGCTGGTCCTCATCCTCCTCGCCGTGGTCCTCACGATGACGGCGCTGGCGCTCTCGGGCCTCAACCTCAACGGCCGGGTGCCGAGCGCGATGTGGACCTACGGCCTCATCTTCGCCGCCATGTCACTGGCCATGCACGTGGCCCTGCGCTTCATCGCGCCCTACGCCGACCCGCTGATCCTGCCATGCGCGCTGTTCCTCAACGGGATCGGCGTCGCGATGATCTGGCGTCTGGACGCCGCCGACTCCGGCGAGATCGAACACGCCGGTGTCGGCATGCAACTGATCTGGGCGGCGGTCGGCATGGGGCTGGCCATCGCCCTGCTGTTCTTCCTGCGCGAACCGCGGGTCCTCCAGCGCTACACCTACCTCAGCGCACTCATCGCCATCATCCTCATCGCGCTGCCGATGATCCCCGGCCTGGGCATCAGCGTCTACGGCGCCCGCCGCTGGATCGGCTTCGGCCCGTTCTCCGTCCAGCCCTCGGAGTTCGCCAAGATCGCCCTGGTCATCTTCCTGTCGTCGTACCTGGTCACCAAGCGCCAGGTGCTGTCACTGGCGGCCAAGGAGATCAAGGTCGGCCGGTTCAAGATCTTCGACCTCCCACGGCCCCGCGACTTCATGCCGATGGTGGTCGGCTGGGTCGTGGCCATCGGCCTGCTGGTGATCACCAAGGACCTCGGTACCTCCCTGCTCCTGTTCGGCACGTTCCTGGGCATGCTGTACGTGGCCACCCAGCGCTCGTCGTGGGTGGCGATCGGGCTGACGGTCTTCCTCCTGGCAGCGACGCTGGCGATGCAGATCTTCTGGCACTTCCAACAGCGCGTCGACATCTGGTTCAACGCCTTCGACCGGGAGGTCTACGACCGGGTCGGCGGCAGCGGACAGCTCGTCGACGGACAGATCGCCATGGCCTACGGCGGCATGTTCGGCACCGGCCTGGGTGGCGGACAGGCACACAACATCTTCGCGGCGGACAGCGACTTCATCCTCGTCTCACTCGCGGAGGAGCTCGGCCTGACCGGGCTGATGGCGATCCTCGTGGTGTTCTTCATCCTCGTCGAACGGGCCATGCGCATCGCCCTGGCCTCCAAGGAACTGTTCATCAAGATGCTCGCGAGCGGCATCGGCTTCGTCATGTGCTTCCAGGTCTTCGTCGTGCTCGGCGGGATCACCCGGATCATCCCGCTGACCGGTATGACGACACCGTTCCTCGCGGCGGGCGGTTCCGCGCTGATGGCGAGCTGGCTGATGATCGGCCTGCTGCTACGGATGAGTGACAACGCCCGGCGCCCCGCGCCGCAGGCGATCCAGGACGAGGGAGCCACCCAGGTGATCAGCCGATGAAGATGAACACCTCCATCAGGCGCCTCAGTGTGTTCGCCATGATCCTGTTCGGCGCGCTGATGGCCCAGCTCACCTACATCCAGGGCTTCCGGGCCGAGGCGATCATGGACAGCCCGCTCAACCGCCGCCAGTACACCGAGCGGCTCACCGAGCAGCGCGGACCGATCGAGATCGCGGGGGAGTCCGTCGCCTTCTCCGAGGACATCTCCGGCGAGGACGAGTCGGCCCGCTACCAGCGGGTCTACACCGGTGGCAGCCTCTACACGCCGATCATCGGCTCGTTCCGCCCCTTCGGGGCCTCCGGTATCGAGGCGACGCACAACGCGCTCCTGGACGGCTCCGACGAGCGCCTGGCCGTGCGCAACTTCCGCGACATGATCACCGGCCGCGAGCCGGAGGGTGCCCGCGTGCAGCTCACGGTCGACCCCGCGGTGCAGCAGGCCGCGTTCGACGGACTGCGGGCCGGCGGCCACACGGGGGCCGCGGTGGCGATCGACCCGCAGACGGGCGCCGTCCTGGCCACCGTCTCCAACCCCTCCTACGACCCCAACGACGTCGTCAGCATCACCGACACGCAGACCGCGGTCACCAACTTCGTCAACATGGAGAACGACGCGAGCCAGCCGCTGCTGAACCGCGCGTTCAACGAGCGCTACCCTCCGGGTTCGACGTTCAAGCTCGTGACCGCGGCCGCGGCCATCGAGTACCTGGACGCCACGCCCGACAGCGAGCAGGACGCCCCGGACGTCCTGTCGCTGGGCGTCGACCTGCCCAACGCCACGCCCGGCGGCACGTGTGACGACGACGGCGACGGCCTGGACACCCTGGCCCACTCGATCCAGATCTCCTGCAACACCTCGATGGCCAACTGGGCGATCGACATCGGCGGCGCCAACCTGTCCGAGCAGGCCACCGCGTTCGGGTTCAACCCCCCGGAGGACGACCCCCTGGAGGTGCCCATGGGGGTCACCCCGAGCCTGGCCCCGGCGGAGCAGGACCGCAACACGCTGGGCCGGACCGGCATCGGTCAGGGCAACGTCGAAGCCACCCCGCTCCAGATGGCGATGGTGGCGGCCGGCATCGCCAACGGCGGCGAGGTCATGCACCCCTACTTGGTGGACACGGTGATGGACGCCGACCTGTCCGTGGTCACCGAGACCCAGCCGGAGGTCTACTCCGAGGCGGTCAGCGCCAGCACCGCCGAGATGCTCACCGAGATGATGGTCCTGGTCACCACCTCCCCTGGCGGGTCGGGCACCAACGCCGCCATCAGCGGTATGGAGGTCGCCGGCAAGACCGGTACCGCCGAGACCGGCAGCGACCTCGGCACCCACAACTGGTTCATCGGCTTCGCCCCCGCCGACGACCCGCAGATCGCGGTAGCGGTCGTCATCGAACACGGCGGCGGCAGCGGTGGGAGCCTGGCGGCTCCGATCGCACGCCAGATGATGGAGGCAGTGGTTCTCTAGTGAGCGACTACGAGCCCTCGCGCAGGGGCGGTTCCGACGAGCTCATCGGAACCGTCCTGAGTTCGCGCTACCGCTTGGAGGAGCAGATCGGCTCCGGCGGGATGGGGACGGTCTGGAAGGCCGCGGACACCCTGCTGAACCGGCCCGTGGCGGTGAAGCTGCTGCACCTGTCCCAGATGGCCGAGCCCACCTCCCGTCAGCGATTCCGCACCGAGGGCAGGATCACCGCCGGGCTGTCCCACCCCGGGATCGCCCAGGTCTACGACTACGGCGAGGAGGACGGCCGCGCGTTCCTCATCATGGAACTCGTGGTGGGCGCGCCCCTGTCCGAACTGCTGCGGGACCAGGGCCACCTGAACGCGGACGAGACCCTCGACCTGGTGTGCCAGGCGTCCCAGGCCCTGGCCGCCGCCCACGCCCGCGGCGTGGTGCACCGCGACATCAAGCCGGGCAACCTGCTGGTCACCCCCAAGGGCCGCCTCAAACTCACCGACTTCGGTATCGCCCGGGGGGACATGTCGGTGACCCTGACCCAGACCGGAATGGTGATGGGCACCGCGCAGTACATCTCGCCCGAGCAGGCGTCCGGGAAGCCGGCGAGCGCCGCTTCGGACCTGTACGCGCTGGGTGTGGTGGCCTACGAGTGCCTGGCGGGGCAGCCGCCCTTCACCGGGGACAACCCGGTGGCGCTGGCTCTGGCGCACACCCGGGACGAGCCGCCGGAGCTTCCCGAACACGTTCCGCCGGAGGTCGACGACCTCGTCTCCGCCCTGTTGCTCAAGGACCCGGAGGAGCGCCCGGCGTCGGCGAGCGAGGTGGCCCACATGGCCGCCGTCCTGCGGTCGCACTCCGGGGCCGGTCCGCCGACGCCCGCCTCCGGTGTGGGCCCGCTGGCCCGCACCGCCGTGGTGTCCGCAGTTCCCGACACCGACGGGGTCCGCCGAACCGCTGGTCGGCGGGTCCTCGCCTCTGATCAGCGGGAAGACTCGGCTAGGCTGGCCGGGACGTCCAACTGGAGGGGGCGGCTCCCCGTCGTCCTCGTGGCAGTGGCGGCCACCGCGATCGTGGCCGCGGCCATGATGGCGGGCCTGCTGTCCGGCGACCCCTCCGGTTCCGAGCCGGTCGGCGAGGTCAGCGAGGACCGCTCTCCGGTGGAGGTCTCCTCTCCCGACCCCTCGGGCGGCGACGAGGAGAACGCGTCGCTGGACCCGCCGAACCGGGGTGGGTCCCAACAGGAGTGGCCCTCCGAACCGGACGGCCCCTCGCCCGAGGGGGAGAGCCCTGCCCCGGAAGGTGAGCAGACCGGTGGGACCACCGGCCCGAGCGGTGAGCCGACCGGCCCCGGAGAGGAGGCGTCCCCGCCGGACGAGGAGACCGATGATCCGGTCCCGTCCGACGACCCGGAGCCGGATCCGTCCCCAGATGGCACGGGGGGAACCGGCAGCAACCTCTAGAGTTCATGACCAGACAGTGAGCGGGTGACGCTCAGGATAGGCGGCGGCCGAGAGACGGCCACCGGAAGACACGAGGATGAGTAGACGACATGTCCCAGCCCCGGCTCCTAGGTGGACGCTACGAACTCGACGCCGTCGTCGGGCGCGGCGGCATGGCCGAGGTCCACCGCGCGCGCGACCTCCGTCTCGACCGTCTCGTAGCGGTGAAGACCCTCCGGCACGACCTGGCCCGCGACCACGTGTTCCAGGCCCGGTTCCGCCGCGAGGCCCAGTCCGCCGCCTCCCTGAACCACCCGGCGATCATCGCGGTCTACGACACCGGCGAGGACGTGGTGGGCGGGGTGTCCCTCCCCTATATCGTCATGGAGTACGTGGACGGGCGCACCCTCAAGGAACTGCTCGACGACGACCGGCGCCTGCTCCCCGAGCGCTCGGCGGAACTGGTCGACGGCGTCCTCAAGGCGCTGGAGTACAGCCACGACAACGGGATCGTCCACCGCGACATCAAGCCCGCCAACGTGATGCTGACCCGCAACGCCGAGGTCAAGGTGATGGACTTCGGCATCGCCCGCTCGATGGGCGACGACCAGGCCACCATGACGCAGGCCTCGCAGGTCATCGGTACCGCGCAGTACCTGTCCCCGGAGCAGGCGCGCGGTGAGCGGGTGGACCCGCGCAGCGACCTCTACTCCACCGGTTGCATGCTCTACGAGCTGCTCACCGGACATCCCCCCTTCACCGGCGACTCACCGGTGTCCATCGCCTACCAGCACGTGCGCGAGGACCCTGTGCCGCCGACGGAGGTGGACCCGCAGATCCCCGGCTGGCTGGAGGACGTCACCCTCCGGGCGATGGCCAAGGACCGTGAGGAGCGCTACCAGAACGCCGCGGAGATGCGCGCGGACATCCAGCGCGGCCTGGCGGGTATGCCCACCCAGGCCGGTACCATGGCGATGGCCGCCGCCGCGGCCACCACGAACCTGCCCCCGGCCGAGGGCGGCTACGACGGCTACGACGACGACTACGGTCGGGGCCGCTACGACGATGACGGCTACGACCGCTACGGGGACCGGCGCGAGGCCAACCCCTGGAAGACGGCCCTGTGGGCGCTCCTGGCCGTGGGTGTGGTCGCCTCCCTCATCCTGGCCTTCTTCCTGTTGAGGGGTGGCGGTGAGCCCTCGGAGGCCGAACTGGCCGCCGTCCCCGACGTGATCGGCAGCACCGAGGACGAGGCCCGCGCCACGCTGGACGAGGCGGGCTTCACCGACATCAACGACGAGGGCGTTCCCGACGAGGCGGAGCCGGGGACGGTCGTGGGCGTCGACCCGGGCGAGGGTGAGGAGATCCCCCTCGACCAGGAGATCACGCTCCAGGTCTCGGAGGGGCCGGAGGCCCAGGAGATCCCGGACGTGTCCGGCCAGCCCCGATCGCAGGCGGAGAACACCCTGGACCAGGCGGGCTTCGGAAACGTTACCGTGGAGGAGCGCGCCGACGCCGAGGTGGCCACGGGCGCCGCGATCGGGACCGACCCCGCCGCGGGTGAGTCCGCCGCTCCGGACACGGCGATCACGCTGTACGTCTCCTCCGGGCCCGAACAGGTGGAGGTGCCCGACCTCAACGGCATGAGCCGGGCCCAGGCCAACCAGGCCCTCGAACAGGTCAACCTGACCATGGAGGTCCAGGAGCAGGAGGACCCCAGCACGCCGCCGAACACGGTCATCGGCCAGAACCCGCAGCCGCGCCAGATGGTGGACGAGGGCTCGACCGTGACCGTCACGGTCGCCGTGCAGCCCGTCCCGACCCAGCCGACCATCCCCACCCAGCCCACGGAGGGCGGCGGGGACCAGCCCCCCACGGAGGGCGGCGGGGACCAGCCGGGCGATGGGGAGGACCAGCCGAGCCTCTTCTTCCCGAACGGCTGACGCGCGGACGTACCAGGCCGGTGGCCGTGCCCCCTCGGGGGCACGGCCACCGCGCTGTCGGTGGCGGTGGCCGCGGGGGCGGGCGGTGTGACGGAGGCCCCTGCCGGGGCGTAGACTGTGGACCGTTCTGAACCGCCCATCGCACTGGAGCAGCGACCGTGCCCAAGTCCCGCAACGATCGCAAGAAGAAGGCCGTTTACACGCCGCCTCCTTCGAAGGAGAAGCCCAAGGTCAGTCCGCGGTGGCTGGTGCCGACCATGCTGGGTTTCTTCATCGCGGGCATCGTCTGGATCGGTGTCTACTACATCGCCGGCGAGTCCATCCCGTACATGCGGGACTGGGACAACTGGAACCTGCTGATCGGCTTCAGCGGCATCATCGCGGCCGTCGTCCTGTCCACGCGCTGGCACTGACGCAGCCGCTTCCCATGTTTTCCACAGGGTTATCCACAGGTTGTGGGTAACCGTGTTCGACGTACCCACCGCCGTGGCGGTTCGGCTGGTGCGCGTACGACGCCGACGGCCCCGGACCTGTGTCCGGGGCCGTCGGCGTCTGCGGCGGGATCAGACCCCGGTGATCGCCGGGACGAGGAGCAGTAGGGCAGCGAGCACCACGGCCAACAGCACCGTCAGCAACGTGTGGACGGCCGTACGAGCCCTGGCGCCCGCCCGGTCCCCCGGCACGTAGGCGAAGACGGTGCCCAGTACCAGACCCGCCGCCAGCCCGCCGATGTGGGCGGTCCAGGAGATGTTCGGGACGAGGAAGGTCGCCACCAGGTTGATCACCAGCAAGACCCCGACCATGCGCAGGTCCGCCCCGATCCGGCGCCCGAGAACGAACACCGCGCCCAGAAGCGCGAAGCCCGCGCCGGAGGCCCCCACGGCGAACTGGTGCGGTTCGGCCAGTGCGGTGAGCACCGACCCGGCGAGGGCTCCCAGCAGCCACAGCGCCAGGAAGCGTCCGTGTCCCAGCCAGCGTTCCAAGGGGGTGCCGAACAGGTACAGCAGATACCCGTTGAGCAGCAGATGGAACACGCCCCCGTGCAGGAACGCGGCCGTGATCAGCCGATACCACTCCCCGGCCAGGGCTCCGAGCACGTCGCCGTTCTCGGTGACCCCCAGACCCAGCATGCCGAACCCTCGGATCAGGGGAGAGGCTCCGGCCGAGCCGATCGGAGTGGCCGTCGCCATCTGGGCGAGGTAGCCCACGGCCATGAGACCCAGCAGGGTCCACGTGACGTAGGGCCGGCCGACCACCCCGCCGCCGAAGACGGTCCGGGGCCGCCGGGTCCGGCGCCTGCCCTCCGCGACACAGTGCGGGCACTGGAAGCCCACGGCCGCCTCGACCATGCAGTCGGGGCAGATGGGCCGCTCGCACCTGGAGCAGCTCACCCCCGTCTCCCTGCCGGAGTGCCGGTAACAGGTACGCGGGGCCGCGGGTTCGGGGGTCGCTCCGGAGGGCGGTTGCGACGCGGTCATCAGTGCTTTCCCACTCCTCTGGGTCTGTCCACGACCGCCCCCTACCGGGTGATCTCGACGCTGTTGATCACGACGTCCTCACGCGGGCGGTCCTGGGCGTCGGTCTCGACGGTGGCGATCGAGGAGACGACGTCCTCCCCCTCGACGACCTCGCCGAAGATCGTGTGCTTGCCGTTGAGCCAGTGCGGCTTGTCCACCGTGATGAAGAACTGCGAGCCGTTCGTGCCCGGGCCGGCGTTGGCCATGGCGAGCAGGAACGGGCGGTCGAAGCTCAGGTTCGGGTGGATCTCGTCCTTGAACTTGTACCCGGGGCCGCCGCGGCCGTTGCCGAGCGGGTCACCGCCCTGGATCATGAAGCCGTCGATGACCCGGTGGAAGACCGTACCCTCGTACAGGCTCTTGTCGGACGGCTTACCCGTGGTGGGGTCGATCCACTGCTTGGAACCGTCGGAGAGGCCGATGAAGTTGGCCACCGTCTCCGGTGCCTCCTCGTCGAACAGCTTGACGACGATGGTTCCCTTGGAGGTGTTCAGCCGAGCGGTGGGCTGACCCTTGGATTCCGACACCTTCAGTGCCTTTCGATCGTGTGCGTTGACGTGATCACGTTACCCGTCCTACCTTCTCCCTTTCCCTGTTCTCGGCGATGTGTGGACGACCGACTCCACCCGAACCATCCCTGGCCGGTGTCGAAGCGCCGGACTCAGACGGAGAGGACGTAAGTTGAGATAACACCCGGATCACGGGTAAGGACGTGGGGACCGCCCCAGGGCGGGAACGAACCTGTGAACGACCAAAGGAGCTGACGACGTGTCCATCACTTCCAAGCGCCGCAAGGCACGCAAGGAGGCGGATGCCACCATCATCCGTCTACAGGAGTTGGCCAGGGGGCAGGCCGACCGGTTCGGCCCGTACGCGGACCAGGCACGCGACCAGGCGGCCCTGAGAGTCCTCCAGGCGCGCGGCTGGACCGCACCGCGACTGGAGACGGCGGCGCACCGGGTCGAGGACACGGTGGCGCCCAGGGTGGCGGAAGCGCTCACCGCCGCCGCACACCGGGTCGACCCCGGAACGCGGGCCATCAAGAGGACCAAGCTGAGGAGGGCCGCCCGCCGCGGCACGTCTCGGGTCCCCCGCGTGGCGATCATCGGAGGCGTGGCCGTGGTCGGCGGCGTGCTCGTGTACTCGCTCGTCCGGCTGCGCCGGGCGTCCCAGGACGCGGAATGGCAGGAGCACCTCGACCAGGCGCGCGAGCAGGTCCGTGAGACCCGAAACCACCTGGAGCAGAAGGCATCGGCCGCGGCGGACAAGGCGGCCGAGGCCGCCCGGTCCACGACGGCCAAGACCAAGGAGAAGGTTCGTGCCGCCACCGGTCAGGACAGGGCGGACAGGAACGGCGGACCGACGAGCTGAGCCACGGGGGCGCGGACCGGGAAGGACGGGTCCGTGCCCCACCGGGCGCCGAACGCGCGGCAGGGCCGGGGCGGGGCGTCAGTCGTCCTTGAGGACCCGGAACATCAGGGGATACCGCCACTGCCTCCCGGTGAGGGTCGCCACCCCCGCGACCGCCGGCAGGACGGTCCAGGCCAAGGCCACGTAGACGAGCACGAGCAGTGGCGCGATGAGCCAGAACAGCAGCCCGGAGACCACTGCCGTGATGAGGCAGAAGAGCTGGAAGTTCAGCGCCTCCATCGCCTGCCGGCGGACGTACGGGGAGCTCTTGTCGCTGACCAGGAACAGGACCATCGGGACCACCAGGGGGAAGAAGTAGTTCCCCACGTGGCCGCCCGCGGCGATGACCCGCTCCGCGGGTGTGCTCTGCGGCCGGTCCGAGTCCCGCTCCGGGTCCCGGGCGACCCGCGGGGCCGGTCCCAGGTCGCGGGTGAGCGGTTCGAGGTCCTCGTGGAACTTGGCCAGCATGGCGAGTTCCAGACGCTCCTCGAACTCCCGCTCGTCGAGCTGCCCCAGGCTGTAGGCCTCCCGGAGGGCCTCGCCCACGGCATCCCGGTCCGCGTGTGTGAGACGAAGTCGCGGCCGTTCCCCGGAACGGCCGACCGGGTAGCGACCTTCCTGCACCACCACATCCACTCCCTGCGCCGACGGGAGCACGGCCCCGGTCTCTCGAAGCGGCCGTGCTCCCTCCATCATCGGCCATCGAAGGGATGGCGTACATCCGGGCAGACCCTGACCGATCCCTGACATCGGGCCGGTGCCCGGCGGGGTTCGGGGCTCCCCCTCCCCGAACGGCCGCGGACTACCCGCGGGCGGCGACCCGCACTCCGCGGTCGTCGTCCACACGGGTCCGCTCCTCCTCGTAGCGGCGCTCGGCGCTGGTGAGCAGGCCGTGCCAGTCGGTGACGTCCTTGCGGCGGCGCAGGAGGGCCCGGCGCTCGCGCTCGGTCATCCCGCCCCAGACACCGAACTCGATGCGGCTGTCCAGTGCCTCCGCCAGGCACTCGGTCCGCACCGGGCAGCCCCGGCAGATCAGTTTGGCACGGTTCTGCGCGGCGCCCTGTACGAAGAGGGCGTCGGGGTCGATCTCCCGACATTTGGCTCGGGCAGCCATCTTCTCATTCCACATGTTGCCCCACTCCCAAGATCAGCATGTGCAGTGATCGGAACATCCGTCAGCCGGCGCGTCCGCCGGCGGGAGAGGAGAAGCGGGCCGTTCCGAGGACGGTGCACGAGGCCGTGCGGGGGCCGCACGGTTCGTCTTCGGGGGTTGATCGTTTCGGCACGCTGTCTTCCTCGTTGTCGTTGGTGTCGAAACTACGGATCGTCCCAGTCCACCAACAGTCCCCAAGTGGCCTATTTCTCATCTGGTCCACTCGGACCATTGCACTTTGGGGGAGTGTCATCATACACACACGGAGAGTCATCTCATCTGGTGGCAGCAGCCCACAGGCCCAGAAATCTACAGAAATTCGACATAACTGTGGTGACCTGGTGTTTCCCTCCATGCCAGGAGAGGAGGCCCCCAACAGCCCTAGGCCAAGGGCATCAGAGCCACGTTCGCCACCCCACCCGAACGGACTATGTCAGACCCGGACCGAACACGAAGAGCAACCCATTCATCGAATAATGACCAAGGTTATTAATTCGGGCATTACGGGCGTTGCTCCGTCTGCCCTTACTGACGGAGGTCCCGCGCTCACGGGACCTCCGGCCGCCCGGGCAGAGAGGACGTACGGAAGCGGGAGACGGCCACCAGGACGACCCGAATGCGGTGCGCAACACAAAACGGCCACCCAGGCGTTCGCCTGGGTGGCCGTCGTTACGTCTTCGAACTGGGAAAAGACGAGTGGAGCCAAGGGGAGTCGAACCCCTGACCTCCGGTATGCAAAACCGGCGCTCTGCCAGCTGAGCTATGGCCCCTGGACCCACACAGAGCATACCTTCATCCGAAGGCGCCCTCGGTCATGGATGGAACCACGTCTCAGGGACCCGCGGCACAAAGGCGTGGGTCGCGCCACGGGTACCGGCCCACCCACGTCCTCGTGTCACATCTGGACGAGCCCCTGAAGGCGCGTCCAGTCCTGTTCAGCTCTCGCTGGCCGCCGTGGCCTCGGTCCACAGGTCGAGCTCGGCGCGGTCCGCCTGGATCTTGCGGTAGACGGCGAAAGCCCCGAGGGCCACCAGCGCCAGAACGATGATCTTCTTCACTGTCTGGACCCTTCCGTTCGTCCGGTTCGTGCGGCTGCCCCACCGCTCGGCGGGTACCACAGAGAACTTTACGAGGTTGACACCACGAGACTAGCAAGCAATCCGGGGCGGTTCCCGCCGCAGTGGACCGATTCACGCATCCGGGTCAGGTCAACAGCGCCATCCGCCGAAGGATCCCGGTGGTCGCCGCCGGAGAGGCCGCGATCCGGGTGAGTTCCCCCCATACCCGCCGACAGGCCCCCACCTGCTCCTCCGCCTCGACGATCGCCCCTCCCGAGGTCGACTCCACATAGGCAAGCGCGGCTTCGTCATCGTCGAACTCCAGCACGGAGAAGGGGCCCGCGATACCGGGGTGCGGGCCGGCCGAGGTCGGGATCAGTTGGAGGGTCACCCGTTCGAGAGCGGCCGCCTCCAGCAACCGGGTCGTCTGTGCCCGGAGCAGGCCCCGGTCCGAGGCGGTGCGCTGGAGCGCGTCCTCCTCCAGGACCGCGTGGTACCGGAGTGACCCCCCGGGTTCCAGGAGCTCCTGGCGCTTGAGGTAGGCCGCCACCATCCGCTCGCCCTCCCCGTCTGCGTACCCCAGCGCACCGGCGACGAGAGCCGTGTACTCGGGCACTTGGAGCAGGTCCGGCACCAGGATCCCCGCGTACACCTGAACGGCTGCGGCTCCCGCCTCGTTGCCGACGTAGGCGGACGGCAGAACGTCTTCGTACTGCGTCCACCACGGCCGCAGACGCGACTCCCGCACCAGGGTGAGGATCGCCTCCCTCCGGCCGCCCGTGACGCCGTACAGGCGCAGCAGAGCCGAGATCTCCGTGACCGACGGCCACTTGCGGATGCCGGTCTCGATGTGGCCGAGCTTGGCCGGTGACCACTCCAGCTCCGTGGCCACGTCGCCGAGGGTCATACCTGCCTCGACACGGTGGCGGCGGAGCTCGGTGGAGAGGCGTCGACGACGGACCGTGGGGCTGCTCATAAGCACGATTCCAATCGCGCAGACGAAGGTGTGCCCTCAGCGAAACACGGCCCCTAGCGTCTAGCAATGCGTTTCTACAAAACAGCCCCGGATTCGCCTCGGGTGAGGATCAACAGGCACGACAGTCTGCCCATCCTTCACAGGAGCCCCACCTGCAGCCGCTTCGGGAAACTGCGACCGCAGAGATCTCACTCGACGGGGAGAGAGCGGGAAGCACGTACGATGGGCATGCGATCCCGCACATGTAGAGGACATCCATTGAGCTACCCCATTGACGACGCTGAGCAGTTGATCGCGAACGCGGAGGCCCAGATGCCTCCGAGCACCCGGTCCCGTCTCATCGCGAAACTCCGCATGGGGAAGCACATCGACGACGCGGCGGCCGAGCTGGAGACCAGCGCCAAGCAGGTCTTCTCCACCGCACGTATCCTCAAGCCCTTCGGCGAGCAGCTCGACGCCACGCTCACCGAGCAGCGGGACCCCTCCCTGCCCCACGGCACGGTGACGGGCTACAACAAGCGCTGCCGGTGCCCCGAGTGCCGGAGCGCACTCCACCAGCGGGTCTAGGAGCCCGCTCTCGTGGCCGAAGGCGGTCAAGACGCTTACCTGCGCTAACACCACGTTCACGGACTCTTCGCCAAGCAATCTCGTGGTACAGGCTTATAGATCCCCAGTTTGGGGACTTTCCTGAACATGAACGAGCATGTGGACTGGTCAGCGATGAGCGACGAAGACTTCGTGGCGCTGCTGAGGCAGCTCATCGAGGTGCCGGAGGTCGACGAGGAGAAGTAGCCCCCTCTCCCCGGACACGGGGGCGAGCCGTTCCGCGGTCCCCCTGGTCCTCTCACACACGCCCCGTGGTCCCCACCGCGGTGCGCTCTGTCCCGGCGACGGGACACTACTGCCACGGGCTCCTGTCGGCAGCGCGGGGAGCCCTGTGGTTCTCCGGCCATGCCGGGGAGGGCCCGAGGGGCTGGTACGTGCCAGCGGATGGCTTTGCTCGCTGCGCCCAAAGCTATTCACGATTGCACAAGCCCCGGCAACAAAAAAGAAAGAACCGGAGCCGCCCCCACAAGGAACGACCCCGACCCCTTC
>NZ_JBHMIV010000027.1:0-64959 GCF_048060475.1 Nocardiopsis sp. LOL_012 | reverse complement strand
CCGGTCGTCCCGGGCGGAGGAGCGGCGGTCGTCCCTACGGCCTCCGCGCCGGTCGTCCCGGTCATCACGGCCACGGTAGCCACCGCGGCCCCGGTCGTCCCCGCGCCGGTCACCGTAGCCACGGCCACGGTCGTCGCGGTCGAAGGAACGGCCCTCGCGCCGGTCGTCGCGGCCGTAGCCGTCGCGCTCACGCGGACCACGGCCGCCACGCTCGTCACGACCACGGAAACCACCGCGATCCCGATCATCACGGGCAAAGGAGCGGCGGTCGTCCCGGTCACGGTAGCCGCCACGGCCACGGCCACGGTCATCACCGTCGCGGAAACCGCCACGCCCCCGGTCGTCCCCGCGCCGGTCACCGTAGCCACGGCCACGGTCGTCGCGGTCGAAGGAACGGCCCTCGCGCCGGTCGTCGCGGCCGTAGCCGTCGCGCTCACGCGGACCACGGCCGCCACGCTCGTCACGACCACGGAAACCACCGCGATCCCGATCATCACGGGCAAAGGAGCGGCGGTCGTCCCGGTCACGGTAGCCGCCACGGCCACGGCCACGGTCATCACCGTCGCGGAAACCACCGCGACCCCTGTCGTCACGGTCGCGGAAACCACCGCGACCCCTGTCGTCACGGCGGCCCCGGCCGCGACGGTCGTCGTTGCTGTCGCCGCGCTCACCGCGCGGGGCGTGGTCCCGCGCACCGCGGGAACTGTCAGTGGGTGTGCTCACCGGTGTCGTCTAGACCTTCGATGTCGTCGGGGAGGAACGGCGCCAGGTCCGGCAGATCGTCGAGATCGCGCAGGCCGAGCCGTTCCAGGAAATAGGAGGTGGTCCGATACAGGAGCGCGCCGGACTCGGAGTCGTGCCCGGACTCCTCGATCAGGCCCCTCAACACGAGGGTACGCATAACCCCGTCGCAGTTGACACCGCGGACGGCCGAGACCCTGCCCCGGGAGACCGGCTGGCGGTAGGCGACCACCGCCATCGTCTCCAGCGCGGCCTGGGTGAGCCGCACCTCCTGCCCCTCCCGGAGGAAGTGCTCGACGACGTCGGCGCACTCGGGGCGTGTGTAGATCCGCCACCCCTCGGCCACCATCCGCAAGTCGAAACCCCGCCCCTGCGCCGTGTATTCCGCCGACAGCCCCTCCAGTTCGCGGGAGACCACCTCCACCGGCACGTCCAGGGCACGGGCCAGGTCGTAGACGGACACCGGCTCGGGTACCACCATCAGCACCGCTTCGAGGTCGCGGCGCAGGGTCGGGGGCACCGAACCCGCATCGGACGCGCGGCCCTCACTCATCGTCCCTCTCCTCCTCACCCGTGCCCTCGTCGTAGTCGGACTCCACGCGCACCTCGCCCTCACCGCCGGTCCACGTCACCGTGAGCTCCGCCAGCGGCTCGGGCTGGTCGAAGCCCACGTTGGCGGCCCGGTACAGCTCCAGCAGGGCCAGGAACCGCGCGACGACCTCGAAGGTACCGGTGCACTCCTCGGTGAGCTCGGTGAACGTCAGGGTGCCGCGGGCGCGCAGCGCGGCCACAACCAGGTCGCCCTGCTCCTTCACCGACGTCTTGGCCTGGTGGATGTGCGTGACGGGCACGCTCGGCGGCTCCCTGGGGGTGAAGACCCTCCCGGCCAGCGCCGCGAACTCCCTCGGCCCCAGCTTGAACAGCACGTCGGGCCGCAGGGCCGCGAAGCGCTCCTCCAGCGGCACCGCGCGGGCGTACCGGCGCCCCTGCGCCGCCAGCCGCTCGCTCATCAGCGCCGCGACCTCCTTGTAGGCGCGGTACTGGAGCAGGCGGGCGAACAGGAGGTCGCGGGCCTCCAGCAGCGCCAGGTCGGCCTCGTCCTCGACATCGCCGCGCGGCAGGAGACGGGCCGCCTTCAGGTCCAGCAGGGTCGCCGCCACCACCAGGAACTCGCTGGCCTGGTCCAGGTCCCACCCCTCGCCGTGGGCGCGGATGTGGGCGATGAACTCGTCGGTGACCCTCGACAGGGCCACCTCGGTGATGTCCAGCTTGTGCTTGGAGATCAGGGTGAGCAGCAGGTCGAAGGGGCCCTCGAAGTTGTCCAGGTGCACCTGGAAGGCGGACCCTTCACCGGCGCCGGGGTCCGCCTCGGAGGAGTCGACACTCATGTGACCAGTTTCCCAGCTCCGCGGAGTGCGTACCCACTGGTCGGGCGGGCACCGCGGTGTCCCCCGCGGCCCGGCGCCCGCACGCCGGGCCGCGGTGCGCTCAGTCCTCGCTCAGGCGGCGCACCAGCATGCTGGAGGAACCGTGCTCCTCGAAATCGGCCAGCAGCACCGCCACGGCCTCGCGGACCAGACGCCCCCGGTCGGCCGACAGCCCGTGCTCGGCCCGCAGCGACAGCCGCGTCTGCTCCAGCGCGAGCAGCTCCGGGCCGGAGATGTACACGGTGATCTTCTCGTCGTGGCGCTGGCGCCCGCTCGGTTTGGGCGCACGGCGCGCTCCGGCCCGCGCGGAGGGCGCGGTACTCCCTGGGGAGGCGGCCTGGGCGGCGCCCCCGGCCCCGCGCCCCGGGCCCTCCCGCTTCTCCCCGGGGTCCGTGTGCCGGTGCCCGGTATCGGCCTCCGTTTCCGGAGCCGCGCCGCCCGAGCGGAAGAACATCTCGTCCGCCCCCGGCAGGGTCACGCGCCGCGACCGCTGAGAGGCCACCTCGCCAGCACCTCCTTGGCCAGCTCCCGATAGGCCTTGGCGCCCGCCGACGAGGAGTCGAACCTGGTGATGGGCTCACCCGCCACCGTGGCGTCCGGAAAGCGCACGGTCCGGTTGATGACCGTGCCGTAGACCTTGTCGCCGAACCCCTCGACGATGGTCGACAGGACCTCGCGCGCGTGCAGCGTCCTGGGGTCGTACATCGTGCCGAGGAAGCCGTCGATGACCAGCCGCTCGTTGAGCCGCTCCTGCACCTTCTGGATGGTGTCCATGAGCAGGGCCACACCGCGCAGCGCGAAGAACTCGCACTCCAGCGGCACGATGACGCCGTCCGCGGCGGTCAGCGCGTTGACCGTGAGCAGGCCCAGCGACGGCTGGCAGTCGATGAGCACCACGTCGTAGTCGTCGATGACGGGGCGCAGGGCGCGGCCCAGCATCTGCTCGCGCGCCACCTCACCCACCAGCTGGACCTCGGCGGCGGACAGGTCGATGTTGCTCGGGATGAGGTCCAGGCCGTCGATGTCGGTCTTGAGCAGGACGTCCTCGACCGCCACGTCCCGCTGCATCAGCAGGTTGTAGACGGTCAGGTCCAGCTCGCGCGGGTCGAGCCGCCCCAGGCCCACGGACAGTGCTCCCTGCGGGTCGAAGTCGACCAGCAGCACCCGTCTGCCGAACTCGGCGATGGCCGCCCCGAGGTTGATGGTGGTGGTGGTCTTGCCGACCCCACCCTTCTGGTTACACAGTGCTACAATCCGTGCCGGACCGTGCTCGTCCAGCGGTCCGGGAACGGGGTAGTCCCGCTCCGGTCTCTTCGTACGCAGTTGCGCCCCCGTGTCGCGTGTCGTACCCCAAGGGTTGGTCACCGGGTCGGCGAGGTCCTCCCCACCGACGGGTGCACCGCTGGCATCCACGCCGTTCTCCGCCCAGTTCACAAGCCCTTGACCTCCCCCACGGACCGGCCACGGCCCGAAAGGGGGAAGTCGTCCCAGCCCCGTGCCCGGCCGCCGTCGGAAACTCAATATGTCGACAGCAACGTAACCTCTGTGCGGCGACTCTAGAACGACGACACGGCGCGTTCAACACGACCGGATCGGGGATACGCCCCTCCCTGGCCCCCGAACCCCCCGCGCGCACCGCCCTCACCTGCGCGCACGCGGATGGCTGGCGGCGTAGACCTCCCTCAGCCGATCCACCGTGACCAGGGTGTACACCTGCGTGGTGGTGACCGAACCGTGTCCCAGAAGCTCCTGCACCACCCGGATATCGGCACCGCCGTCCAGCAGATGGGTGGCGAAGGAGTGCCGCAGCGTGTGCGGTGAGACACCCCCCACCCCCGCCCGGTCGGCGACCGCCGCCAACAGCGCCCAGCCGCCCTGGCGGGTGAGGCGGCGCCCGCGCGCGTTCAGGAACAGGGCCGGCCCCGAAGGGGCCGACCACGCCGACGCCGCGAGCGCGGGCCGCGCCCGCACCAGGTACCCGCCCAGCGCCGTACGAGCACACGAGCCGAGCGGCACCACCCGCTCACGCCCGCCCTTGCCGTGGAAGCGCACCAGGCCCACCGCGTCCTCACCGTCGAGGGCCTCCACCACGTCGTCCACGTCCAGCCCCACCGCCTCGGAGATCCGCGCCCCCGTGCCGTAGAGGACCTCCAGCAGCGCCCGGTCGCGCAGGGACAGCAGAGCGGAGCGGTCCGCCGACGGCGGCGCCCCGACGGGCCCCGCGGCCTCCAGGAGCCGCTCCACCCGCTCCAGCGGCACCGCCTTGGGCAGCCGCAGGGGGACGGGGGGCGGCACCACCTCAGCCGCCGGGTCGGCGTCGGCCCGGCCCTCGCGGACCGCGAACCGGTGCAGCCCGCGCACGGCCGCCAGCGCCCGCCCCGCCGAGGCCGCCCCGAGCGGCGGGTGGTCGTCGTCGCCCTCGGCCAGGGCCCGCAGGAAACCGCCCACGTGCGCCTCGCCTACCCCCGACAGGTCCGCGACACCCCGGCCCTCCAGATAGGCGGTGTAGCGGCGCAGGTCGCGCCGGTAGGCCAGCAGGGTGTTGTGCGCCAGAGCGCGCTCAGCGGCCACATGGTCCAGGAAGGCCGCCACCGCCTCCCCCAGCGGCCCGGCGGGCACGGCCCCGCCCAGGTCCCCGCCCACCGGGTCAGGACGCCGGACGCAGGGAGGCGAAACCGTCCCGGGCCGCGGTACTGGCCGCCAGCACCCCCAGGGAGGTCGCCCCGTTGTGCAGGCGCCCGCCCATGACCAGGGCCACCGCCTCCTCCAGCGGGACCCACTCGGCGGCCAGGTCGGTCTCCTCGTGCTCGCGCACGAAATCGATCTCGTGCTCGGGCACCTCCGACAGGCCGCGGGCGAGGTAGACGTGGATCCGCTCCGAGGAGAACCCGGGGCTGGCCGCGAAGTCCACCAGCTCGTACCAGTGCTCGGCGCGCAGCCCCGCCTCCTCCACGAGCTCGCGGCGTGCCGTGGCCAGCGGACCCTCGCCCGCCACGTCGATGAGCCCGGCGGGCAGCTCCCACATGAGCAGGCCCACGGGGTGGCGGTACTGGCGCAGCAGGAGCACCCGCCCGTCCCCGCCCAGCGCGAGTACCGCCGCCGCCCCCGGGTGGACCATGTAGTCCCGCGCGGCGACGACCGTGCCGCCCTCCGCGTCGGGCATCCGCACCCAGTCCGTGCGCATCCCGCACTTGGCTCCGCTGAAGCGCTCCGCCGACCGCTCCACCGGCCACGCCTCGGGGGCGTCCGCCACCTTGGCCTCCCGCCCCGCCACGGCATCGGCCGGGTACGTCCCACTCACCATGTACTCGCCTCTCTCAGCCCGCGCCGACACCCCGTCAGGACCTCCTGCGCTCCAGCGCCGCGGCGATCAGACCGCGAAAGAGCGGGTGCGCCTTGGTCGGACGGGAGCGCAGCTCCGGGTGCGCCTGCGTCCCGACGAAGTACGGGTGCGTCTCCCGGGGCAGTTCGACGTACTCCACCAGCTTGCCATCGGGGGAGAGCCCGGAGAACACCAGCCCGGCCCCCTCCAGCCTGGGACGGTAGGCGTTGTTGACCTCGAACCGGTGCCGGTGCCGCTCGGAGGCCTCCGCGGCGCCGTACAGCTCCCGCACCAGCGTCCCCTCCCCCAGCGCCGCCGGGTACAGGCCCAGACGCATGGTGCCGCCCATGTCCCGCTCACCCGCCACCACGTCCGTCTGGTCGGCCATGGTCGCGATGACCGCCTCGGCCGCCTTGTCGTCGAACTCGGTGCTGTTGGCTCCCTCCAGCCCCAGCACGTCGCGGGCGTACTCCACGACCATGCACTGCAGGCCCAGGCAGATGCCCAGCAGCGGCACCCCCTGCTCGCGGGCGTAGCGGATCGCGCCGAGCTTGCCCTCGATACCGCGCACTCCGAACCCGCCCGGGATGAGGACGCCGTCGGCACCGTCCAGCTCCGCCGCCGCCCCCGAGGCGCTGGCGCAGTTGTCACTGGCCACCCAGCGGATGTTCACCCGCGTGTTCGTGGCGAACCCGCCCGCGCGCAGGGCCTCGCTCACCGACAGGTAGGCGTCGGGCAGGTCGATGTACTTGCCCACCATGGCGATGGTGACCTCGTGGTCGGGCTGGTGCACCCGGCGCAGCAGATCGTCCCATTCGGTCCAGTCCACGTCCCGGAAGGGCATGCCCAGCCGGCGGACGACGTAGGCGTCCAGACCCTCCCGGTGCAGCACCTTCGGGATGTCGTAGATCGATGGCGCGTCCGGGGTGGAGACCACACCGGCCTCGTCCACGTCGCACATCAGGCTGATCTTGGACTTCAGGCTCTGCGTGATCGGGCGGTCCGAACGGCACACGATCGCGTCGGGCTGGATGCCGATACTGCGCAGGGCCGCCACCGAGTGCTGGGTGGGCTTGGTCTTCATCTCCCCCGCCGGACCCAGGAACGGGATCAGCGACACGTGCAGGAAGAAGCAGTGGTCCCGGCCGATCTCGTGGCGGATCTGGCGGACCGCCTCCAGGAACGGCTGCGACTCGATGTCACCGACCGTGCCGCCGATCTCGGTGATGACGATGTCCACGCCGGGGGCGGCCATCGCGTAGATGCGCGACTTGATCTCGTTGGTGATGTGCGGGATGACCTGCACCGTGTCACCGAGATAGGCGCCCTGGCGCTCCTTGGCGATCACGCTGGAGTAGATCTGGCCGGTGGTGACGTTGGCCGACGCCGACAGCTCGGTGTCCAGGAACCGCTCGTAGTGGCCCACGTCCAGGTCGGTCTCGGCGCCGTCGTCGGTGACGAAGACCTCACCGTGCTGGAAGGGGTTCATGGTCCCCGGGTCGACGTTGAGGTAGGGGTCGAGCTTCTGCATGGTGACCCGCAGGCCCCGCGACTTCAGGAGCCGTCCCAGACTTGAGGCGGTCAGGCCCTTGCCGAGACTGGAGGCGACGCCGCCAGTAACGAAGATGTGCTTGGTACTCGCGGCGGATGCCAAAGTGATGCTCCCGTGGGTTGAGTGGCTACGGCGGGCTCGCGATGACGGAGCGGCCGTGCGGCTGGTCCGGTGCCGGGCGGTCGATGGGACGTCGCCGGCGCCGCGGACTCCACGGGGCACCAGGATAACAGGCCGTCCGCCCTCCTCTACCGGGAACGGCCGGACGCGCCCCGGTCAGGAGGCCGGGAAGCCCCCCGCACGCCCCAGATAGGCGGGTGGCCGACGGCCCAGGCGCCCGCCCATCCACTCGCCCAGCGCCGCGGCCGCCGAGAGGTCCACCCCCGTCTCGAACCCGCTGCGGTGCAGCAGGTACAGCAGGTCCTCGGTGGCGATGTTGCCGGTCGCCGCGGGCGCGAACGGGCAGCCGCCGAAACCGCCCAGGCTGGAGTCGAGCACACCCACGCCCTCCTCCACCGCCGCGAGCGCGTTCGCGTAACCGGTGTTGCGGGTGTTGTGGAAATGACAGCGCAGCGCCCGACCGCCCGCCACCTCCGCCACCCGGCGGACCAGGTCCCGCACCTGGCGGGGCACCCCCACACCGATGGTGTCGGCCAGCGCGATCTCCACCGCACCGGTCCCGGTGATGCGCCGGACCACCTCCACCACCCGCTCCGGGTCCACCTCGCCCTCGAAGGGACAGCCGAACGCCGTCGAGACGGTCACGCTCAACGGGATGCCCGTCCCCGCCAGTTCGGCGTCGATACCGGCCAGCGCGTCCAGCATCTCCCCGACGGTACGCCCCTGGTTACGGGTACAGAACCCGTCCGTGGCGGGCACCGCGACGTTGACCTCGCCAACCCCGGCCGCCACCGCGCGCTCCAGACCTCGGCGGTTGAGCACGAGGCCGATGTGGCGGACCCCCGGCACACGGCGCACACCCGCCATGACCTCCTCCGCGCCCGCCATCTGCGGAACCCGCGCCGGATCGACGAAGCTGACCGCCTCGATCCGCCGCACACCCGCCTCGACCGCGCGGTCGACCAGCTCGATCCGGTCCCGAACCGACAGGACGCGGTCCTCGTTCTGGAGGCCGTCACGCGGCCCCACCTCGACGATCTCCACCCGATCGGAGCCCATCGGCCCTCCCTCGCACGGCCCGCGTCAGCGCAGGGCCAGCGCCGGACGGACTTCCCAGGTCGTCCACACCGGGCGGTACCCCATCCGGTGCCAGAACGGCCCCGACAACGGGTTCATCGCCGCGTAGTTCAGCACCGAAACCCCCACACCGTGACTGTCCAGGGCCTGGTGCGCCTGCCCCACCAGGGCGGTACCGATCCCGTTGCCCCGCTCGGCGGCGATCACCACCCCGTAGCCGATGTGGGCGATCGGGCGCGCGTTGACCAGCGACTTGGCCCAGCGGGAGCGCTCCGGCGGGGACACCCACATCAGCCCGACGGCCCGGCCGCGCCGCTCGGCCAGCCAGATCCACGAACGCGAGCGGTTCAGCGCCCGCGCGGCGACCTCGCGCGTCTGCTCCGCGGTGTCCTCCTGGAGGAACACCCCGCCGAAGTGCTCCTCGTAGCGGTGCTCCTCCATCAGCAGGCCCACGACCTGGGTGAGGTCGCTGCGGTCGGCCAGCCGGATGGTCACGTCGCGCGGCGGCAGGGACGGCGGCACCCCCCGGCGGCGCTGGCGGGCCGCCAGCACGGTGTAGGGCTGGAGGCCGTGCCGCTGCAGCGGGATGATCCCGCACACGTCCCGGGCGGGCCAGCTCACCAGGGCGGCCGATTCCGAGCCGGTGCCGGTCGGCAGGTCCTCCAACTGGTCGCGCCAACTGGTGAGGAGGGAGTCCAGCGCGCGGGCCGGCTCGGGTCCGCCGACGACCGGGGTGAGCCAGTGCTGATCGGGAACGCCCCAGATACGGCCGACCTCGCCGGGCTGGTACCACGTGTAGTGCATGCTCCCGGCCGCGACGGTGTTGCCCGACTCGTCGCTGACCGTCACGAGCGGATAGCTGTCGGGGGCGAAACCGGTGGGCTGTGGGAGCAGCGGGTCGGACTCGGCCCAGCGCTGCGCGGCGGACCGCACCAGCGGGTCCAGTCCGAGGTCGCCTCCGGGCGACTCGTCGTGCCGCACCCGCGCGACATAACCGCTCATCCACCCCTCCCCTGGCGGGCCCTCACCTTCAGCGCACGTCCTCGATCCGACGGCCGGGCGGCTCCTCGTGCCTTCTCAAGCGAGACTGCTCGACCGTACCGTTTCGGTTGCAGACCGGAGAACGTCCTCACCGAACGGACGGCGAGAGTTCACCCTCCATGGGCCGAACCCTCTGTTCCCCGCCCGACCCCGTCGTCGGCACGGCTCCCCACCAAGGTAACGGATGCACGGTCGCTCCGGGGTGTCGGGGAGATCAACCCGAAGACACGACCGGTGCGCCCTCCGGTCTCACACGCCGGCGACGCCGCCCTCGACCACCGAGGTGCCCCTGCCATGGTTGATCACCTCCGGGTCGCCCGAAGCGTAGGAGACGACGTTGTCCACCCCCACCAGGACGATCCGATCGGCCGACCCCACGTCCACGGTCGTCCCCCGGCCGGTGGCCCTGACCGAGCCGCACGCACCGTCCAGGACCACCTCGGCGTCGTCGGCCGTGACCACCACCTCCCGGCCGTCGCACGGTTCGCGCAGTTCAACGCCGTCGTCGGAGACCACCAGGGTGTCCTCGTCCGCCACCGGCTCGGACGCGGTCCCCGCCGTCTGGGGCATGCTCGGGGAAGGGGCGTCGTCGACGCCCTCCCCTCCACCGACCAGGGCGCACCCGGCCACGGACACCGTCCCGACCAACAGTGCCCCCGACCTCACCAGCAGCCGAACCCTCATGAACTCCCCCGCGACCGGATACCCGGCATGTCCGACACAGTTATCGAGCAAACCCAAGGGTATGTCACACGAAGGTAAACACGCGACACAACCGTTGCCCGAACGTACCTGATCCGATATCGCCCCGGGGCTCCCCCGACCGCACCCGCGGACGGGCCCCGGCTCACTCCAGCCCGACCTCGTCCATACCGCGCAGCTCACGCTTGAGCTCACCGATCTCGTCCCGAAGCCGCGCCGCCACCTCGAACTGCAGATCGGCCGCGGCCTGATGCATCCGCTCGGTCAGCTCACCGATGAGCCCCGCCAACTCCGCGCGGGGCATGGCCGACACCTCCGCCCCCCGGCCCAGCGCGGGCACCGGAGCGCTCTCCCCCCGCCCTGCCCTGCGGTACCCGGTCGCCATGAGCTCCTCGGTGTCCACGTCCTCCCGGCTGAGGGAGTCGAGGATGTCGGCGATCTCCTTGCGCAGCGGGGTCGGATCGATCCCGTGCTCGGTGTTGTAGGCCACCTGCTTGTCCCGGCGCCGGTTGGTCTCGTCGATCGCCGCGCGCATCGAGTCGGTGACGTTGTCGGCGTACATGTGGACCTGCCCGGCCACGTTGCGCGCCGCACGGCCGATCGTCTGGATCAGGGAGGTCTCCGACCGCAGGAACCCCTCCTTGTCCGCGTCCAGGATCGCCACCAGCGACACCTCGGGAAGGTCCAGCCCCTCGCGCAGCAGGTTGATGCCCACCAGCACGTCGAACTCACCCACCCGCAACTCCCGCAGCAGCTCCACCCGGCGCAGCGTGTCCACCTCGCTGTGCAGGTACCGCACCCGGATGCCCAGCTCGGCGAAGTAGTCGGTCAGGTCCTCGGCCATCTTCTTGGTGAGCGTGGTGACCAGCACCCGCTCGGAACGCTCGGCCCGCTCCCGGATCTGGTGCACCAGGTCGTCGATCTGCCCGTCCGTCGGCTTGACCAGGACCTCCGGGTCCACCAGGCCCGTGGGACGGATCACCTGCTCCACCACATCCCCGCCCGACCGGCCCAGCTCGTACCTGCCGGGCGTGGCCGACAGGTACACCGACTGGCCGATCCGCTCGGTGAACTCCCCCCACTTGAGCGGCCGGTTGTCCATCGCCGACGGCAGCCGGAACCCGTGCTCCACCAGGGTCCGCTTGCGCGAGGCGTCGCCCTCGTACATCGCCCCGATCTGCGGCACCGTCACGTGCGACTCGTCCAGCACCAGCAGGAAGTCGTCGGGGAAGTAGTCCAGGAGCGTGTTGGGCGCGCTGCCCGCCTCCCGCTCGTCGAAGTGCCGAGAATAGTTCTCGATCCCCGAACAGCTCCCCAACTGCCGGATCATCTCCAGGTCGTGGGTGGTACGCATCCGCAGCCGCTGCGCCTCCAGCAGCTTCCCCTGCCCCTCCAGCTCCGCCAGGCGCTCGGCCAGCTCGGCCTCGATCGAGGCCACCGCCCGGTCGGTGCGCTCCTGCCCCGCGACATAGTGCGACGCCGGGAAGAGGAACACCTCCTCGCTCTCCTCCAGCACCTCCCCCGTGAGCGGGTGCAGCGTCATCAGCCGCTCCACCTCGTCACCGAACATCTCGATGCGGACCGCCAGCTCCTCGTACACCGGGATGATCTCCACGGTGTCGCCGCGCACCCGGAACGTGCCCCGCGAGAAGTCCACGTCGTTGCGCGCGTACTGCATCTCCACCAGCCGCCGCAGCAGCTCGTCGCGGTCCACCTCCATGCCCACCGACAGCCGCGCCATCCGGTCCACGTACTCCTGCGGCGTGCCCAGGCCGTAGATGCACGACACCGACGCCACCACGATCGTGTCGCGCCGCGTGATCAGGGAGTTGGTCGCCGAGTGCCGCAACCGCTCCACCTCGTCGTTGATCGACGAGTCCTTCTCGATGAAGGTGTCGCTCTGCGGGACGTAGGCCTCGGGCTGGTAGTAGTCGTAGTAGGAGACGAAGTACTCCACCGCGTTGTGCGGCAGCATCCGCCGCAGCTCGTTGGCGAACTGCGCCGCCAGCGTCTTGTTCGGCTGCATCACCAGCGTGGGCCGCTGGAGGCGCTCCACCGTCCACGCCACGGTCGCCGTCTTGCCGGTGCCCGTCGCACCCAGCAGGACCGTGTGCGCCTCACCCGCCTCCACCCGCCGGGCGATCTCGGCGATGGCCGCCGGCTGGTCCCCCGCCGGGGTCATGTCCGAGACCACCCTGAACGGTGCCTCACTGCGCTCGATGTCGGTGACCGGTCGCACGTCGCCCCTCCTCGCCTCGCGGACCGCGCGGCACCCGCGCCCGTCCACTCCCACGCTACCGAGCGCCAACGACACCCCGGCTACGCCCGCGCGAGCAGCGCCTCCCACAGCTCCCCGACCCCGGCCGCGAGCTGCTCACGGGTACCGGAGTTGTCCACCACCAGGTCGGCGGCGGCCAGCCGCTCCTCCCGGCCCGCCTGCGCCCGGATCCGCGCCCACACCTGCTCGCGCGCCATCCCCCGGTCGGCGGCCACCCGCTCCACCCGCACCTCGTCGGGGGTGTCGACGACCACCACCACGTCGTAGAGCCCGCCCAAACCGTTCTCCACCAGCAGCGGAACGTCGTAGACCACCACCTCCGCCCCCGACTCCCGCGCCTGCTCCATCAGCTCCGCGCTGCGCTCGGCCACCCGCGGATGCACGATCGCGTTCAGCCGGGCGAGCCGCTCCCCGTCGGAGAAGACGATCTCCCCGAGCCGCGCCCGGTCCAGCCCCCCGCCGGGGGCCAGCACGCCCTCGCCGAACTCGGCGACGACCTCCGCCAGACCCTCCGTCCCCGGCTCGACCACCTCGCGCGCGATCGCGTCGGCGTCGACGACCACCGCGCCCCGGCGCGCCAACTCCGCCGACACCGCGCTCTTGCCGGAACCGATACCTCCGGTGAGTCCCACTCTCAGCATGCGAGAAACACTAGACCACCACCACCGCCGCCGTGTCCGCCCCGGGCCCTCACCGCGGCTCGGCGGACACCGCCGCCAGCTCCTTGCGCATGTGCACCATCACCAGGTGGTCGGCGACCCTCTCCCGGTGCGTGACCGCGAACCCGCGGCCACGGTACAGCCGCTGCTCCTCGGCGCTCTGCGCCCCGGTGAACAGCGTCAGCGACGCCACCTCGGGACGGCGGGCCCGCACCTCCTCCTCCACCCGGGTGAGCAGCGCCGTCGCGATCCCCCGCCGACGCCGGTCCGGAACCACCGCCAGCCTGCTCACGATCCCGTTGGCCCCGGACGCGCCCACCCGCACCGCACCCACGATCCGGCCGCCCTCGACCGCCTTGAGCACCAGCACGTCCCGCTGGCGCAGGAGGCCCCCGATACGCTCCAACCCCTCCGTGAGGGGCAGGACGAACGGGTCGCCGCAGGCCTGCGCCTCGTCGACGAACGCCGCGCGCTGCACGGTCAGGATCTCCCCCGCGTCCTCGGGGACCGCCGGCCGGATGTCGAACACACCGCCTCCTCGCTGGGTCCAGCACCGCGAGTCTTCCACACGCACCGGCCCTGGCGGGAGCACCCGCCCCCGCTCTCAAGACGAAGGGGCCGCCCCCGAACCGGGGACGGCCCCTCCAGCCGTACTAGCGCCTCAGCGCGATCAGGCGTCGCCGCCCGCGAGCTTCTCGCGCAGGGCGGCCAGCGCCTCGTCGGAGGCCAGCGCGCCGCTGCTGGCGGTCTCGGAGGCCGGAGCGGCCTGGCCGCCACCGGTGTACTCCTCCTCGACCTCCTCGGCCGGGGCGTTGGCGGCGTCGGCCTCGGCCGCACGCGCCTCCTCGACCTGCTTGCGGTGCGCCTCGAAGCGGGCCTGCGCCTCGGCGTAGCTGCGCTCCCACTCGTCCCGCTGCGCCTCGAAGCCCTCGAGCCACTCGCCGCTCTCGGGGTCGAAGCCCTCCGGGTACTTGTAGTTGCCCTGCTCGTCGTAGTCGGCGGCCATGCCGTACAGGGTGGGGTCGAAGTCCACCTGGTCGGGCGAGACGGCCTCGTTGGCCTGCTTCAGCGACAGGCTGATGCGGCGGCGCTCAAGGTCGATGTCGATGATCTTGACGAAGATCTCAGTGCCGACCTGGACGACCTGCTCGGGCACCTCGACGTGGCGCTCGGCCAGCTCGGAGATGTGGACCAGGCCCTCGATGCCCTCCTCCACGCGCACGAACGCACCGAAGGGCACCAGCTTGGTGACCTTGCCGGGAACGACCTGGCCGATCTGGTGCGTACGGGCGAACTGCTGCCAGGGGTCCTCCTGCGTCGCCTTGAGCGACAGGGAGACGCGCTCGCGCTCCATGTCCACGTCGAGGACCTCGACGGTGACCTCCTGGCCGACCTCGACGACCTCGCTCGGGTGGTCGATGTGCTTCCAGGACAGCTCCGAGACGTGCACCAGGCCGTCGACGCCGCCCAGGTCCACGAAGGCGCCGAAGTTGACGATCGAGGACACGACGCCCTTGCGGATCTGGCCCTTCTGGAGGGTGTTGAGGAACGTCTGGCGCACCTCGGACTGCGTCTGCTCCAGCCAGGCGCGGCGGGACAGGACCACGTTGTTGCGGTTCTTGTCCAGCTCGATGATCTTCGCTTCGAGCTCACGGCCGACGTAGGGCTGCAGGTCGCGGACGCGGCGCATCTCGACCAGGGAGGCGGGCAGGAAGCCGCGCAGGCCGATGTCGAGGATGAGTCCGCCCTTGACGACCTCGATGACGGTGCCGGTGACGACGCCGTCCTCCTCCTTGATCTTCTCGATCGTGCCCCAGGCGCGCTCGTACTGGGCGCGCTTCTTGGACAGGATCAGGCGGCCCTCCTTGTCCTCCTTCTGGAGGACCAGGGCCTCGACCTGGTCGCCGACGGCCACGACCTCGCCGGGGTCGACGTCGTGCTTGATCGACAGCTCCCGGGAGGGGATGACACCCTCGGTCTTGTAGCCGATGTCGAGCAAGACCTCGTCTCGATCGACCTTCACGATGGTGCCCTCGACAATGTCACCATCGTTGAAGTACTTGATGGTCTCGTCGATCGCTGCGAGGAAGGCTTCCTCGGACCCGATGTCGTCGACCGCTACCTGGGGTGTCGAGGTGGCCTCGGTGCTGCTCGTCATTTGTGGGTGGACTCCGGATACGGACAGGTTCAGGAAATGGGCACGCCGCGAGTTCGAGCCCGCCGATCGCCATCCAGATGAAGAGAACCAGGGACACCGGGACGAGAGAACCGTCCGAGACCGCCGGGTTCCAGAGTGCTGACCGAAGCGGTACGATCACCGATCCCTCACGGGAGACGGCACACGACCGCACGAACCCACAACGCTCCAGCCAGAATATGAGACATGGGCGTCCCGGTCAATCCGAACCCAGGCCAAAAAAGCCCGCCAAGGCCACGTTGGCGGCAATTTACCCGAGCATAGGGGTCAAGATCAACCATGCGCCGGCCCACGTCCGCGCGGGTGCCGAGCCGCGGAGCCGCCCCCGCACGGGCTCCGGGCGAGAGCGCGGGAAAAAATCAGTCCGTCGGCGGACGCGAGCGGGACCGCTTGAGATCGCCCCGCCGACGCTTGTCCTCCACCCGCCGGCGGCGCGCCGCCCGGCCCGGCCGCGTGGGCCGCCGCCGGGGCCCCGGCGGCGCCATCGCCTCCGCCAGGAGCTCCGCCAACCGCTCCCGCGCCTCGGCCCGGTTTCGCGCCTGCGACCGGTACTCCTGCACCGTCACCGTCAGCACCCCGCCGACCAGCCGCCCCGACAACCGCTCCAGGGCACGCCGCCGACGCGTCTCCCCCAGCCCCCGGCACGAGGCCACGTCCAACGACAGCGACACCCGGGTGTCGGAGGTGTTCACGTGCTGCCCGCCCGGCCCCGAGGACCGGGAGAACCGCCACACGAGGTCGGCTGAGGGCACCGTGACCGAGCCGACGCTGAGATCATCCGCCACCGTGCACACCTCCCTCTCCGCCGCCCCGAAGCCCCAACCGCGCGCCCCGCCACCGGGGTTCGCGAGGGCGCTAGTGGGCGGCCTCGTACCAGTTCTGCCCGCTGCCGACCGACACCGCCAGCGGCACACGCAGATCATAGGCCGACCCCATCTCGTGGGCCACCAGGTTTTCCACCCGCTCGCGCTCCCCCGGGGCGATCTCCACCACGAGCTCGTCGTGCACCTGCAACAGCACCCGCGAGGCGAACCCTCCCTCGGACAGCGCCGCGTCCACCTGGAGCATCGCCACCTTGATGATGTCGGCCGCCGACCCCTGGATCGGGGCGTTGAGCGCCATCCGCTCCGCCATCTCACGGCGCTGGCGCTGGTCGCTGGTCAGGTCCGGCAGGTAGCGCCGCCGACCCAGGATCGTCTCGGTGTACCCGGCCCGGCGCGCCTCCTCCACCACCTCGTGCAGGTAGTCGCGCACCCCGCCGAACACCGCGAAGTAGTCCTCCATCAGCTTCTTCGCCTCGTCCGGGGCGATCCCGAGCTGCTGGGACAGGCCGTAGGCGCTCAACCCGTAGGCCAAGCCGTAGCTCATCGCCTTGATCCTGGACCGGGCCTGGCCGTCCACCTCCTCCACCGGCACACCGAACACCTGCGACGCCATCTGCGCGTGGAAGTCGTAGCCGCTGTTGAACGCGTCGATGAGAGCCTTCTCCCCCGACAGGTGCGCCATGATCCGCAGCTCGATCTGGCTGTAGTCCGCGGTCAGCAGCTCCTCGAAGCCCTCACCCACCACGAACGCCCGCCTGATCCTGCGACCCACGTCCGTCCGCACCGGGATGTTCTGCAGGTTCGGGTCCGTGGAGCTCAGCCGACCCGTCGCAGCCACCGTCTGGTTGAAGGTCGTGTGGATACGGCCGTCGTCGCCGACCGTCTTGATCAGGCCCTCCACCGTCGTCCGCAGCTTCGTCTGGTCCCGGTGGCGCAGCAGCACCCCCGGCAGCTCGTTGTCCGTCTGCGCCGCCAGCCACGCCAGCGCGTCGGCGTCGGTGGTGTAGCCCGTCTTGATCTTCTTGGTCCGGGGCAGCCCCAACTCCTCGAAGAGCACCTGCTGCAACTGCTTGGGGCTGCCCAGGTTGAACTCCCGGCCCACGACCTCGTGCGCCCGCTCCACCGCGGCGCGCGCCTGCGCCGCGAACTCCCCCTGGAGCCCCTCCAGGTACTCCAGGTCCGCCGCGATCCCCGCACGCTCCATCCGGGCCAGCACACCGACCAGCGGAAGCTCCACGCCGCGCAGCAGATGGCCCCCGCCGCGCTCCTCCAGCCTCGCCGCCAGCACCCCCGCCAGGTCCCGCACGGCCGCCGCCCGCACCGCCAGCGCACCCTGGTCCCCGCCGTCGTCCAGGTCCAGCGCCATCTGGCCGCCGCCCTCGGACTCCTCCAGCTCCCGGCCCAGATACCTGCGGACCAGGTCGGCCAGGTCGAACCTGCGCTGACCGGGCTGCACCAGGTACGCCGCCAGCGCGGTGTCGCTGACCACCCCGCCCAGCTCCCAGCCGTGCGCGCCCAGCGCCAGCGCGGCGCCCTTGGCCCCGTGCACCGCCTTCGGCACGTCCCCGTCGGCCAGGAACGCCGCCAGCGCCTTCTCGTCCTCGGGCCCCAGGAGCCGCGGGTCCACGTACACGGCGGCGCCGTCGGGCACCGCCACCGCCAGGGCGTCGACCCGGCCGGTCCCCCCGCCCCAAGCGCCGTCGAACGCCACACCGGCGGGCGCCGCCCCGGACAGGTCCCGCCCCGCGTGCCCGGCCAGCCAGGCTGCCAGGTCACCGGTGCCCGCGACCGTCAACTCGACCTCGAAGCCCTCCTCGCCCCCGGCAGGCTCCTCCTCCCTCCCGGTGCGGATCACCGCGTACAGCCGCTCCCGCAGGTTGGAGGCGAACTCCAGGTTGTCGAAGAGCGCGTCCACACCGGCCCGGTCGGCCTCGCCCACCGCCAGGTCCGCCACGTCCACACCCAGGTCCACATCGGTCACCAGCCGGTTCAGCCGGTGGTTGCGCAGCACGTCGTCCAGGTGGTCCCGCAGGTTCTGCCCCGCCTTGCCGGTCACCTCGTCGGCCCGCGCCACCAGCTCCTCCAGCGACCCGTACTTGGCGATCCACTTCGCCGCGGTCTTGGGCCCCACTCCCGGCACGCCCGGCAGGTTGTCGGCCTTCTCCCCCACCAGGGCGGCCAGGTCCCGGTACCGCTCCGGCGGCACCGCGTACTTCTCCTCGACCGCCTCCGGCGTCATCCGCCGCAGGTCCGACAGGCTCTTGCCCGGATACAGCACCGTGCAGTCGCCGGTCACCAACTGGAAGGCGTCCCGGTCACCGGAGGCGATGAGCACCTCCATCCCCGCCTCGCCGCCCCGGCGGGCCAGCGTCGCGATGACGTCGTCCGCCTCGAACCCCGGAGCCGAGAGGTTGGCCACACCCACCAGCCGCATCAGGTCCTGGGTGAGCGGCACCTGCGAGGGGAATTCGGGAGGGGTCTCCGAGCGTCCACCCTTGTAGCCGTCGTACTCCTCGTCCCGGAACGTGGGACCCGACAGGTCCCACGCCACCGCCACGTGCGTGGGCTCCTCATCCCGCAACAGCTTGACCAGCATCGACGCGAACCCGTAGATCGCGTTCGTCGACTGCCCGGTACTGGTCCCGAACTTGTCCGCAGGCAGCGCGAAGAACGCGCGGAAGGCCATCGAATGGCCGTCCAGCAGCAGGAGCCGGGGGCGCTTGGTCTGGTCGGGGGTCTCTCGCTTGGTCACCACAGGTGAATCCTAGGATGCGGAACCGACAGTCCGCAGCCGAGCGGGCGCGCCACCCACCGAAAGGCACCGTATGACCACCGAATCCCAGGCCCTGTCCCTCGGCTCCATGGCCGAAGCGCTCGCGGGCAGCCTCAGCGAGACCATGGGCATCGAGGTCACCGAGGCCTCCGCCGAACGCGTGGTCGGCCGGATGCCCGTCAAGGGCAACCACCAGCCCTTCGGCCTCCTGCACGGCGGCGCCTCCTGCGTACTCGCCGAATCCCTCGGCTCCGTCGGCTCCACCCTGCACGCCGCGAAGTTCGGGCGCGTCGCCGTGGGCATCGAGATCAACGCCACCCACCACCGCTCCGCCACCGAGGGCCACGTGACCGGAACCGCCACCCCCGTCCACCTGGGCCGCACCCTCGCCACCTGGGACATCACCATCACCGACGACCAGGGCCGGAAGGTGTGCACCTCCCGGCTCACCTGCATGCTGATCGAACCGCCCCAGCAGTGACCACCACAACCACCACAAGCCCGGCCATTGGACGGCCGGGCTTTGTCATGGCCGAAACCCGCGACACATCGTCACGTTACCGCCGCATAACACAGACGCCCGTTCACCAGCGATGACTACAGAGGCATAACGTCCTGACAGCGAGTCGGCACCAACGGGTGAACGTCGCTTCCACGTCCGGAACATTCGTGATTAAGCTCCGCTAACGTCCCTCGGCAAGCAATGCCATACACCGCGGGCATACAGGACGCAGTTGAACGGAGTGACCACGAACATGGCAAGAGAGAAGCTCCTGGGCTTCACCGCCGCAGCCGCCGCCCTGGTTCTCGGGCTGACGGCATGCGCCAACGGCAGCGACGAAGGCGGCGACGACACCGCCTCCGGCAGCGGCGAGGAATTCAACTTCGGCATCCTCTACCCGCAGAGCGGCAGCCTCGCCTTCCTCGGCCCGCCCCAGGTGAGCGGCGCCCAGTACGCCATCTCCCAGATCAACGAGGCCGGCGGCATCCTCGGCACCGAGGTCCCCGCCCTCCTCGAAGGCGACGAGGCCGGCGACGCCGCCCAGGCCAACGAGGCCGCCAACTCCCTGGTCGCCGACGGTGCCGACGCCGTCATCGGCGCCGCCGCCACCGGCATGACCCAGGCGACCTACGACACCATCACCGGGTCCGAGATCGTCCAGTGCTCCGGCTCCAACACCGGCGCCGTCCTCAGCGAGATCGACGACGGCGGCTACTACTACCGCACCGCCCCCAGCGACCTGCTCTCCGCGGTCGTCATGGCCCGCAAGATCGTCGAGGCCGGACACGTCTCCGTCGGCATCGTCGCCCGCGCCGACGACTACGGCGCCGGCTACGCCGAGACCCTCCAGGGCGAACTGGAGAACCTGGGCGCCGAGGTCTCCGTCAACGAGACCTACGACCCCGACGCCACCACCTTCGACTCGGTCGTCGACGCCGTCTCCGACGGTGAGCCCGACGCCGTCGCGCTCATCGCCTTCGAGGAGGGCGCCCAGGTCATCGGCGGCCTCCTGGAGGGCGGCCTCGAAGGCGAACAGCTCTTCATCACCGACGGCCTCAACGACACCGAACTCGGCTCGAAGGTCAACGCCGACGACCCGCAGATCGTCAACGGCATCACCGGCCTCGCGCCCAGCGCCGAGAACGAGGAGTTCGCCAACGGTCTGGCCGAGTTCAACCCCGACCTGGAGAACTTCCAGTTCGCCCCGCAGGTCTTCGACTGCGTCACCGTGATCGCCCTGGCCGCCGAGGCCGCCGGCAGCACCGACCCCTCGGTCTACGTCGAGGAGCTGGCCAACGTCAGCCGCCCCGAGGGCACCGAGTGCACCAGCTTCGCCGAGTGCCGCGACCTCATCGCCGAGGGCGAGGAGATCGACTACCAGGGCGTCAGCGGCAACATCGACTTCGACGACAACGGCGACCCCGCCGCCGCCACCTTCGAGATCTTCCACTTCGGAGACGACGGCCACGAGGTGCTCGCCTACGAGGAGCACTCCCTCAACGACTGACCACCCACTGATCACACCCTGAGAGAGGCGCCCCGGGACACCGTCCGTCCCGGGGCGCCCCCCTGTGCACCATGCCCCAGGGCCCGTGCGAGGGCACCGACCGCGCCACGCACACACGAAGGGGGGCGGAGCCCCACGGGCCCCGCCCCCTTCGCAAGAAGCCGGATCAGTCCCTGGCCAGCGTCCCCAGGTACAGCTCGATCACGTTCGGATCGTTCAACAGCTCGCCGCCGGTTCCCGTGTAGGCGTTGCGCCCCTGGTCCAACACGTACCCGCGGTCGCAGATCTGCAGGCAGCGGCGGGCGTTCTGCTCCACCATCACCACCGACACACCCGTGGAGTTGACCTCCTTGACCCGCTGGAAGACCTCCTCCTGGTAGATCGGCGACAGCCCCGCCGTCGGCTCGTCCAGCAACAGCACCGACGGATCCATCATCAGCGCCCGGCCCATCGCCACCATCTGGCGCTCACCGCCCGACAGCGACCCCGCCTTGGCCTTGCGCCGCTCCCCCAACAGCGGGAACAGCTCCGAGACCACCGCGAACCGCTTGCCGAACGTCCTCGGCCGCAGGTACACCCCCATCTGGAGGTTCTCCTCGATCGTCAGCGACGGGAACACGTTCTGCGTCTGCGGAACGTAGCCCACCCCCCGCTCCACCAGGCTGTGCGCCGCCAGGCCCGCGATCGACGACCCCCGCAGCGTCAGAGCGCCCTCGCGCACCGGGATCAGACCGAACACCGTCTTGATCAGCGTCGACTTGCCCGCACCGTTGGGGCCGATGATCGCCACGACCTCGCCCTCGGACAGGGTCAGGGTGCACCCGTTGAGGATGTTCACCCCCGGCACGTACCCCGCCACCAGGTCCTTCGCCAGCAGCAGGTAGTCCTCCGGACCACCGACGGCCTCCGCCGACCGCTCGGCCCTCACCGCGTCGACGGCCTCGTCGGCCCCCGGCGTCGGGTCCCCGTTGCCACTCATCGTCAGCCCTCCTCAGGGGAGCCCAGATAGGCGTCGATCACCTGCTGGTTCGAACGGATGTCGGACGGGCGCCCCTCGGCGATCACCTGTCCCTGCGCCAGGACCACGATCCAGTCGCTGATCCCCATGATCACGTCCATGTCGTGCTCCACGAACAGCACCGTCTTGCCCTCGTCGCGCAACGACGTGATGTGCCCCAGCAGCGACTGCACCAGCGCCGGGTTCACCCCCGCCATCGGCTCGTCCAGCATGATCATGTCCGGATCGGTCATCAGCGCACGCGCCATCTCCAGCAGCTTGCGCTGCCCCCCCGACAGGGAGCCCGCCATGTCGTCGCGCTTGTCGATCAGCTTGAACCGCTCCAGCAGCTCCAGCGCCCACAGGGTGTTGGCCCGCTCCTGCCGCTGCCAGACCGGACGCAGGAACGCACCGGCGATACCCTCACCGAACTGGCCCGTGGCGCCCAACAGCATGTTGTCGAGCACCGACAGGCGCGTCAGGGCCTTCGTCAACTGGAACGTGCGCACCATCCCGGCCCGCGCCACCTGGTGGCCCCGCTTGCCGCTGATCCTGCGCCCGTTGAACGACCACGTCCCCTGATCCACCCGGTCGAACCCGGTGAGCAGGTTGAACAGCGTTGACTTACCCGCACCGTTGGGACCGATCAGCGCCGTGATCGTACCGCGCTGCACCTCCAGGTGCTCCACGTCCACAGCCGTCAGGCCACCGAACGAACGCCGCACACCGTCGGCCACCAGGATCGGATCGGCCTTCACCGCGCCAGGCACGGCCTCCGCACCCGCCATCGGGTCGACCACCGTCTCGTCACTTGACATTGATCAGCATCTCCTTGCGGTCGCCGATGAGGCCCTGCGGACGGAACACGATCAGCAGCACCAGCATCAGACCCGCGAAGGCCAACTGGAGCGCACCGTAGTCCGGACTGTCCAGGAAGGGCAGCCAGCCCATCGAACCCATGCCCCGCAGCACACCGTCGGTGAAGTCCATCAGGAACCAGAACGCCATCGCGCCCAGCACCGGCCCGAACACCCGGCCCGCACCGCCCAGCAGCAGAATCACCCACAGGAAGAACGTCACCTGCGGCTTGAACTGGTCCGGCTGGATCGCCGCCTGGTGCATCGCCATCATGCAGCCCGCCAGCGCACCGATCAGACCGCCCAGCACCAGCACCTGCATCTTGTAGGTGAAGACGTCCTTGCCGAGGCTGCGCACCGCCTCCTCGTCCTCGCGGATGCCCTTGATGACACGCCCCCACGGGCTGTGCATCAGCAGCCACACCACGCCGACCATCACCAGCACCAGCGACCACGTCACCACCATCGTCCACAGGTGCGTCCCCGTGTACGTGATGTCGCCGAACCCGTAACGGGCACTCGGCTCGAACGGGTTGAACCGCCGGAACCCGTTGGCCAGGTTCTGCATACCGAACACGCCGCCGGTCAGCGGCTCCACGAAATCCGCCCGATACAGCAGCCGGATGACCTCACCCGCCGCGATCGTCGTGATCGCCAGGTAGTCCGCCCGCAACCGCAGCGTCGGGATACCCAGCAGCAGCGCCAGCACCAGAGCGCACAGCAGACCGACACCGAAACCCACCAGCACCGGCAACTGGAACACCGACACGCTGATACCGACACCGTAGGCGCCCACCAGCATGAACCCGACCTGCCCGAAGTTCAGCAGACCCGTGTAACCGAAGTGCAGATTGAGGCCGATCGCCGCGAGCGCGTACACCGCCGCCACCGGACCGAACGCCGAACGCGTGGAATCGGCGAGGATCGAAAGAATATCCATCGTCTGTCTCTCCTAGCCGACCCGCTCGCGCCGACCGAGCAGACCCTGGGGCCTGAACAGCAGCATGAGGATCATCAGCGCCAGAGCCCATGCCTGCATGAGCTGCGACGGGAACCACAAAGTGGACAGCATGGCCACCAGGCCGACCGCCAGACCGCCGACCATCGCGCCGTAGGCCGTCCCAAGACCGCCCAGGATCACCGCCGCGAACATCAGCAGCAGCAGCCGGAAGCCCATCTCGTACTCCACGATCTCGCTCAGGCCGTAGAGCACACCGCCCAGCGCCGCCAGACCGCCGCCGAGTCCCCACACGTACAGGGTCACCCGGTCCACGTCGATACCCGACGACTCCGACAGGTCCCGGTTGTCCGACACCGCACGCATCGCCTTGCCGATCCGGGTGAACTGCAGCATGCACGCCACCGCCACCAGGACCAGCACCGACAGCCCCATGATCACCAGGTCGCGCGGCGGCAGCGAGATCGGCCCCAGATCGATCAGATCCTGGATCTGGTAACCCGCGTACTGGCTGCGCCCGACCCCGAAGACCACCAGGATCACGTGCCGCAGCACCAGCGCCAGCCCGATCGAGACGATGAACATCTGGATCAGCGCCACGTTGCGGTGCCGCAGCGGACGCCAGATGTAGCGCTCCATCCCGGCACCCAGCACCGCGCCCAGCAGGACGGCGATCACCGCCGCCCCCCACAGGGGCACCTGCCAGCCCACCGCGTCGCCCATCAGGCCCAGCGCCGTCGCCGCCACGACACCGAGAAGGATGGCCGACCACTGCCCGAGCAGCAGCGCCGTGCGCCCGATCCGGGTCTCGAAGAAGGCCCCCAGGGCCACGGCGACGGCCAGCCCCAGGAAGAGCGCCACCAGGGCGTTGCCCGTCCCCGACGCTCCCGTGCTGAACAGCAGGGCGACCATCGCACCGAAGGTGACCATGTCGCCGTGGGCGAAGTTGATCATCTTCGTGGTACCGAAGATCAGGGAGAGCCCGATCGCGGAGATCGCGATGACCAGGCCGTAGATGAGGCCCTTCACCCCGAGTTGGGCGAACCGCTCGCCGAAGCCGCCCTCGACCGACTCGGCCGCGAGCGACTCGCCCTCGACAGCGGTCTCCCCGCCGCTCTCGGAGGGCTCCGCCTCCCCGCTCTCGGAGGGCGAGGGGGAGCCCGACCCGGCGGCCTCGTCCGCCGGAACCAGGGCGACGATCAGGGGCCGCCGGTCACCGGCGTCGACCACGACCGTCGCCTCACCGTCGACCACGAGCGCGGTCTCCCGCACGGCGAACTCGCTGGGGATGGACTCCTGGTCCACCACGACGCGGTACTCCCCGGGTTCGGGCAGTTCCACTTCCCACATTCCATCAGGGCCGGTCTCGGCCGCCGCGATCTCGTCACCCCCCTGAAAGACGGAGATCACGATGCCCTCGACACCGTGATCCCTGTCCTCCGGCCGGGTGATCTGACCGTGCAGCCCCTCACCGCCCTGTTCGTCTGCCGTCGCCGCCTGCCCGGGGATCACCAGGATCGCGGTGATCAGGGCGAGCAGCACGGTCACGAGACGTGTGCGCACGCGCGCTCCTTGCGCATCGGAGGGTTGATCGGTACCGAATGCATGCGGCACCGTTGTCCAAAGCTGTTCGGTTGGGTGAGTTTAGCCCGATTTAGCCTGGCCGTTCAGCCCCACTCAGGCCACGTGATCCAACCGTCACCCCATCGTGCGCAAACGAGACCGAACCGGTACATATGCCGCATTGACCTGAACACACGTCAACCCGAAACGCGCAATACGGACGTCATCGTCAGTTTTCACCCCCGCCTCACAGAGGCGACGGACACGGGGCCGCACCCTACCGGGTGCGGCCCCGTGTCCGTCGGGGGTCTGGCGGTTCAGCCCTGCTGGCCGCCGAGCGTCTCGACCACCGTCTCGGCGACCTTGCGCATGGTCAGCCGACGGTCCATGGAGTTCTTCTGGATCCACCGGAAGGCCTCGGGCTCGCTCATGCCGTGGCGGCTCTGGAGCAGCCCCTTGGCCTGCTCGACGAGCTTGCGCGTCTCCAGGCGCTCCTGGAGGCTGCCCACCTCCGCCTCCAGGGCGGACAGCTCCGCGTAGCGCGAGACGGCCATCTCGATCGCCGGAACCAGGTCCGGCTTGGTGAAGGGCTTGACCAGGTAGGCCATGGCCCCCGCCTCACGCGCCCGCTCCACCAGCTCGCGCTGGGAGAAGGCGGTGAGGATCACCACGGGAGCGATCCGCTCCCCGGCGATGCGCTCGGCGGCGGAGAGGCCGTCGAGCACCGGCATCTTGATGTCGGTGATCACCAGGTCGGGCTTGAGCTCCTGGGCGAGACGGATCGCCGTCTCGCCGTCACCGGCCTCGCCGACGACGGCATAGCCGTCCTCTTCCAACATCTCCTTGAGGTCCAGGCGGATCAGGGCCTCGTCTTCCGCGATCACCACGCGGCTCTGCGTCGTCGTCACGTACACGAGGTTACCGAGATCCGCTACGATGTTGGACGTCGGGTTCGGCAAACCTCGTCAATCGTGACGCCAACGTTGACGGGCCACACCAACCCGACGGGGAACCCACCCCACACGAGTTCGGCCAAAACGGACAAATAGGCCGGAATGGCGGAAAGGCATACGCAGAGGTCTCAAACACCTCCGCCCGAAAGGGATTGTGGGTTCGAATCCCACTTCCGGCACTTCCTCGAACGAGCCGCCCACGGGCGGCTCTTCGTGTGCGAGAAGCACATCACCCAGGGCCACGGTTTGTCGTATGCGTGATCGATGCTTCACACCATGTATGCACGCGAGATCGTTGACGAGACCTTCCGGCTCAAAGCCCAAGGTCTGACCGACAAAGCCATCGCCGCCCAGTGCGGCGTCTCCGTCCAGGCCATCCGACACTGGCGCTACGGCAACCGCCGCAGCCCAGCAACCGAAGGCCCCCGCTCCGACCGCACAACCTACTGCCCGGAGTGCTCTGGTGGATCACTGCACCACGAGGCCTACGCCTATCTGCTGGGCGCCTACCTCGGCGACGGCCACATCACACAGAACAAGAACAGGCGTGGAATCCACGTGCTGTGGATCTTCTACGACCCCTCTCGCCTGACTCCTGACGGGTCCGCCCTCTCGATCCCCTGCCCACCACGCGCGGGCCCGCAGCCCCCGTTTCGGAACACTCCGCCCAGAACCGCTGTATCCACCCGGCCAGTTCCACCCCGATTGGACCCTTTGTCAGTTTCTGACGGGACGAGTGGGCTGAACCGGTCACATCCCGGCCACAACCTGGGTACAACCCGCGGGTTCGGGCTTCCCGCCCCCATTCCGTCGCCCATCCTGGTGGTGCAGACAGGACACCCATGGAGAGGAGCGACGGGTGCTGACCGCGATCGCCGGGGTGATCGGCGCGTTCGTCATCGGTACCTGGGTCGTCGTGGCCTGGGGCTCCCGACGCCGCCAGCCCTGGCTGCTGGCGCCCCTCGCCCTCCTCACGGTCGTGCTCGTCGCCCTCGACCAGCCGTTCTGGTCGTTCCTCCCGGCCGCGGCCCTGGCCGCCGGCTCCTTCGCCGAGCTGGTCATCGGCTCCCGTGAGGCCCCCACGCTCCGGACCAAGGACCCCGACGGTCCGTTGAGCACCGAACGCTGGGCCGCCGCCGTGGCCGCCCCTTACCGTGTGGCGGTCGCCGAACCCTGGGACGTGCTGGTGCGCCCCTCGCTGCGCCGCGGCTACCGGCGCATGCTGGAGTTGGAGTGGCGGGTGACCGACCGGGCGTCCCTGCTGGCCGCCGTGGAGTCGCTCCAGGAGGAGCTGCGCACGACGCCCACCCTGGACATGGTCATCGACCTGGATGCGGGGCAGGCGCGGCCGCGCCTGCCCCGGGAGCGGGGCGGCGGGGACGCCGGCCGGAGTGTGCGGCTCTCGGCGGAGCAGGTGGAGCGGCTGCGGACGGTCACGGCGGTTCCAGGCGGAGAGACCGAGCCGGGTGACGGTGCGGGTGTCTCCGGGGGCGGGGGCCGGACCGTGGTGGTGGGTGCCTACCAGTGGTGGAAGTCGGTGCACGTCATCCGGATGGTGTGTGCGGGTGCGACGCTGGACTGGCTGAGTCCGGGTGAGGCGCAGTCGCTGCTGCGGCGGGTGGCGTCGGACCTCCAGCGGCGGTACTCGTCGTGGCGGCAGTTGTGTGTGGCGTTCCACGCGGGGTATCTGCTGTGGCCGGACAAGGGTGTGGTGGACGACAGGAGCGGCACGGACCGGGTGTGGACGGCGCTGGGGCTGTTGACGGAGGATCCGCGGAGTCCGTGGAACCTGTTGCCGTGGGACATGCCGTTGGAGCGGGTGGTCTCGGAGGGCGGCGTGCCCTCGGGGCAGGAGAAGTAGGTCCGGGTGCGCGTCGGCCGCATCGGTTCCGGTGCGGGGCCGGGGGCGCGGCTCATACGCCCTGTTCGACCTCTCGCGACCGGACCTGATGCGGCCTCTTCATGATCCGGGTGCGCGGGGCGCCCGGGTCCTTCCGTGCGGCTGTGGTGTGTCTACTGGCTGTTCAGTGCGACGGCGTCGCCGAGTTTGTGGACGCGCAGGGAGTTGGTGGATCCCACGGTTCCGGGCGGGCTGCCGGCGACGATGACGACCTTGTCGCCCTTGGCGTACTCGCCCAGGCGCAGGAGTTCGTGTTCGACCTGGCGGACCATGTCGTCGGTGTTGTCGACCCAGGGGACGAGGCTGGTCTGGACGCCCCAGGTGAGGGAGAGCAGGCCGCGGGTGGTGTGCTCGGTGCTGAAGGCTAGGAGCGGGATGGGTGAGCGGTAGCGGGCCAGGCGCCGGGCGGTCTCGCCGGACATGGTGAAGGCGACGAGGGCCTTGGCTCCGACGGTGGCGCCGATCTCGGCGGCGGCGCGGGCGATGGCTCCGCCGGTGGTCTCGGGCACGCGGTTGAGGATGTGCGAGGCGCGCAGGGATTCCTGTTCGGCGGCGCCGACGATGCGGGCCATGGTCTGGACGGTTTCGACAGGGTACTTTCCGACGCTGGTCTCGCCGGAGAGCATGACGGCGTCGGCGCCGTCGAGGACGGCGTTGGCGACGTCGGAGGCCTCGGCGCGGGTGGGCCGGGGGGCGCTGATCATCGATTCGAGCATCTGGGTGGCGACGATGACGGGTTTGGCCTTGTCGCGGCAGCGTTCGATGGCGCGTTTCTGCACCATGGGGACGTTTTCGAGGGGGAGTTCGACGCCGAGGTCGCCGCGGGCGACCATGACGCCGTCGAAGACCTCGATGATGTCGTGGAGGCGTTCGACGGCTTGGGGTTTCTCGATCTTGGCGATGAGGGGGACGGTGATGCCCTCTTCGTCCATGATGCGGTGGCACTCTTCGGCGTCGGCGGGGCTGCGGACGAAGGAGAGGGCGACCATGTCGACGCCTTCGTGCAGGGCCCAGCGGAGGTCTTTCTCGTCCTTGTCGGTGAGTGCTGGGACGCTGACGGCGACGCCGGGGAGGTTGAGTCCCTTGTGGTTGGAGACGGGGCCGCCGTGGATGACGCGGGTGTGGACGTCGGTGGCGGTGGTCTTGGTGCATTCGAGGGCGATGCGGCCGTCGTCGATGAGGACGCGGTCTCCGGGGCGGACGTCGCCGGGGAGGTTCTTGTAGGTGGTGGAGACGCGGTCGGCGTTTCCGGGGGTGTCGTCGGTGGTGATGGTGAATTCGTCGCCGGGGGAGAGTTCGGCGGAGCCGTCGGCGAAGGTGCCGAGGCGGATCTTGGGGCCTTGGAGGTCGGCGAGGACGCCGACGGCGCGTCCGGCGGCTTCGGAGGCCTCGCGTAGCCGGGCGAGGTTGGCCCGGTGGTCGTCGTGGGTTCCGTGGCTGAGGTTGAGTCGCGCTACGTCCAGGCCGGCTTCGACGAGCGCGCGGAGGGTGTCCGGGCTCGAGGTGGCGGGGCCGAGGGTCGCGACGATCTTTGCTCGACGTGTCACGGGACTCACTCTAGAGCTTTTGTGGGATGGATTGGTCTAAACCAGGTTGCGATGGGCCGTCTGTCGGGCTTCACGGCGGCGAACGCGGTGGTGCGGTGGGGTGTCACTGGTCGGTTCGGGGGGTGGGCAGGCGGGTGCCGATGCGGCCGTAGGCGCGCAGGACGCGCAGGCGTTGGATGGTGAGCATGCCTTCGCGTTCGAGGGTAGCGGCGGGGTCCCAGGTGTCGTGGTGGCTGTCCCATCCGCCGTCGGGGCGCTGCTGCCGCTGGAATGTGTCGAGGTTGTGGGCGATGACGGTCTGGGTGAAGAGTGGTCGGGCGATGTGGTCGGGGCTGGGTGCGAGGTCGAGGGGGGTGTGGGTGCGGCTGTCGGGTGTGGGGTGTTCGTCGAATTCGGCGCGGATGATGGCGGAGAGGCGGTTGATGGCTTGGAGGGCGCGGGGCCGGTTGGGTGCGTACTGGAGGAAGTGGCAGATGCGGATGGCCTCTTCGGGGTGGGTCCAGCCCATGGAGTCGATGTGTTTCCAGCAGTAGGCGGTGGCGAGGTCGCGCCAGGGGTGGGTGATGCGGTGTTTGTGCAGGTAGGCGGTGATGGCGGCGGTGGCGCCGAGTGAGCTGATGTAGGGTTCGCCGGTTTGGAGCCAGGGAGCGGCCTCGGTGTTGCGGATGGTGGGTAGGACGTGGGGGATGTTGCCTTCGGGTCCGCTGATGCTGGTGAGGTAGCGGCAGATGCCGGAGCCGATGTTGTGCGGGATGGGGCCGAGTTCGTCGAGGTGGGCGAGGGCGAGTTCGGTGGCTGCGGGTTGGCTGGCGTGGCCGCGCATGTCGGGGTCGAGTCCGTTGCCGTAGCCGCCGTCGAGGTTGCGGTAGGCGGCGAGGGCGGAGCGGATGGGTGCCGCCGGGCCGTTCTGGAAGTGGTAGGCGAAGCGGTGGCGGTCGATGAGTCTGGCGCTGCGCATGGTGAAGTGTTCGGCGGCACGGAAGGCGTCCCAGGTCACGACGGTCATGGTGTTCACGGTACGGCGGCGGGCCCGGTTGGGTGAATGCTTCGGCGGGCAATATCCACGATCTTTACCCGGGCGGGCGGTGTGCCCGTCGGTGCAGTGTGATGGCGGCGAGTCCGATCCAGGAGAGGGCGACGAGGAGCGCTGTGGCGGCTTTGACGGTGATGAGGTGTTCGTCGGGGTAGAGGACACCGGTGAGGTAGTGGTCGATGAACCCGGCGGGGGCGAGGGGTTCGCGTCCGGAGCGGAGGCGGCCCCAGTTCTCCACGTGTGTGAGGGGGCAGGGCCAGCCGATGAGGGTGATGGCGAGGGCGTAGAGGGCGACGCACAGGTGGGGCCAGAAGGTGTGCGGCCACTTCCAGGCGAGGAAGCCGCCGAGGGCCACGTAGGCCAGGAACGCGAAGTGCAGGAGCATCGCGCTCTGGGCGAGCACGTGGTAGGCCATGCCTCCAGGTTAGGCAGTGTTCCTTTGGGCCTCCGCTCCGCTCCGGCCCGCCGCCCTCGCCGGTCCTAGGCGGGGGTGTGGTCCGGTTCCCGGTCCTGTGCGGCGGCTCGGCGTCGGCGGAGGACGAGGACGGCGAGGCCGGCCCAGGAGAGGGCGACGACGGCTCCGACGCCGACCTGGACGGCGACGAGTTGGTCTTCGGGGTAGATGACGCCGGTGAGGTAGTGGGCGATGAAGCCCTCTTGGTCGAGGCCTTCCTGGCCGGCGCGGAGGCGGCCCCAGTTCTCGACGTAGGTGAGCGGGCAGATCCAGCCGACGATGCTGATGGCGAGGCCGTAGAGGGCGACGCACAGGTGGAGCCAGAAGGTGCGCGGCCACTTCCAGGCGAGGAAGCCGCCGAGGGCCACGTAGAGGATGAAGGCCATGTGGAGCGCCATGGCCGCTTCGCCGACGATGTGGTAGATCATGTGTCCGTCCTGGGGGAGGGGGGTGGCTTGGGGGCCCAGGGGCAGCGGGGTGTGTGCTATGTCACGCCTGAACGAATTCTATGCCTTTATTGAATTTCTTCCCTTTTCGGGGTGGCGGTCCGGCACGGCCGCGCCACGTCACGGCAACGGTCGGGGAAGACGGCGGCGCCGGGCCCGGAGGGATCCCGGACCCGGCGCCACGGGTGCCGCGTGGGTCAGACGAGCGGGCGTTCGGTCGGCGGGATGGCGACCGGGAGCCTGCTGTCGTGTCCGAGGTAGCGGTCGACGCTCGCGGCGGCGGAGCGGCCCTCGGCGATCGCCCAGACGATGAGGGACTGGCCGCGGCCCATGTCGCCGGCGCAGAAGACGCCGTCGACGCTGGTGTGGTAGTCCCCGTCGCGGACGACGTTGCCCCGGTTGTCGAGGTCGACGCCGAGCTGGTCGATCATGCCCTCCTTCTGGGGGCCGACGAAGCCCATGGCGAGGGTGACGAGGTCGGCGGGGATCTCGCGCTCGGTGCCCTCGACGGGCTCGAAGCCCTTGTCGGTGCGCTTGACCTCGACGAGCTTGAGGGCGCGGACGCTGCCGTCGTCGTCCCCGATGAACTCCAGGGTGTTGACGGAGTAGATCCGCTTGCCGCCCTCCTCGTGGGCGCTGGTGACCTTGTACAGCATCGGCATGGTGGGCCAGGGCTGGTGGTCGGGGCGCTTGGCGGGGGGCTTGGGCATGATTTCGAGCTGGGTGACGGAGGCGGCGCCCTGGCGGTGGGCGGTGCCCACGCAGTCGGCACCGGTGTCGCCGCCGCCGATGACGATGACGTGCTTGCCCTCGGCGCTGATGGGCGGCTGCTCGTAGTCGCCCTCCTGCACCCGGTTGGCCAGGGGCAGGTACTCCATGGCCTGGTGGATGCCCTTGAGTTCGCGACCGGTGGCGGGCAGGTCGCGCCAGGCGGTGGCACCGCCGGTGAGGACGACGGCGTCGTTCTCGGCGCGCAGCTGCTCGGTGGTGATGTCGACGCCCACGTCGACGCCGGTGCGGAAGACGGTGCCCTCGGCGCTCATCTGGGCGAGGCGGCGATCGATGTGCCGCTTCTCCATCTTGAACTCGGGGATGCCGTAGCGGAGCAGGCCGCCGATGCGGTCGGCGCGCTCGTAGACGGTGACGTCGTGGCCGGCTCGGGTGAGCTGCTGGGCGGCGGCGAGTCCGGCGGGGCCGGAGCCGACGACGGCGACCTTCTTGCCGGTGCGGATGGCGGGGGGCAGGGGCTTGACCCAGCCCTCCTCCCACGCGCGGTCGATGATGGAGACCTCGACGTTCTTGATGGTGACGGCGGGCTGGTTGATGCCGAGCACGCACGCCGACTCGCACGGCGCGGGGCAGAGCCGCCCGGTGAACTCGGGGAAGTTGTTGGTGGCGTGCAGTCGCTCGATCGCCTCGGCCCAGTCGTGGGTGTAGACGAGGTTGTTCCACTCGGGGATGAGGTTGCCGAGCGGGCAGCCGTTGTGGCAGAAGGGGATGCCGCAGTCCATGCAGCGTGAGGCCTGCTTGGTGACGGTCCCCCGGTCGAAGTCCTCGTAGACCTCGCGCCAGTCCTGGATACGCACGTCCACGGGGCGGTGGGCGGGCAGTTCGCGTTCGGTGATCTTCAGGAAACCCTTGGGGTCAGCCATGGTGGTCGTTCCTCCTTTCGTGTTCGCTGACGCTCAGGACTGCGCGGAGGCCATGACGGCCTCGTTGACGTCGCGGCCCTCTCGTTCGGCCTCGGCCTGGGCGAGCAGGACCCTCTTGTAGTCGCGCGGCATGACCTTGGCGATGCGGGCGAGTCCGGCGGGGCCGGCGTCGAGGAGCCGTTCGGCGACGGCCGATCCGGTCTCGGCGCGGTGGCGGGTGAGGACGTCGGTGAGGAACGCGCGGTCGGTGTCGGTGAGTTCCTCGATGTCGACCATCTCGCCGTTGACGCGCTCGGCGTCGAGGTCGAGGACGTAGGCGACGCCTCCGGACATGCCGGCGGCGAAGTTGCGGCCGGTGCGTCCGAGGATGACGGCGCGTCCGCCGGTCATGTACTCGCATCCGTGGTCGCCGATGCCCTCGACGACGGCGGTGGCACCGGAGTTGCGGACGCAGAAGCGTTCGCCGGCGATGCCGCGGAGGAAGATCTCTCCGGAGGTGGCGCCGTAGCCGATGACGTTTCCGGCGATGATGTGGTCCTCGGCGACCAGGCGCGAGGCGGCGTCGGGGCGGACGGTGATGCGTCCGCCGGACAGGCCCTTGCCGACGTAGTCGTTGGCGTCGCCGTGGAGCCGGAGGGTGACGCCCCTGGGCACGAAGGCGCCGAAGGACTGTCCGGCCGATCCGGTGAAGGTGATGTCGATGGTGTTGTCGGGGAGGCCCTCGGCGCCGTGGCGCTTGGTGACCTCGTGGCCGAGCATGGTGCCGACGGTGCGGTTGACGTTGCGTACCGGCAGTTCCAGCGTGACGGGCTGGGCGTAGTCCAGGGCGCCCTCGGCGAGCTGGATGAGGGTGTTGTCCAGGGCCTTCTCCAGGCCGTGGTCCTGGTCGCGGGTGCGCAGGCGGTGGTCGCCGGCCCACGGTTCGACCTCGTGGAGGATGGGCTGCAGGTCCAGGCCCTGGGCCTTCCAGTGGTCGACGGCCTCGGTGGTGTCGAGGAGGTCGACGGCGCCGATGGCCTCGTCGAGGCTGCGGAAGCCGAGCTGGGCGAGGTACTCGCGGACCTCCTGGGCGATGAACTCGAAGAAGTTCACGACGTAGTCGGCCTTGCCGGAGAAGCGTTCGCGCAGGGTCGGGTTCTGCGTGGCGACGCCGACGGGGCAGGTGTCGAGGTGGCAGACGCGCATCATGACGCAGCCGGAGACGACGAGGGGCGCGGTGGCGAAGCCGTACTCCTCGGCGCCGAGCAGGGCGGCGACGATGACGTCGCGGCCGGTCTTCATCTGGCCGTCGGTCTGGACGACGATGCGGTCGCGCAGGCCGTTGAGCAGCAAGGTCTGCTGGGTCTCGGCGAGGCCGAGCTCCCAGGGCGTGCCGGCGTGCTTGAGGGAGTTCAGCGGCGAGGCGCCGGTGCCGCCGTCGTGGCCGGAGATGAGGACGACGTCGGCGTGGGCCTTGGACACGCCGGTGGCGACGGTTCCCACGCCCGCTTCGGAGACCAGCTTGACGTGGATCCGCGCGGAGGGGTTCGCGTTCTTGAGGTCGTGGATGAGCTGGGCGAGGTCCTCGATGGAGTAGATGTCGTGGTGGGGCGGCGGCGAGATGAGGCCGACGCCGGGGGTGGAGTGCCGGGTGCGGGCCACCCACGGGTAGACCTTGTGGCCGGGGAGCTGGCCGCCCTCGCCGGGCTTGGCGCCCTGGGCCATCTTGATCTGGATGTCGTCGGCGTTGGACAGGTAGTGCGAGGTGACGCCGAAGCGGCCGGAGGCGACCTGCTTGATGGCGCTGCGGCGCAGGTCGCCGTTGGCGTCGCGGGTGAAGCGGTCGGGGTCCTCGCCGCCCTCGCCGGTGTTGGACTTGCCGCCGAGGCGGTTCATCGCGATGGCGAGGGTCTCGTGGGCCTCGGCGGAGATGGAGCCGTAGGACATGGCTCCGGTGGAGAAGCGCTTGACGATCTCGGAGACGGGCTCGACCTCGTCGATGGGGACGGGTTCGCGCACGCCCTCCTTGAGGCGGAAGAGGCCGCGCAGGGTCATGAGCTTCTCGGCCTGGTCGTCGACCTTGGAGGTGTACTCCTTGAAGATCTCGTACTTGCGGGTACGGGTGGAGTGCTGGAGCTTGAAGACGGTCTCGGGGCTGAACAGGTGCGGTTCGCCCTCGCGGCGCCACTGGTACTCGCCGCCGACCTCCAGGCGCCGGTGGGCGCTGGGGTTGGCGTTGTGGGCGCGGCGGTGGCGGATGGCGACCTCTTCGGCGAGGACGTCGAAGCCGACGCCGCCCAGGCGGGACGTGGTGCCGGTGAAGCAGCGGTCGATGACGTCCGCGCCGAGGCCGAGGGCCTCGAAGATCTGGGCTCCGGTGTAGGAGCTGACGGTGGACACGCCGATCTTGGACATGATCTTCAGGACGCTCTTGCCGAACGCCTTGACGATGTTGGCCACGGCCTTGTCGGTGTCGATGCCGCCGATGACGCCGCGCTCGACGAGGTCGGCGACGGTGGCCAGCGTGAGGTAGGGGTTGACGGCGGAGGCCCCGTAGCCGATGAGCAGCGCCACGTGGTGGGGCTCGCGTACGTCGGCGGCCTCGACGAGCAGGCCGACCTCGGTGCGGGTCTTCTCGCGGACGAGGTGGTGGTGGACGGAGCCGGTGAGCAGCAGGGACGGGACGGGGGCACGCTGGGCGTCCGTTCCGCGGTCGCTGAGCACGAGGATGCGGGCGCCGTCGGCGATGGCCGCCGACACCTCGGCGTTGATCTCGTCGAGGCGGGCGGAGAGCGCGTCGCCGCCGCCGTCGACGGGGTAGGTGCCGTCGACGGTGAAGGTCTTCAGGGCGGGGTTGTCCCGGCCCGCGGCGATGATGGCGGCAAGCTGCGCCTGGTCGGCGACGGGTGTGGGCAGGACGAGGCGGCGGGTGTCGTCGGCCTCGGCCTGGAGGAGGTTGCCCTCGGCGCCCAGGAGGGTGGACAGGCTGGTGACCATCTCCTCGCGGATGGCGTCGAGCGGCGGGTTGGTGACCTGCGCGAAGTTCTGCGAGAAGTAGTCGAAGAGCTGGCGCGAGCGCTCGGAGAGGGCGGCGACGGGTGTGTCGGTGCCCATGGAGCCGATGGGCTCGGCGCCGGTACGGGCCATGGGGGTGAGGAGGATGCGCAGTTCCTCCTCGGTGTAGCCGAAGACCTGCTGGTGGAGCTTGAGGTCGGTGACGGGGGCGGGGTCGGCTGCGGGCAGGTCGTCGACGCGGACGAGGCCGTTGTCGATCCACTCCTGGTAGGGGTGCTGCGCGGCGAGTTCGGCCTTGAGCTCCTCGTCCTCGATGATGCGGCCCTGGGCGGTGTCGACGACGAAGATGCGGCCGGGCTGGAGGCGGCCCTTGCGGACGACGGTGGACTGCTCGATGTCGAGGACGCCGGCCTCGCTGGCCAGGACGACGAAGCCGTCGTCGGTGACCCAGTAGCGGCCGGGGCGCAGGCCGTTGCGGTCCAGGACGGCGCCGACGACGGTGCCGTCGGTGAAGGAGACGGAGGCGGGCCCGTCCCAGGGCTCCATGAGGGTGGAGTGGAACTCGTAGAACGCCCGGACGGCCGGGTCCATCTCGGTGTGGTTCTCCCACGGCTCGGGGATCATCATGAGCACCGAGTGGGGCAGGGAGCGGCCGCCGAGGTGGAGCAGTTCCAAGGCGTCGTCGAAGGACGCGGTGTCGGAGTCGTCGGGGTCGACGATGGGGAAGATGCGTTCGAGGTCGCCGGGGATGAGGTCGGTGGCGAGCTTGGCCTCGCGTGCGCGCATCATGTTCCGGTTGCCCTTGACGGTGTTGATCTCACCGTTGTGGGCGACGTAGCGGAACGGGTGGGCGAGCGGCCAGGACGGGAAGGTGTTGGTGGAGAAGCGGGAGTGGACCAGTGCCAGGCCGGAGGTGTAGCGCCGGTCGGACAGGTCGGGGAAGAACGGCTCCAGCTGCGGGGTGGTGAGCATGCCCTTGTAGGCGATGGTGCGCGGGGACAGGCTCGGGAAGTAGACGTCGGCCTCGTGCTCGGAGCGCTTGCGGACGCAGTAGGCGTAGCGCTCCAGGTCGATGCCGGTGAGGCCCTCGGTGGGGGTGCCCTCGGTGCCGCTGAGGAACAGTTGCTGGAAGGAGGGCATGACCTGGCGGGCGGCGGGGCCGCAGTACTGGGGTTCGAAGGGCACCTCGCGCCAGCCGAGAACGGTGAGGCCCTCCTCGGCGGCGATGCTGTTGATGCGCTTGACGGCGTCGGCGCGCTCGGCGGCGTCGGCGGGAAGGAAGCCGATGCCGGTGGCGTAGGCGCCGGCGTCGGGGAGCGGGAAGTCGCAGACCTCGGTGTAGAGGTCGTGGGGGACCTGGGTGAGGATGCCCGCGCCGTCACCGTCGTCGGGGTCCGCACCGGCCGCACCTCGGTGGTCGAGGTTGCGCAGGACGGTGAGCGCCTTCTGGACGGTGTCGTGGCTGCGGCGGCCGTTGAGGTCGGCGACGAAGCCCACACCGCAGGCGTCGTGCTCGAAGGCGGGGTCGTACAGGCCCTGGGACGGGTTTTCCGGGTTCGTTCGGACGGACGAACGCCGCACCTGAGCAGCAGGCATCTACCCTCCAGTCGTCTTGCGTCGGCTTCGTAAAGCGCATCCGGGACGACGTTGGCCCTGCTGCGTGAGTCTTCGTTCGTGGCCGCTGCGGGGCGGCCTCCCGCTGCCGGGGTGCCGTTTCTCCGCTTCCGGGCTCGTGGCCACGTCCTCGTGGCGCCGGTGGCGGGCGGTTCCCGTGTGCGGGCAGGTTCTCTTATACAGGCTGGTCCGAATGCGAGCGAATCGCAGGTCTAGACCATGTGACGCTGTGGTGCGCGGTCTTGTTCCCGGGGTGTGCCCCCGCGGTGGGGGCGGCACCCGTGTCCCTCTCGGAGCGTGTTCTTCCGATGAGAGCTGGCCTAGCCGGTTTTTCCACTAGGAAACCCTGCTAAACCTAACAAAGCGGGTAAAAACCCAACCCAGCGCCGGATTCATACACACGGAACGTGAGCACGACGTGCCGCATGTCCACATTACCCGGGTGTTAACGCCGCCTCCAAGCGGCCCCCCGCCCAGCGCCGAGTGATATCTCCCTCATCGGACCGAACCGCCCTGACCTGCGCCTTACGGTCCGGGGCCGCACACGTGGGACGATCGGTGTATGCCAGGACACCCGACATCCCCCGGCCCGGAGGACCCAGGAGCCGTGAACCAGCGCACCAAGGCCCACAGCCCACCACGGGCGGTCCGCGACAGCGGCGTCGGCCTGCTTCCCGAGGCGGCACGGCGTGTGCTGCTGGGCTACGGCGTGGACGCTCCGCGTGTCCGCCGTATCCTGGCCCTGCTCTCCGACGGCCGGTGGTGGAGCGCCGACGACCTCGTCCGAGCCTGTTCCGTCGCCCACTCCGTGGTCACCGCCGTGCTGCGGGATCTGCGCGAGGCCGAGGAGCTGGACGCGGAGACGGGTGACGGCCGCCGCAGGGTGCGGCTGCTGCGCCCCGCCGACTACCACGGTGCCGCGGGCGACGAACTCGCCGACCCGGTGGCGCACCTGCTCCCGCTCTACGCCCGCGCGGCGACCGTCCTGACACGGGCGGTGCGCCAGGCTCCCGCCTCCGACCTGGACCTGGATCACGTGGCGGCGACCGCGCACACCGCGCTGCGGCGCGCGCTGCTGCTCAACACCCGGTTCGACCTGAGCGACCGCACCCTCCTGTGCGTGGGCGACCACGACCTGACCTCGATCGCCGTGGCGCTGGTGTCGCCGGGGACGCGGGTGGAGGTGGTGGACGTGGACGAGCGCGTCCTGGCCCACATCGACGCCGTGGCGGCCGAGGAGGGGCTCATCGTGCGCACCCACTTCGCGGACCTGCGGCTGGGGCTGCCCTCCACGCTGCACGGCTGTGCCGACGTGGTCTTCACCGACCCGCCCTACACCCCGGACGGGGTGGAGCTGTTCGTGCGGCGCGGTCTGGAAGGGATGGCCGATCCGCGCCGGGGCAGGGTCCTGGTGGCCTACGGGGCCAGTGAGACCACACCGCGTCTGGCGGCCACGACGCAGGCGCGGATGGTGCGCATGGACCTGCTGGTGGAGGCGGTGTGGCCAGACTTCAACCAGTACCACGGGGCGGAGTCGATCGGGGCCGCCTCCGACCTATACGTCCTGCGACCCCTGACGCGGGTCCCGGCCCGTGCCTCTTCCGACTCGGCGCGCGTGTACAGCCAGGGCGCCAACGCCAAGGAGTCGCGCGGCGGTATGGACGCCGACCTGGCGCGGGGCGTGCTCGACGCGGTGTCGGCGGACCTGGGCGGCGGGGCGGGCCGGCGCGATGTGACGCTGGTCGGCGACTGGCCGCAGGAGGAGGCCGCCGGGCGGGTCCGGCTGTCCACGTGGCTGGCCTCCCCCGTCTCCGCTTCGGAGCACGCGGTGATCAACCTCGTGGGCGGGTGGGAGCGCCTGCTGTCTCGGGCCGCCCTGGCGTCGTCCTCCGACACGGTGTACGCCGTCGTGCCCTCCTCCGCGGAGGCGGTGCGGGACCAGGCCGGGCAGCGGGCCCTGCGCGCCCTGGTCGAACCGCGCTTCGAGGTGCGCTTCCTGCGGGGGTTCGGCGGCCGCCACCTGACGGCGGTACGCCTGACGCGGCACCCGGATCCGGATACGCCCGTCGAGCGGCTGCTGGTCCACGTGCAGGAGCGCGCCCACGGGATGGTGCGGGCGACGCTGCGCGGCGGGCTGGCGGAGGTCGCGGCGTGGACGGGGCGACCGATCAACAAGCGCTCCTCCCGGCACGCGGTGGCCTCCGCTCCGCCGTGGCTGTCCGGGCACACACTGCTGGACCTGCCCGGGCACCGGTTGGCGGCGCTTCCGGGCGTGGCGGAGGAGCTGGTGCTGCGGTTGGAGGCCGACGACCAGTGGTGAGGGCGGCCGGGCCGTACACGGCCCAGCTGTGCGGGGCCTACTGCCCCAGGCCTGTGCCGTCCGTGGCGGCGTCCTCACCGGTTCCGGTCCCGCCGGTGTCGGTGGTCCCCTCGTCGAGGGTGACCATCCGCCGGTAGAGCGGGTCGCGGACGTTGGCCAGGGCCACGAGCGGTCCGGCCAGACTCACCCGCTCCTCCACGGATTCGGAGTCGGTGGGCTGGACCCAGACCACGACGAGGTAGTGGCCGCTGACGATCGCGTCGGCCGCACTGTAGCCCTGGCCGAGGCGGTCGAAGGGGGCCTCCCCGGAGGGCGGGAGCACGAAGCCGCGGGCGGCCGCCGCCTGGGTCTCGTCCTCGGGGTCGGCCATCGCGGCGGCCAGGTCGCGGCTGCCCTCGGTGTCGGCGAGGTTGAACACCGCGGTGACGCCGAAGTAGTCGTCGGAGACGTAGGTGGCGCGAGCGGCCTGGCTGCATCCAGCGGAGGCCAGGACGTCGGCGATCTGCTGCCCCCACACCGCCGACTCGCAGGCCTCGGTGAGGTCGGAGTCGCGCAGGATGAAGTCGATGTCCTGGCTGGAGATCTCGGCGTTGTGCCGCTCGAACAGCTCAGACTCGTTGAGGGGGCGGTTGTCGGTCTCCCGGGAGGCCAGCACCTCGTTCATGCGCCCGGTGTCCACCGTCCGGTACACCTCGGGACGGGTCTGCACGGGTTCGCCGTCGGAGGCGCCCTCGTCGAAGGGTCCGAAGTAGACCACGGCGCCCGCGGCGGCCAGGGCCAGGACCAGCAGTCCGCACACGAGGGCGATGACGGGCCCGCGGCGGCTCCGCTGCTTCCTCCGTCCCCCAGCCCGGCGGCGTCCGCCCGGACGCGTGCTCTCGGGGGACCCGTCGGGGGCGTCGTCCCCCCTCCGCCGCCCCGAGGGCCGGGGCGCCGACGGTTCGGCTGGTTCCTGCGCGGAACCCTGCGGGAGGGACCGCCTGTTTTCCGGGTACATCGAGCCTCGAATGTGTGGACGTCGGTCGGGTCGCGCGCGGCGCACGGACCGGGGCGGCCCGCGAGTGCCTCCCCCACTGGGAGGATACGGGGGTGCGGGCGGCGCCCCGTCACGGGTCCGGGCCGGCCACACGGTGTGACCGGCCCGGAGGCGCTCAGGGCGATCTGTCCGGAATCTTACCGGGACGCCCGGGGCGGAGGTAGAGCGTCCGAGCGGCTACTCCTCCCGGCCGGCGGCCACGACCTCCTCGTAGGGCAGCAGCACGGTGTTCATGGCCGCCACGCTCAGGGTGGCCATGTCGGTGTCGTCACCGGGCGCCGACCCGTCGGTCTGCGCGACCCAGTACACGGCGAGGTAGTGGCCCATCACCTGGGTGGAGGCCTGGCTGTAGCCCTCCTCCAGACCGGGGGCGTCGCCGGTGTCGGGGAGCACGAACCCGGCGCCGGACTCGGCGTTGCCCGGGTCCAGTGCCTCGGCCACCCGCTGGGCGCTCTCGGTGTCGACGAGGTCGAACAGCGTCACCTGGGCGACGTAGCGGTCCTCGGAGTCGGTGTAGACGCCGGTGGCGGCGCTGGAGCAGTTAGCGTCGATCAGGCTCTGGCCGACGCCCTCGCCCCACACCAGGGAGGTGCAGGAGTCGGTGACCCGTCCCTCGTCGAGCTGGAGCGCCATCCCGTTGACCTCGACGTCCTCGACGCCGCCGAAGACGGCGTCCTCGGTCATCGGCTCGGCGCCCTCGGGGCGCTCGGCGATGGGGCCGAAGGTGTCCTCGCTGTTGGGTTCAGCGCGGAACTGCTGCGGGGTGAGGGTGCTGTGGCCCTCGGGCGGGGCGGCGACGGCGTCCTCGCCGTCGACCAGGGCGCCCCCCGACCCGCTGAAGAGCTGGTAGACCAGCAGGCCCAGGAGGATGAGCAGGGCGACCCCGAAGGCTCCGAAGAGGGTGGTCAGGACGGCGGTGCCGCGCTTGCGCCGGTTCTGCTCGGCGAGCGTGTACACGATCTGGTTGGGCCGGTCCTTGAGCACGGAGACGCGCTTGATGGCCGAGGCGGAGAAGGCCGAGGCCCTGTCCGTTCCGGCGCGGGCGGCCTTGGCGGCCCTTGCGGGGCCGGAACTCTTGCGGCGGGACCCCCGGGACCTGCGGCGCCCTCCGGCGGCGGAGGTGCCCTCCTGCGCGGAGCGGCGCCGCGATCCGGCACCCGTGCGGGTGTGGCCGTAGTCGGCGGAGAAGTCCTCGTTGGGGTCGTAGTCGGAGGCCTCGTCGGCGCGGTGGGCTCGTCGGTCTGACACGGACTCAGCTCTGCTCACGGTTCTTCTCAATCGTCAACCCGTGGTCTGCTCGGTAGGTACAGGAGACACTCCGCGGCGGACCGGACACGGGCCCGGCCGGCCGGATGGGATGTTCGGGTGGCCCTGGTTACTCGGGCTTCGACCTGGAGTCGTCTTCCGTGCCTGTGTCGGAGGCGCCTTCGTCGGCGCCCTGCTCCGTCGAGCCCTGGCTACTAGATCGCTCAGGGGTCGGGTGATATTCCGTTCCGGCCTCGGCGGGGTCGCCGCCGTCGGTGCCGGATCCCGTCTCCTCCGCGTCCACGGCGCTGTAGACGGTGCCGTCGTCGGCTGTCTCACCCCCGCCTGTGGCGCCGAACACCTGGGTTCCGGCGTCGTGGCCGTGCGGGACGACGGCGGTGGAGAAGGAGTCCAGGCGGCGTCCGGCCCAGAGGAAGTAGGCGAGGGCGCCGAGGAAGACCGCGATGGAGGTCCAGTTGTTCAGGCGCAGTCCGAGGAAGTCGTTGGCCGGGTCCACGCGCAGGTACTCGATCCAGAACCGGCCGGCGCAGTAGCCCATGATGTAGAGGGCGAAGAGGCGTCCGCCGCCGAGCCGGTGCTCGAAGCGGCGTCCCAGGTAGGCGAGGAGGACGGCCAGGCCCAGACACCACAGGGACTCGTAGAGGAACGTGGGGTGGTAGGTGAACTCACCGGGGGTCATGCCCGGCCGCAGTCCGCCGTCGGGGTAGGGGTCGATGCGCAGGGCCCAGGGCAGGTCGGTGGGGGCACCGAACAGTTCCTGGTTGAAGTAGTTGCCCCAGCGGCCCAGGGCCTGGGCGAGCGGGATGGTGGGGGCGATGGCGAAGGAGAGCTTGGACATGGACAGCCCGCGCCTGCGGGCGACCAGCCAGACGCCGAGGGCGCCCATGGGGATGGCGCCCCAGATGCCGAGCCCGCCGTTCCACACGTACAGGGCCTGGACGGGGTCGCGGCCGGGGCCGAAGTAGAGCTGGGCGTCGCTGATGACGTGGTAGAGCCGTCCGCCGATGAGGCCGAGGATGACGGCCCACACTGCCATGTCCAGGATGGTGCCCTTCTCACCCCCCATGGCGGCCCAGCGGCGTTCACTCCAGAACACGGCGGTGATGACGCCGGCCAGGATGCACAGGGCGTAGAAGTGGATCTCGAAGGGGCCGAAGAGGTGGATCGAGTTCACCTGGGGGCTGGGGATGGCCGCGAGGGCACGGCCGTACTCGGCCGTGCCCTCAGGGGCTGTCGACAACGGTGTCACTGCTCTGCTCTCGGGTTCGCCCCGGGTTCGGGGGTGTCGTCAGGGAGGGCTAGTCGGTGCCACCCCCGTCGGTCAACGGCTCGGTCCCGACCTCGCCGGGGGCCGCGTCGTCGATCGCGCCGCGGAGCCCGCGGACCGTCATGGTCGTGGTGTTGTCGAGCAGCTCACCGTTGATGTAGACGGAGGGTGTGGCGCGGAAGGCGTTCTCTCCGCTGTAGCGAGTGTAGGCGTTCCCGGTGGCCTCGATGATCTCGCCGGTGTAGGTCCCCTCCAGGAAGGACGGGTCGTGCCCGTTGTCGGCACCCCAGTCGAGCAGGTCGGTGAGGGGCATGGCGGCGACCTCGTCCTGGCCGAGCTGTTCGACGGCGTCGGCGGTGAGGGCGGGCAGGAACTCGCCGGTGAAGCGGTCGACGGTCCCGGCCTCGGCGTCGACGCGCTCGCCGAACTCGGCGGCCGCCCCCTCGGGGGCGTCGGTCTCGGCGAACAGCTCCTTGAGCTGCTGGGGGGTGAACCCCTCGGAGCCCTCGGTGGGCTGGTTCTCGAAGAGCAGGTCGTTGTACTGGACGAAGACGCCCTGGTCGGCGGCGGCCCGGGCGGCGGCAGCGGCGCGCAGGGAGTTGCCGCTGATGGGTTCGGGCTGCTGGGCGAAGATGCTCACGGGCCGGAAGTGGACGATGGCCTCGCCCAGGGCGGCCTTCTCCTGGAGGAGGTCGCCGTTGAGCAGTTCGAACTGGCGGCAGGCGGGGCACTGGTAGTCGGCGTAGACCTCGACGACGGGCGCTTCGGCGCCGGGTTCGGCCATGACGACGCTGCCGTCGGCCTGGAGGGTCTGCGGGGCGAGGCCGCCGTCGTAGTCGGCGCCGCTGCTGTCGAGGTTGAGGATGACGTAGCCGACCCCGACGACGAGGGCGACGACACCGGCGGCGATCAGGGCGACGGTGAGGCCGCGCTTGCGTGCGGCAGCGCGCTGGTCCTTCTCCCGCTGCTGCCTGAGCCGCTCGCGTGAGCGTCGGCGCGCTTCACTGCCCATGCTTTCTTCCCTCTTCTGCGTCTGGTCGTGCGTCACCGGAAAACTCCAAGGGCTCGGTCGAGTGCGAAGGGCGATCGCGGCCAGAGGGCTATGAAGGCACCCATGGCCATGAAGGCGATGTCGCGGGCGATGTCCAGGCCGTACCGGGTGTCCTCGGGAGCGACCTGGCCGCCGCCGCCGAAGCAGCCGCAGTCGATGTTGAGTCCCCTGGCCATGGCCGAGACGATCCCGGCGATGAAGACGAGCATGAGCAGGGCGCTGGCGGCTCCGACGTAGCGCGTGGCGAGCCCGGCGAGGAGGAGCAGGGCCAGCGCGAGTTCGAAGAGGGGGAGGGTGTAGCCGATGAGGCGGGCGATGTCGGTGGGGAAGAGGTCGTAGGCCTCCACGGCCTGGACCGACATCGCGGGCGGGTACTTGGTGACGGCGGCGAGGATGAGGACGGCGGCGAGGCCCACCCGGCATGCGAGGGTGAGCCAGGGCTGGACCGTCTCCCAGCGGGACGGGGGCGGGGTGTCCTCGTGGCGGTCCTCGGCGTGGGTGTCGCCTGTGTCCATCATTGGTATGGCCTTCGGGAAGCGGGATGACCGGGCGGTTGCGTCACTCGCAGTGAGAGAACACTCTCCCGGAGTGACACATCGATCCTACTGGCCGCGGCGGATGCGGCGAACCGGGTCGGGTGCCGCGCCGTGACCCTACCCGCCCGTTGCGGGCACGCGCCTCCGGGTCCCCCGTGGGCGGCGGGCCGCACCGGGCGGCCCGCCGCACGGCCTCAGCCCCGCGAGCGCACCCCGGCGGCGAGCTCCTCGGCGAAGGAGCGGACCGCGGTGAGGCCGGTCTCCAGGTCGGGGGCGTCCAGCACCCGCTGGCAGAACCCGGCGCCGACGATCACGCCGTCGGCGTAGGCGGCGACCTCCGCGGCCTGGGCCCCGGTGGAGATGCCCAGGCCCACGCACACCGGCAGCCCGGATGCGCGGGTCACCTCGCGGGTGCGCCGTACCAGCGCCTCGGCGGTGTCGGCGACCTGGGTGCGGGTGCCGGTGACGCCCATGAGGGAGGCGGCGTAGACGAACCCGCTGCACGCCCCGGTGGTGAGCGCGAGCCGCTCGTCGGTGGAGGAGGGCGCGACGAGGAAGATCCGGTCGAGTCCGGACCGCTCGGAGGCGGCCGTCCAGGCGTCGGCCTCCTCGGGGATGAGGTCGGGGGTGATCACCCCGGCCCCGCCCGCCTTGGCGAGCCGCTCGGCGAAGCGCTCCACGCCGTAGCGCTCGATCGGGTTCCAGTAGGACATGACGACGGCCGCGGCGCCGGTGGCGGCGGTCGCCTCGACCACGCGGAACACCTCCTCGGTGGTGGTCCCGGCGGCCAGGGCGCGGTCGGCGGCCCTCTGGATGGTGGGCCCGTCCATCATGGGGTCGGAGTAGGGCAGGCCGACCTCGATGACGTCGCAGCCGCCCTCGACCATGGCCTCGATGACCCTGATGGAGGAGGCCGTGTCGGGGAAGCCCGCGGGCAGGTAGCCGATCAGGGCCGCGCGGTTCTCGGACCGGGTCTGTGCCAGTGTGCTCTGTAGGGTGCTCACGCCTGTCCCTCCACGAGGCCGAAGTAGGCCGCCGCCGTGTCCACGTCCTTGTCGCCGCGCCCGGAGAGGTTGACCAGGATGACGGCCTCCGGGCCGAGCCGCTCACCGAGCTTGCGCGCCCCGGCCAGGGCGTGTGCGCTCTCGATGGCGGGGATGATGCCCTCGGTGCGGCACAGCAGCCGGAAGGCCTCCATGGCCTCGGCGTCGGTGACCGGTTCGTAGGAGGCGCGTCCGGTGTCGGCCAGGTGGGCGTGCTCCGGGCCGACCGCCGGGTAGTCGAGTCCGGCGGAGATGGAGTGGCTGGGCAGGGTCTGCCCGAACTCGTCCTGGAGGACGTAGGTGCGGGCGCCGTGGAACACGCCGGGGGCCCCGGCGGTGATGGAGGCCGCGGTCCTGGAGGTGTGCGCGCCCTCTCCCCCGGCCTCGAAGCCGTACAGGGCGACGTCCTCGTCGGGGATGAAGGCGGCGAAGATCGCGATGGCGTTGGAGCCGCCGCCCACACAGGCGGCGACGGCGTCGGGCAGCTTCCCGGTCAGCTCCAGGACCTGCGCGCGCGCCTCCTCGCCGACGACGAAGTGCAGGTCGCGCACCAGCTTCGGGAAGGGGTGCGGCCCGGCGACGGTGCCGAAGAGGTAGTGGGTGGTCTCGACGTTGGCCACCCAGTCGCGGAAGGCCTCGTTGATGGCGTCCTTGAGGGTGCGGCTGCCGATGGTGACGGGGACCACCTCGGCGCCGAGCATGCGCATGCGGGCGACGTTGAGGGCCTGGCGGCGAGTGTCCTCCTCCCCCATGTAGATGACGCAGTCGAGGCCGAGGAGGGCGCAGGCGGTGGCGGTGGCCACGCCGTGTTGTCCGGCTCCGGTCTCGGCGATGACGCGGGTCTTACCCATGCGCTTGGTGAGCAGGGCCTGGCCGAGCACGTTGTTGATCTTGTGGGAGCCGGTGTGGTTGAGGTCCTCGCGTTTGAGGAGGATCCGTGCCCCGCCGCAGTGCTCGGAGAAGTTGCGCGCGTCGGTGAGCGGGCTGGGCCTTCCGGTGTAGCTGCGCAGGAGTTCGTCGAGTTCGGCGAGGTAGTCGGGGTCCTGGCGGGCCTTGTCCCACTCGGCGGCGACCTCGTCGAGGGCGGCGATGAGTGCTTCGGGGGCGAAGCGGCCCCCGAAGCGGCCGTAGTGCCCGCGTGCGTCGGGCACGGGGTCAGCGTGGCTCATGGGTGAGTCTCCTGTGACTGGGCCGACCGGGGTGCGCGCCCTGCGGCCGTGGGCCGCGGGGCGGGCGCGCCGACCGGCCGTGCGCCGCCTGTGGCGGCGCGGTCGGATGGGTCAACGCGGTGTCGGGAACCCGCCGCTCACGCGTGCGGCGCGGAGTGCGGGTTCCCTAGGCTGTGCTTCTCTGAACCTCCGCTCCACTTCGGCCCGCCCGTCGCCCGCCACCGCCCTCAACGGACGCCTGACGGCGCGGTTCCCTCTCTCGGACGCCCGGGGAACGGGAACCTTCGGCACCTACGGCGTGTTCACTCGTTCCTCGCGAACACGCCTCCGGATGCCTCCAGAACCCCGTGGGCACCCGAGCCATCGCCATCGGCGGGCCGGATGCTGCACGGTCGTCATGTCCCCGACCCTAGCCGCGGTCGCGCAGGGCGGGGTGGGCTCCTGCGGTCACCAGGTCGGCGACGGCCTCGCGGGGGTTGCCCCCGCGGACGAGGCTCTCGCCGACCAGGACGGCCCCGGCCCCTGCCCCGGCGTAGGCCAGCAGGTCGTGCGGGCCGCGCACCCCGGATTCGGCGATCCTGACGCGGTCGGCCGGGATGCGGGGGGCGAGCCGGGCAAAGGTGTCCCGGTCGACCTCCAGGGTCTTGAGGTTGCGGGCGTTGACGCCGATGACGGTCGCTCCGGCCTCCAGCGCGCGTTCGACCTCCTCCTCGTCGTGGACCTCGACCAGGGGGGTGAGGTCGAGGCTGCGCGCCCGCTCGACCAAGGAGACCAGGGCCTCCTGGGGCAGGGCGGCGACGATGAGCAGGATGGCGGAGGCTCCGTAGGCGCGGGCCTCCCAGAGCTGGTAGGAGCTGACCACGAAGTCCTTGCGCAGCAGCGGGGTGTCGACCGCCTTGTGGACGGCCTCCAGGTCGGCGAGGCTGCCCTTGAACCGGCGCTCCTCGGTGAGGACGCTGATGAGGGCGGCGCCGCCGGCCTCGTACTCGCGGGCCAGGGCGGCGGGGTCGGTGATGGGGGCGAGGGGGCCCTTGGAGGGGCTGGCGCGTTTGACCTCGGCGATCACCTGGACCCCGGGGCGGCGCAGGGCGGCCTCGGCGTCGCGCGGAGTGGGCACCGACTCGGCACGGGCCTTGAGGCGGTCCAGGGGAAGGGCCTCCTGCCGCTGCGCCAGGTCAGCGCGTACTCCGTCGAGGATCTCGTCGAGCACGCTCACCAGTTACCGCTCCCTCGTGATGTGGCCGTTGGAGGGGTCGCACGCGCGCACGGGGCGGGCGCGACTGTGCTGCGGGGACGGCCCTATGACGCCCGCGCACCATGTCGCTGGTCATCGTATCGACCTCCGGGGCCCCAGGGGGCGCCGCCCCCGGTATCAGCGCGTCGGGAGCGGGGTCAGTAGGTGGCCGACGACGTGGCCGCCATACCGAAGACGAGCACGAAGACGAGGAAGTAGACGACGAGGAACGCGATCAGGAGGATGAAGCCGACGAGCCCGATGATCCCCATGATCTTGGCGGTCTTGGCGGCCTCCTCCGCGCCGATGTAGTCGCCCATGCGCCACTTGCTGTCGACCTGGAGTGCGAAGATCAGGCCGATGATGTTCAGCACCGAGAGGCACCCGAAGAGACCCAGGATGTTGTACACCAGGTAGTTCTTGGGCGGCTCGCCGGAGTAGGGCTGCTGGCTGGGGTAGCCGCCGGTGCCGTAGCCACCGGGGGGCGGAGGGGGACCGTAGCTCATGTGGGGAACCTTCCGGTAGGGCCGTGTCCGGGCCGTGTCCCGGGGCACGGAGCGGACGTGCACCGTCTAGGACTCCGGTGGACACCGAACGGTTCCGCCGGTTGTCGTACGAACCTGTTCAGAACCCGGATCGCGGTACTCACTCAAGGACACCGGTGGCCGCGAGGACGAACATGACGACGATGAAAAGTATGTAGAGCACCAGTGGCACGAGCCCGACGATGCCGAGGATGCCCATGATCTTGGCGGTCTTGGCGGAGTCCTGGGCACCCTGGTAGTCGCCCATACGCCACTTGCCGCTGACTTGGAGGCCGAAGACCAGGCCGATGATGCTCAGCACCGAGAGACACCCGAAGATACCGACGATGTTGTGCGGCACGTAGGTCTTGGGCGGCTCGCCGATGGGGGCGGGCTGCATGGCGTAGGGCTGCACGCCGTAGCCGGCCTCAGGGACACCGTATCCGCCGGTGCCGTAGCCGCCGGGGGGTGGCGGGGGGCCGTAGCCGCCGGGGGGAGGGGGTCCGTAGCTCACTGTTCCTGCTTTCCGCTGGGGGTGGGTGATTGGGTGTGCGGAGGACGTCACCAGCCGGGGAAGAGGGGGGCTCCCGGTGCCAGGAAGGCGAACCAGGGCAGGTTCCGCAGGATCCAGTGGGCGAAGACGGCGACGACCACCGCCCACAGGAACCAGGTGGGGGTCGGTTCGGGCACCGCCTGGGACGGTCTCACGGCCCTCGCGAACCAACCGGCGTAGGTCCATACGAGAAAGGGCGCCAGCAGGAAGAGTAGGGGGTTCATGCTGATCGCGGCGGTGATGTCCAGGTGTGTGAGGAGCGCGACGGCGCGCATGGAACCGCAGCCGGGGCAGTAGGTCCCGGTGAGCGCCAGCCACGGGCAGGTGGGGTAGTTGCCGGGCTCGCCCGGGTCGACGAAGTGGAGCAGCGCGGCACCGGCCAGGCCCAGAGCGCCGACACCCGTGGGGAGCACGACCGGGTGCAGGCGTGCGAGCAGCCGGGTCACGGCCTGTTCGGCTCGCCCGAAGGGGCCGGGCAGTGCCGGGTCGGCGACGCGGGGCGGGGGTGTGGCGTCCATGCGCACCAGCATAGGTAGTCCCCGGGCGGACCGAGCCCCGAGAGGATGTTCCCGGGGCTCGGCACTCACGCCTGAGCTGATCAGTAGCCGTACGTGGTGGTTGTGGCAGTGCTTCCCAGGAGCACCACGAAGAAGATGATGTAGGCGATCCAGAAGATCACAGCGATGATGAAGGAGACCAGGCTGATGATGCCGAGGATCTTGGCGGTGCCCGCAGCGGACTGGGCGCCGGCGTAGTCGCCGGAGTCCCACTTGCTGTTGACCTGGAGCGAGAAGACCAGGCCGATGATGCCGACGATGGTGCAGCCGAAGATACCCAGGATGTTGTGCACCAGGTAGTTCTTCGGGCGCTCACCGACGGGGCCGCCTGCGGGAGGGCCGTAGCCGCCGCCGGGGGGCGGGCCGGGGTTGCCTGGGGGCGGGGGACCGTAGCTCATGATCGGTACAACTTTCCTGAGTAGGGGTCATCGCGGCGCACACGAGGTGCGCGCCAACCCAACTGGGGGCATGGTCGGGAAACCGGTACACATGCGACCGAAGGCAAAGATCATGCCATATCGGTACGAATCGCGCAGACGGAACCCGACACAACGCGACGGACCGGCGGAAAGAATCTACCCCTCCCACCGGCCCCGCGTCCATGCCCCGCTCCGCACTCGCTGCGAGCTGGGGGTTTCCTGTCCCGCTCCGTTCAGGCCCGGCCCGCGGAAGCGGCGACCTCGCGCACCTCGTCCGTGCCCTTGGTGCCCTCGGAGGTCCGGGCCGCCTCCCACTGCTCGCGCGTGGGCGGAACCGGGCGCGGCTCCTTGCGGCCCAGGCCGGCCCGCTTCAGGAGACCGGCGATGACCGCGAACACCACGCTGGCGCCGAGGGCGAGGACGGTCCACAGGACCAGCCCGCCGCCCATGATGATCGCGACCCCGGCGACGGACCAGGCGACGATCCAGGAGACGGTGAGGAACCAGGCGGAGACGGTGTTGCCGTGGTCCTCGTGTTCTTCGTGGTGTGCGTCGGCCATCAGTGGTTCTCCTTCGGTTCGGCTGGCCCTGACGCCAGCGGTGCTGGGGTGGTGCCGCCCTCGGCTGCGGAGCGCTCGGGCTCGGTCACGCCACCGCGGGCGTCGAGAGTGGGGTCGTCGCCCACGTCCAGGGAACGCCACAGGTCGGCGGGTGTGTCCGCCCTGGTCGAACGCGGTGCGGCGTCCCGATCGTACCTGCTGCCCATGCCGGGCCAGAGGGTCGCCCTGATCACAGCGGCGGCTCCGGCTGCCGTGACGGCAGCGGCTCCGGCCGCGGCCATGGCCGGCCCGGCGGCGTGCAGCGCCGGCTCCCCCACTGCCCGTGCCGCGCCGGCGGCGCCGCCGACCGCTTCGGCCAGGGCGGCGGCGAGGGCGCCGGGGCGGGTGGCGCTTCCCACCTGGACCAGCGCGAACACCCCGCCGAGGGCGAGGAGCGCCCCCACCAGGCGGCGCGCCGGTCCGCGCGCGGCGTACAGTCCCGCGGTCCCGGCCAGCGCGGCCCAGCCGACACCGGCCATGGCGCCGCTGAGGTCGCCACCGGTGACGTCCACGGCCATGGCGGCGACCGGTCCGGACACCCCGGCCTCACCGGTCGCCCAGGTCCGTCCGGCCGAGGCGAGCAGGAGCCCGCCCCCCGCCACCAGGGCCAGCATCACGGCGCCGAACTCGCGGCCCGCGTACTTTCCGACTGCGGTGGGACTCACAGGAGCCGCCCCGCGTCGAAGCACGTGGGGTCGCCGGTGTGGCAGGCGGCTCCGGTCTGGTCGACCCGGACCAGGAGGGTGTCGCCGTCGCAGTCGAGGGCGACCGAGACCACGCGCTGGGTGTGTCCGGAGGTGGCGCCCTTGACCCAGTACTCGCCCCGACTGCGCGACCAGTAGGTGGCGGCCTTGGTGGTGAGGGTGCGGTGCAAGGCCTCGTCGTCCATCCAGGCGAGCATGAGGACCGCGCCGGTGTCGTGCTGCTGCACTATGGCGGGGACGAGTCCGTCCGGGGTCCGCTTCAGGCGTGCGGCGATACCCGGGTCGAGGCTGGAGACGCTCATGCCCCCAGATTATGGCCGCCGCGCGGTGGCCTTGCACCGGGGTGCGGCCGGGTGGCGGGCGCGTGTCCGGCCTGCGCCGACATCCTCGGTAGAGTTCGTGGGTCCGCCACCGATCCGCCGGTCCCGCACACTGGGAGCCCTGTGACCGCCGACCTCCTGCTCTCCGACCTCGCGGGCAAACCCGCGTCCCTGACCGCCCTCGCCGACCGGTTCCCGCGCTGGAACCCGTACGCGGCACTGCCCGCGCTGCTGGACGACGAGCCCGCCGCCGTGCGCCTGCTGGGCCTGGGTGCGGCGCGGCACGTGTGCGCCACGGTCGCGGCGCGGCTGCGGCGGGCCGGGATCGCGGCGAGCGCCGAGCACTCCTCGTCCGCCGAGACTCCGCCCGCCGGCCCCGAGACCCTGGTGGTCGGGGTGAGCCTGGGCGGCGGACAGCGGGAGCTGGCCACCGTGCTGGACCGGTACGTGGCGCGCTCCCCCGTCATCGTGCTCACCCCCGACCCGGGGGCGGTGGTGGCGCGGATCGCCGACCTGGTGGTGCCGCTGCACGCCGGTGAGGAGTCCGCGGGGCTGGGATGCCGCGCCTACCAGCACGCGATGGCGCTGGGCCTGCTGCTGGGGCACCGTCTGGGCGCCCCGGCGGGGGGCGGCGGCAACTTCCCGGGGCTGCTGCACCGGGCGGCCCACGCCACGGCGACACTGCTGCGGGAGGCCGAGGCGTGGGTGCCGGAGGTGGCCCGGGTGCTGGACTCGCCGCACGGCGTGCACATGGTCGCCCCGGCCGAGCGGCTGGCGTCGGCGGCCCAGGGGGTCCGGGTGGTGCGCGGCGGCCCGGTGCGGGTGGCGCACGCCCGCGAGACCGGGGAGTGGTCGCACACCGACCGCTACCTGGCGGCGGTGACGGACTACCGCGCGCTGCTGTTCGCGGGCTCGGCCTACGACGAGCGCTTCGCCGAGCACCTGGGGCAGTTGCGGGGGCGCTTCGCGGCCGTGGGCTCCGCCCCCGGGCGCGAGAGCGTTCCGGGGGCGGAGCTGACCGTGCGCTATCCCGGCGACACGGACCCCGACGTGAGCCTGCTGGTGGAGCCCCTGGCGGCGGAACTGGTGGCCGCCCACTGGTGGCGCTCCTCCGGCCGCTGACCACGGGCGGCCCGGAGAGAGCCCGGTCAGGCTGAGGAGCTCACCCAGGAGGCGTACAGGTCGGAGTAGACGCCGGGGCGGGACACGAGTTCGTCGTGGGTACCGCTCTGGACGATGCGGCCCCGGTCGAAGACCAGGACCCGGTCGGCGGCCTCCGCGGTGGACAGCCGGTGGGCGATGGCCACGGAGGTGCGTCCGCGGGTGAGATGGTCCAGGGCGCGCTGGATGCGCACCTCGGTGTGCGGGTCGACGGCCGAGGTGGCCTCGTCGAGCACCAGCAGGTCGGGGTCGGCGACGTAGGCGCGGATGAGCGCGACGAGCTGGCGCTCCCCCGCCGACAGGGACTCCCCGCGCTGGCCCACGGGTGTGTCCAGGCCGTGGGCGAGGCCGACGAGCCAGTCGGCCAGGCCGAGGTCGGCGACGGCGGCCTCCAGTTCGGTGTCGGTGCTTCCCGGACGGGCGAAGCGGATGTTGTCGCCCAGGGAGCCGTCGAAGAGGAAGCCCTCCTGCGGCACCATGACCACGCGGCTGCGCAGGGAGGAGAAGGCCACCTCGCGCAGGTCGGCGCCGTCGAGGAGGACCCGCCCCTCGGCGGGGTCCATGAGGCGGGTGAGGAGTTTGACGAAGGTGGTCTTGCCCGATCCGGTCTCCCCGACCACGGCCAGGCGGGTACCCGGGGTGATCTCGGTGTCGATCCCGTCCAGGACCACGGGGCCTTCCGGGTAGGCGTAGGTGACGCCGTCGAAGCGGACGCCGACGGGGCCGCGCGGCAGGACGCGGCCGTCCTCGCCGGGGTCGGCGATGTCGGGGACGGTGTCGAGGACGCCCAGGACGCGGCGCCATCCGGCGATGGCGTTCTGCGCCTCGTTGAAGATCTCGGTGGCCATCATCATCGGCTGGATGAACAGGGTCAGCAGGAAGAGGAAGGCGACGAGCTGTCCGGCGGTGATGTCGCCGCCGATGCCCAGCCACACGCCGACGAGGACGACGGCGGTGTTGCCGAGGGCGGCGACGATCTCGGCGAACGGGGACACGGCCATGGACAGGCGCTGTGCCCTGACCTGGGCGCTACGGGTGGCCAGGACGGTGGTGTCGATGCGCCCGGCGGTGCGCTCCTCGGTGCCGTGCGCGCGGATGACGGCGGCGCCCATGACGGCCTCGCCGAAGACGGCGAGCATGTCGCCGGTGCGTTCGCGGACGGTGAGGTAGGCACGGGAGAGCAGCCTCTGGAGCCAGCGGACGCCCAGCAGCAGCGGCAGGAAGCAGAGCCACACCACGAGGGTGAGCTGCCAGGAGTAGACCGCCATGAGCACGGTGGCCACGAGCAGTTGGCCGCTGCTGACGATGATGAGCAGGCCGCCCCACTGCATGAAGGTGCTGATCTGGTCGACGTCGCTGGTGACGCGGGAGACCAGGGCGCCCTTGCGTTCGCTGTTCTGGGTGAGCACGGACAGGTCGTGCACGTGGCGGAAGGCCTTGCGGCGCAGGGTGGCCAGGCCGGACTCGGTGGCCCGGTACAGCCGCAGGTTCATCAGGTAGGAGCAGACCATGGTGACCACGAGCAGGGCGGCGCACAGGGCCACCATGCGGGTGACGAACTCCAGGTCGGGGCCGCCCGTGCCGGTGAGTCCGTTGTCGATGATCTGCTGGACGGCGACGGGCACGACGATCTTGCCGGCGGTGGCGACGACGGCGAAGGCCAGGGTCAGCCATAGGCCGCGGGCGAACTCCGGGGAGAGCCGGAGCCCGCTGCGCAGGGTGTCGATCGCCGAGTCGCGGGAGCGGCTGAGGCCGGGCGCGGCGGCCGGGGCGGCGGGCTGGGGGCCGATGGGGGTCTCGTGCCGTGGAGCGGTGCGGGCGGGTGCGCTCATCGGGCGGCCTCCTCGGTGGTGCGGGTGGCGCGCGCGGCGGTGTTCTCGGCCGAGGCGCGCTCGTAGGCGGTGACGAGCCTGGTGTAGCCGGGTGAGGTGTCCAGCAGTTCCTTGTGGGTGCCGCGGGCCAGGACGCGGCCGCGTTCCATGTAGACCACCTCATCGGCGAGTTCGATGGTGGCGCGGCGGTAGGCGACCACGACGACGGTCGCGGCGTCGTCGCGGGAGCGCAGTCCGGCGAGGATCTGCGCCTCGATCTGGGGGTCGACGGCCGAGGTGGCGTCGTCCAGGATGAGCAGCCGGGGGCGGCGGACCACGGCGCGGGCCAGGGCCAGGCGCTGGCGCTGCCCGCCGGAGAGGGTGGTGCCCTTCTCCCCCAGCCGGGCGTCGAGTCCGCCGTCGAGCTCCTTGACGAACCCGTCGGCGCGGGCCAGTTCCAGGGCGGCCCAGACCTGCGCGTCGTCGATGTCGGCCGAGCCGAGGGCGATGTTGTCGCGGACGGTGTCCTCGAAGATGAAGGTGCTCTGCGGGACGAGTGCGGCGTGGCTGGGGATCTGGCCGCGGGCGAGGTCGCGGGCGTCGACGCCGTCGAGGGTGACGGTGCCGCTGTCGGGGTCCACCAGGCGGGTGAGGAGGGTGGTCAGGGTGGACTTGCCCGAGCCGGTGGGGCCGACCAGGGCAACGGTGCGGCCGGGGACGATGTCCAGGTCCACGCCGTCGAGGACGGTGGTGCGGGGGCCGGTGCGATCGCCGTCCATGAGGTCGTTTCCGGTGCCGTGCGCGTCGTGGGAGTCGGCGTAGGAGAAGGTGAGGCCGCGGGTGGCGAGGGCGAGGCCGGTGGGGGCCGGTTCGAGGGTGCGGCGGCCGTGATCCATGGACCCTTCCGAGCGCAGGACCGACTGGACGCGTTCCCATCCCACGACGCTGCGCGGCAGGTCGCCGAGGAGGAAGCCGAAGGCGCGGATGGGCTGGGCCATGAGGGTGAACAGGTAGGCGGTCTGGACGAGTTCGCCGGGGTCGATCGCGCCGGTGGACAGGCGCCACGTGCCCAGGAGGAGGACGGCGAGCACACCGAAGTTGGGCAGGGACTCCATGACCGGGTCGAACACGGCGCGCATGCGGCCGACGCGGATGAGGGCGTCGCGCAGGCGGTTGGCGGATTCGGTGAAGCGCTCGGTCTCGGTGTCCTCGCGGCCGAGGGTCTTGACCACGAGCGCGCCGTCGAAGGACTCGTGGGCGACGCCGCTGACCTCGGCGCGCAGGGCCTGGGCGTGGGCGGCCATCGGGGAGACCTTGCGCTGGAAGACGGCGTTGGCGGCGATCAGGACGGGGAAGACGACGAAGGCGACCAGGGCCAGGACCGGGTCGGTGACGATCATGGCGACGGCGGCGATGAGGAGCATGAACACCGCTCCGACGGCCATGGGCAGGGGTGCCAGGGGCTGCCAGGAGGCTTCGACGTCGGCGTTGGCGTTGGAGAGCAGGCGGCCCGTCGGGTGGCGGTGGTGCCAGGCCAGGGGCAGTTCGAGGTATTTGCGGGCGACGGCGCGGCGGTAGCGGGCCTGCATGCGGAACTGCATGAGTCCGGCGAAGAGGCGGCGCAGGGCGAGCCCGACCGCTTTGCCGAGGCCGACGGCCATGAGGAGGGCGGCCGCGCCGAGGAGCGCCGCGGTGGTGGTGGAGCCGCTGTCGATGGCGGGGAGGATGGTGGTCTCGGTGAGGTGTCCGAGGACGGAGGCGGCGCCGACGGTGACGGCGGCGTGGAGTACGGCACCGGTGAAGGCGATGAGGAACACCCAGGGTTCGGTGCGGATGGCGGTCCACATGACGCCGACGCCGCGTGAGAAGACACGGGTGGGGCTGCGGGGTGAGGCGGCCTCCCGTACCGGGGTGTCCGGGGTGTCCTCCTCCGTGTCCCGGTCGCCGGTGGTGGTTCCCTGCGCCATGCGCCCCCCGTTCGTGTTGTCGGCCGGACCCGGGGTCCGGAGGTACGCGACCCGGGGCGTTGCCGGGCACGGCGGGAGCGTCCGGGGCGCGTGTGGTTTCTCGGGTGCCGACACGGGCACCGAAGATGTTCAGCGCCGGACGGGGCGGGGCTATTCCGTCCGGGGCGGAGGGATTGGCCGCACGGCGGCCCGCCGGACAGCCGGGGCGCGGCTGCGGTATCGGCGGGCGGGGCCGGGGCCGTAGGCCCACCTTTGAGGGCGGTGGAGGGCGACGGGCGGGCGGCCGTCCTGTTGAACCTGGCCGGTCCCGAGTCTAGCGGTCGTAGTCCTGGTAGGTGATGAGCGCGCGGAAGGTGACCGGTCCGGCGATGCCGTCGACGCCGATGCCCAGGTCGTTCTGGGCGGAGCGGACCGCGGCCTCGGTGTTCGGCCCGTAGATGCCGTCGGTCAACAGGTGGAGGGCGTACTTGGCGTTGAGCAGGCGCTGTATGGCCTCGACGGCCTCGCCCGTGGAGCCGCGCCGGTACAGGCCGAAGGTGTCGTCGCTGAGGGCCTCCCAGGTGTCGGCGTCCAGTCGGGAGGTCTCGGGGATGCCCGCGTACTCCTGGTAGGCGCGGACGGAGTGGCTCATGTGGCCGTCGAAGTAGATCGGGCGGTCGTAGTCCATGTGCGGGTCGAACCCGATCTGGATGAGCAGCAGTTTGGCGGCCGCGATGTCGACGTCGGCGTCCCCGTCGCCGTAGTCGGGCCAGGCCTCGCCGCCGGAGGCGGGGACGGGCGTGGCGGGCTGCGGCGCGGCCGAGGCCGAGGACAGGCCGACCATGGTGGCGGCCAAAGCGAGGAGTGCGGCGGTGACCAGTGCGGCCAGGCGCCCGGGGAGGCGGGTGCGTGTTCGGGTGGACATGGGGGCCTTCCTTTCCCGAGGAGTGTTGCTCCGTCGCTCTGTGGGATGGGTGAGACGGCCCTGTCGTTCACACCGAGACCCGCGGGGGAAGGGAAATGTATCCCCGCCGACAGTGGACGAACCTAGAGAAAACCGGGGCATCTACGCGGTGTTCTCGGCGTCCAGAGGTCCGATCGACTCGGAGAGCGCGACCAGCCCGGACCGGAGGTCGGCAAGGGCCTCGGCCTTGGTGTCGCCTTCCCCGTAAGCCACACCGCCGCCGACGGCTTCCGCTCTGGCACACCATGCGCCGTCCTCGTCGGTGGTCGCGGAGACAGCGGCATCCCTGTGTTCGACCGTGGCGGCCCCTTCCGTCCCCCGGGAACCACGTCTCCGTTCCAGCCCGGCCGGGGCCGGGCCGGAAGCGGTCACCGCACGGCGTACCCGGCCTCGCTCAGGCTCTTCTTGACGTCGGCGATGGTGAACTCGCCGAAGTGGAAGACGGTCGCCGCCAGGACCGCGTCGGCGCCCGCCTCGACGGCCGGGGCGAAGTGCTCCACCTTCCCGGCGCCGCCGGAGGCGATGAGCGGGACGCGGACACGGGCGCGCACGGCCCGGATGAGTTCCAGGTCGAAGCCCTCCTTGGTGCCGTCGGCGTCCATGGAGTTGAGCAGGATCTCGCCCGCGCCCAGGTCGGCGGCGCGCTCGCACCATTCCAGGGCGTCGATGCCGGTGCCGGTGCGCCCGCCGTGGGTGGTGACCTCGAACCCGCTGGGGGTGGGCTCTCCGTCCTGGCGCACCCGCCGCACGTCGGCCGAGAGCACCAGGACCTGGCGGCCGAAGCGCTCGGCGATCTCCCCGATGAGTTCGGGACGAGCGATGGCGGCGGTGTTGACCCCGACCTTGTCTGCGCCGGCGCGCAGGAGTCGGTCGACGTCGTCGGCGGTGCGCACCCCTCCCCCGACGGTCAGCGGGATGAACACCTGGTCCGCGGTGCGGCGCACCACGTCGTAGGTGGTCTCGCGGTTGCCGCTGGAGGCGGTGACGTCGAGGAAGGTGAGTTCGTCGGCGCCCCCGGCGTCGTAGGAGGCCGCGAGTTCGACGGGGTCGCCGGCGTCGCGCAGGTTCTCGAAGTTGACGCCCTTGACCACCCGTCCGGCGTCGACGTCCAGGCAGGGGATGACACGGACCGCGAGGCTCACCGGTACTCCCCCCGGACCAGGGCCAGGGCGTCCTCCAGGGTGAAGGCCCCCTCGTACAGGGCGGTGCCCATGATGGCGCCCTCCACGCCCTCGGGGACGAGGGTGGCGATGGCCCTGAGGTCGTCGAGGCTGGAGACGCCGCCACTGGCCACGACAGGCTTGTCGGTGCGCTCGCACACGGTGCGCAGCAGGTCCAGGTTGGGGCCCTTGAGGGTGCCGTCCTTGTTGACGTCGGTGACGACGTAGCGGGCGCAGCCCTCCGACTCCAGGCGGTCGAGGGTGGCGAACAGGTCGCCGCCGTCGCGGGTCCAGCCCCGGGCGGCCAGGGTGGTGCCGCGCACGTCGAGGCCGATGGCGACCCTGTCCCCGTGTTCGGCGATGATCTTGGCGCACCACTCGGGGTTCTCCAGGGCGGCGGTGCCGATGTTGACGCGGGTGCACCCGGTGGCCAGGGCGGCGGCCAGGGACTCGTCGTCGCGGATGCCGCCGGACATCTCGACCTTGATGTCGAGGCGGCCGACGATGTCGCGCAGCAGGTCGCGGTTGTGGCCCCGCCCGAACGCGGCGTCCAGGTCCACGAGGTGGATCCACTCGGCGCCGGCCCGCTGCCAGTTCATGGCCGCCTCGTGGGGGTCTCCGTACTGGCCGCCGGAGCCGGCCCTGCCTTGGACGAGCTGGACGGCCTGGCCGCCCGCCACGTCCACGGCGGGCAGGAGTTCGAGTGCGGGTGTCGACGTGGTGCCGGTCATGTGTGCCTTTTCGTGTTCGGTGGTGTGGGTCCGCGTGTCTACAGGGTGGCGACCCAGTTGGCCAGGAGGCGTGCGCCCGCCTCCCCGGACTTCTCGGGGTGGAACTGGGTGGCGCACAGGGGGCCGTTCTCGACGGCGGCGACGAACGGCTCTCCGTGCTCGGCCCAGGTCACCAGGGGCGGGGCGATGCGCTGGTCGCCGGCCTCGAACTCCCAGGTGCGCACGGCGTAGGAGTGCACGAAGTAGAACCGCTCGTCGGCGCCGATCCCGGCGAAGAGCCACGAGCCCTCGGGGGGGCGGACGGTGTTCCAGCCCATGTGCGGGAGGACGGGGGCGCGCAGGCGCTCCACGGTTCCGGGCCATTCGCCGCAGCCCTTGGTGGCCACCTCCTCGGCGCTGGTGTCGGCCTGCTCCACGCCCTGTTCGAAGAGGACCTGGAGGCCGACGCAGATACCCAGGACGGGGCGGCCGCCGGCCAGGCGCCTGCCGATGACGCGGTCCCCGCCCGCGGCGAGCAGGCTGGACATGCAGGCGCTGAAGGCGCCCACACCGGGGACGACGAGGCCGTCGGCTTCCAGCGCGACACGGGGGTCGGAGGTGACGGTCACATCGGCGCCGGTGCGCTCCATCGCGCGCTGGGCCGAGCGCAGGTTGCCCGATCCGTAGTCGAAGACGACCACACGTGAGGGCATGTTCCTTCCTTTCCTAGTCCTAGAGGTAGCCGAGCCGGAGCACACCGGAGGCCACGGCCAGGACCGCGCACGCGGCCAGCGCGACGGCGAGCACCCGGCTGGCCTTCCACAGTGAGTACGCCCCTCCGGCCAGGAACCCGGCCAGCACGATGAGGAACAGCCCCCAGAGGTCGGCGTCCATCTACAGTGCGCCCTTGGTGGAGGGGACGCCGCTGACGCGCGGGTCCCGCTCCGTGGCGGAGCGCAGCGCCCGCGCCAGGGCCTTGAACTGGCACTCGACGATGTGGTGGGCGTTGCGGCCGTAGGGCACGTGGACGTGCAGGGCCACGCGCGCCTGGGCGACGAAGGATTCGAGGATGTGGCGGGTCATGGTGGTGTCGTAGTCGCGTCCGATGACCGGGGCCATGCCCTGGGGTTCGCTGTGCACCAGGTAGGGGCGGCCGGAGACGTCGACGGTCACCTCGGCCAGGGCCTCGTCCAGGGGCACCTTGGCGTCGGCGAAGCGGCGGATGCCGCTCTTGTCGCCGAGGGCCTCCCGGAAGGCGGCGCCCAGGGCCAGGGCGGTGTCCTCCATGGTGTGGTGGGAGTCGATGTGCAGGTCGCCCTCGGTGCGCACGGTGAGGTCGAACAGGCCGTGCTTGGCGAGCTGGTCGAGCATGTGGTCGTAGAAGCCGACGCCGGTGGAGACGTCGGCGACGCCGGTGCCGTCGAGGTCGATCTCGACCAGGACCTTGGTTTCCTTGGTGGCGCGTTCCACGCGGCCGGTGCGGCTCATGGTGTCTCTACTCCCTCGGTGTGGGGCGGGTCGGGTCCGGCGCCGGGTCAGCGTCCAGTGGCGGCGAGGAGGGCCTCGCGGAAGGCGGCCGTCTCGGTGGGGGTGCCGACGGTGACGCGCAGCCATCCGGGCGGGCCGACCTCGCGGATGAGCACCTGGCGTTCGAGCATCGCCTCCCACACGCGGGTGCGGTCCTCGAACTCGCCGAACATGATGAAGTTGGCGTCGGACTCGGCCACGGAGAAGCCGTGGTCTCGGAGCCAGGCGACCAGGCCGTCGCGTTCGGCGCGCAGGTCGTCGACGGCGGCGAGGAGCTCGCCAGCGTACTCCAGCGCGGTGGAGGCGACGGCCTGGGTGACGGCGGACAGGTGGTAGGGCAGGCGGACCAGTTGGAGGGCGTCGACCACCGCGGGGTGGGCGGCGAGGTAGCCCACACGCGCCCCGGCCAGGGCGAAGGCCTTGGACATGGTCCGCGAGACGATCAGGCGCGGGTACTCCGACAGGAGGGTGAGGGCGCTGGGGGTATCGGCTCGCCGGAACTCGGCGTAGGCCTCGTCCACCACGACGACGCCGGGTGCGGCGTCGGCGATGCGCCGGACGTCGGCGAGGTCGATGGCGGTGCCGGTGGGGTTGTTGGGCGAGGTGAGGAAGACGACGCTGGGCCGGTGCTCGGCGATCGCGGCCAGTGCGGTGTCGACGCCGACGCGGAAGTCGGCCTCGCGCGGGACGGACACCCAGGAGGTGTTGGTGCCCCGGGTGATGATGGGGTGCATCGAGTAGGAGGGCTCGAAGCCCATCGCGGTGCGGCCGGGCCCGCCGAAGGCCTGGAGGATCTGTTGCAGGACCTCGTTGGAGCCGTTGGCGGCCCAGACCTGCGCGCCGGTCAGCCCGTGTCCGAGGTAGGCGGCCAGGCCCTCGCGCAGGCGGACGGCGTCGCGGTCGGGGTAGCGATTGAGCCCCAGGGCCGTCCCAGCGACGGCGCCGGACATGGCCTCGGCCAGTTCCGGCGAGGGGGCGTAGGGGTTCTCGTTGGTGTTGAGCACGACCGGTACGTCCAGTTGCGGCGCGCCGTAGGGCGACTGACCGCGCAGGTCGTCGCGCAGGGGCAGGTCGTTCAGTGTGAAGCTCACGGTCTCACGCTCTTGTGGTGTGTGGTGTCCGGGTGGCCGCGTCGGTTCAGGCCGGGCCGGGGTCCTCTCCGGTGCGCGCGGTGACGGCCTCGCCGTGCGCGGGCAGGTCCTCGGCTCCGGCCAGGGTGACGACGTGGTGGGCGACCCCGGCCAGGGCGTCGCGGTCGTAGTTGACGACGTGCACGCCGCGCAGGAAGGTCTGCACGCTCAGCCCGCCGCTGTGGCAGGCGCAGCCGCCGGTGGGCAGGACGTGGTTGGAGCCGGCGGCGTAGTCGCCGAGCGAGACCGGGGAGAAGTCCCCGACGAAGACCGCCCCGGCGTTGCGCACGCGGTCGGCGACGGCCGCGGCGTCGGCGGTCATGATCTCCAGGTGCTCGGCCGCGTAGGCGTCGACGACGGCCAGGCCGTGGTCGAGGTCGTCGACCAGGACGATGCCGGACTGGGGTCCGGCGAGGGCCTCGCGAACGCGCTCGGTGTGCTTGGTGGCGGGGACGCGCACGGCGAGGCGTTCGGTGACCGCCTCGGCGAGGGCTTCGTCGGGGGTGACCAGGACGGAGGCGGCGACGACGTCGTGCTCGGCCTGGCTGATGAGGTCGGCGGCGACGTAGTCGGGGTCGGCGGTGGAGTCGGCCAGGATCGCGATCTCGGTGGGGCCGGCCTCGGCGTCGATGCCGATGACGCCCTTGAGCAGGCGTTTGGCGGCGGCCACCCAGATGTTGCCAGGACCGGTGACCATGTCGACGCGCTCGCAGTCGTCGGTGCCGTGGGCGAACATGGCCACGGCCTGGGCGCCGCCGACGGCGTAGACCTCGTCGACGCCGAGCAGGGCGCAGGCGGCGAGGATGGTGGGGTGCGGCAGGCCGCCGAACTCCGCCTGGGGCGGCGAGGTGACGGCGAGGGAGCCGACCCCGGCCTCCTGGGCGGGGACCACGTTCATGATGACGCTGGAGGGGTAGACGGCGCGGCCGCCGGGGACGTAGAGACCGACGCGGCCGACGGGGATCCACTTCTCGGTGACGGTGCCGCCGGGGACGACCTGGGTGGTGTGGTCGGTGCGGCGCTGCTCGCGGTGGACGAGGCGGGCGCGGCGGATGGACTCCTCCAACGCGGCGCGCACGGCGGGGTCGAGTTCCTCCAGAGCGGTGTCGATGGCCTTGCGGGGGACCCGGACGTCGGTGAGCCGGACACCGTCGAAGCGCTCGGTGAGTTCGATCAGCGCCTCGGTTCCGCGATGGCGTACGTCCTCGCACAGGGGGCGTACGCGTTCGACGGCGGACGCCACGTCCAGTTCGGCGCGCGGGAGGGCTCGGCGGGGGTCGCCCTGGGTACCTCGGAGGTCGATTCGACTGATCACGGGCCCAGTCTAGGGTGCGCGTCCCACGGAGACGGGTGCCGTGTCCGGATGTTGGACAGAACACGCCGTGATCCGCCGTGGGGGCGTGTCCTGTGGAGCGGCGGCCGGGGGCGCGGCGGACGTCCGTCGGCCGCAGTCCCGGGAAAGGCGCACACCAGCGCACCGCAACTTTGGAACACCTAACCTAAAATAGCGTCGCCTAAGTTTGGAATACCTCACCTCAGCAATGTTCAGAAAGGCTTGCCTAATCATTTTCCATGCGATTTACAGAACTTCGCATAATGCCTCCGAATACGTTATGGTGGCGCCATGACTTCGAACAAGACCAAGACCGGCGACAGCACTCTTTCCAAGTTCCACCGCCTCCTGGTCGACCAGGTGAGGCACGAGTTCACCGCCTCACACCAGTACGTGGCGCTCGCCACATGGTTTGACGACCAGGATCTCCCGCAGTTGGCGCGCGTCTTCTACGAGCAATCCCTCGAAGAGCGCGACCACGCGATGATGATCGTGCGGTTCCTCATTGACAGGGACGTCGATTTCGCGCTTCCCGGCGTGGACGCGATCGAGACCGATTTCTCCGTTCCACGCGACCTCGTGGCCCTGGCCCTGCGCCAGGAGCGCGAGGTGACCGACCAGATCCTGCACCTGGCCAAGGTGGCCCGGGACGAGGACGACTACACGGGCGAGCAGTTCCTCCAGTGGTTCATCCAGGAGCAGACCGAGGAGGTCGCCACGATGTCGACCCTGCTCAACGTGGTGGACCGCTCCAACGGCAACTTCTTCGACGTGGAGACCTTCGTCGCCAGGGACATGCCGAGCGAGGACAGCGGCAGCCAGGGCGCGCCGGCCACGGCCGGACCGTCGGTGTCCTGACCCGGCGGCCGAGGGCGGTGGTGGGTGACGGGCCCGGCAGAGCTGCGGCCCACGGCCGACCGTTGAGGGCG